>CAYGPD010000003.1:98883-166430 GCA_964351655.1 uncultured Hyphomonadaceae bacterium | reverse complement strand
CGCCCTTCGCGGCAATACCTTTTATACCTGCAGAGGCATTTGCCTCGTGCAGATATTTGCGTGTCTTGTGGAGAAGATTTAGACTTTAGCTCTCTGAGTGTGGCGCTTGCACCTTCGCATACGCATACTCTCCGCCTTTAGCCAATGCCGTCTGATAGGCTGGACGTGCATGAATACGTGAAAGGAAATCCATGATGATTTCGCTTTTATCAGCACCCGCGCGTGAAGCAGCCGCTTCTAGCGGGAAACTCATTATCATGTCTGCAGCTGTAAATTTATTGCCGGCAAACCAACCCGTTTTTGAAAGGGACTTTTCCCAGTAATCTATATGTTCTTGAAGGCGAGGTTGCACAAATGCAGTCATTGCTTTCTGGCATACCTGTTTGACGAGTGGGCGCATTAAAAAATTCGTATTCGAAGGCATGCGGTCGAATACAAGTTTCATAAGTAAGGGAGGCATTGCGGAGCCTTCAGCATAATGGAGCCAATGCTGAAGCGCGATACCGTCTTTGGTGTCGAAAGAAGGAGAGAGTGGGCCGGTTCCGTATTTGGCGAGCAGATAGCTGAAGATAGCCCCTGTTTCTGCGATGGTGTAATCATTATCCTGCAATACAGGAGATTTACCCAGTGGGTGCACTTTTTTCAGTTCAGGTGGTGCCAACATCGTTTTGGCATCACGTTGGTAAAACTTGATCTGGTAAGTAAATTCCAGTTCTTCAAGAAGCCACAATACGCGCTGTGAGCGTGAGTTGTTGAGGTGATGCACTGTAAACATGGGGAAATTCCTATAAAGGCAGAACAGTATAAATGCGCAACTAGCTTAAAAGTTGCGCTAATTTATCGGCATTATATGTCACGACACCAGAAGCACCAGCGCGTTTAAATGCGCCAATAATTTCTACAATTGCACGCTCTTCATCAATCCATCCGCGTTGAGCTGAGGCTTGAATTGCCGCATATTCACCTGAAACATGGAAGGCTAAAGTCGGCACATGCAATTCACGCGATACACGCTGAACAATATCTAGATAGGGTAAGCCGGGCTTGACCATAACCATGTCTGCGCCTTCCTCAATATCCATCGCCACTTCGCGAATAGCTTCTTGGGTGTTTCCAAAGTCCATTTGATACGTTTTTTTATCGCTTTTTAGTAGTGCAGCCGAACCAACCGCTTCACGATAAGGGCCGTAAAAAGCGGAGGCATATTTTGCAGCGTAAGAAAGAATAAGCGTATTTGTGTGGCCGGCCGATTCCAACCCTGTTCGTATCGCACCCACGCGCCCATCCATCATATCTGAAGGGGCGACGATATCAGCGCCCGCTTGGGCCTGCACAATTGCTTGAGCAACAAGTAATTTGCTGGTTTCATCGTTTAGCACATAGCCATTGCCATCAATTAATCCATCATGGCCATGTGAAGTGAAAGGGTCCAATGCAACATCGCAAATTATGCCCACATCTGGCGCAGCTGCTTTCATAGCGCGAATAACTTCAGGAATTAACCCCTTTGGATTAAGTGCTTCGCTTCCCTCCTCATCTTTCTTGGATGGGTTAATATTAGGAAAGATAGCAATCGCTGGGATACCCAATTCTTGCGCACGCTTTGCAGCTTTAGCCGCCTCATCAATATTTAAACGATCAATTCCAGGCATGGCCGTAATTGGAATACGCGCATCCGTTCCATCATGTATAATCATCGACCATACAAGGTCATCTACAGTGGGTCTGGTTTCGCGCGTTAAGCGGCGTACCCAATCTGATTGTCGTGTGCGTCGCAAACGGGTAGCGGGGAAGGCCATAGAAGGGGGACCTTTCTAGTCAATAATGGTGTCGTTTAAGCTAATATCTTAGAAGAATAGTCGTTTCACAGACTTCTTCATGAAGCAACGTTTAGAAATGTCCATTGTGGCACGTTGAAGCTGAGTCAATTCTAATTGCCAGTCTAGAAGTTTACGATTTGGAATTTCTTTGAAACCCATACTCCGATAAAATTTTCCATTCCATGGAATATCTCTAAAAGTTGAGAGGCTGATATAGTCATACCCTTGTAGACGTGTTTCTTCTATGGCCACTTGCACCAAACGTCTGCCAATTCCTTGGCGTCCAAACTCTGGAAGAACCGATACTTGATCAAGATATAGACTATTTTGCTTATGTGCGCACAGAACAAACCCAATTGGTATATCGCGATCCGTTGTTGCGACCCATAATAAACTATCTCCCAATCCGTTTCTTAGGCGTGCTTCAGGAATGGGTAGAAGCTGAGCGGAATTATCTCCAAAATCTATTAGGCCAGTGCCTTTGAAAAGTTCTGAGGACTTCAAATCGATATGCTGGAGAGTGTCTATTTCATCAGCTCTTACGCTACGTATTCTGACTTGCGTAAGTTCAGTCGAGGGGGAATGAATCATGAAGTAAAATTTTTTTTGGTTAATTATGCGAGTGTGAACAATATTGCGGCATTAATTGATGGAATACATTAAGTTTGCGCAGTAGTAGTTGAAAAACACTGGATATTTAGTATTAGGGGGTGCTTGCTATATGTGTACAGCTCTTGTTGTTTTTAAGTAATTTTTAGGTCGTTGGTTAATGCCACGTTGAAAATTTGTATGAAGAGACATGAGGGTGTCAATATTAATTGACTGCTGTCAGTAGATTTTTGAGTAGAGTTTGCGATGTATTCACGTTTTGAAATTGCTCTGACTGGTGCTGACACTCTGTTGGTTTTTGGCGGGCTATTTGGAGTAATATCCGCGATAGCTGTGGCTAGCCTTCTGGTCGCTGTTAGTCGAGTACTTCGTGGAACGATACTATTTGGACTATTGCTTGTGTTTGCGGGCGGTAATGTCGTCGCGAGTTTGGCACTACTATCGGGGCCTATCGCTGATGGTGCAGATAAAACTGTTATTGTCCTTGATGTAATTCAATTTGCATTTTTGATATTGGCACTCACTGTAGGCGCTTTTATATTTATGAACCGGTTGCAATGGTTCTTTATCCTGTTTTTTCTGCATTTTGCATTAGGCTTGTATACATTGGCCTTAGCTGAGCATGTCCTTCCAGTGTGGATAATCTCGTTTGAGGTAATGTTTGAATTTATCGTAGGTATTGCAGCAATTTTCTTATTGCGTCCCACGCGCCGTTCTATATTTGACGACTAAAACCTAAAGATTGCCATTTCTATACCTGTGGCCTAGGCATAGGGGTGGGTCGGTCGCCGACAATAGGTTGCCACAAGCTGGCGATTGTATAGCGAGATTTAAGTATGTCAGATGTTGTTGCCAATATTAGCGGACCTGTTGGCCGTATCACGTTAAATCGCCCCAAAGCCCTGCATGCTCTCAATACGCAGATGTGCACCCATATTTCTAATGCACTCGCTGAGTGGCGGAGCAACGATAGTGTAAAGCTCGTTGTAATTGATCACGCGGAATGTACACGTGGTTTTTGTGCGGGCGGTGATATCAAACCCATGGCTGTTTCAGGGCAAGGGGACGGCATTGAGGTGCGTCACTTCTTTGAAACAGAATACCGTATGAATGTGCAGCTGTTTGAATATCCCAAGCCGGTTGTTACCTTTATGGACGGGCTTACTATGGGCGGCGGCGTAGGCCTTAGTATTCATGGAAGTCATTCTATCGCGACTGAAAATACGGTTTTTGCGATGCCAGAAACAGGCATCGGTCTTTTCCCTGACGTTGGTGGCGGCTGGTTTTTGCCGCGCTTAGGTGGCGGTCTTGGCCAATGGCTTGGTTTAACGGGGGCTCGATTAAAAGGTGGAGATGTTGCAGCTGCTGGGATTGCAACGCACTTTGTAGAATCTAATGTATTACCCACAATCAAAGAGATGGTTTTGCGGGGAGATCTGGATATACTTGAGGCGATGGAATGGGAGGAATATGGCTCCTTCATTAAACAGATAGACGTTATTAATTCTTGTTTCGAGAAAGATAGCGTAGAAGAAATTTTTCAAGCTTTAGAAGAAAACTCAAGCGAGTGGGCCTTGCAACAGCTCTCCATTATGAAAGCTAAATGTCCTTTTTCCATGAAGGTGACGCATCGCCAACTCAAAGAAGGAGCTAAGCTGAGCACATTCAGAGATGTGATGGCGATGGAATTTCGTTTAGCAAATCGGTCTGTAAAACGTCATGATTTTGCCGAAGGTGTACGTGCTGTCGTAATAGATAAAGACAATGCACCTGAATGGCAGCCCGCTAATTTGTCAGAGGTTAAAGGTTCTGACCTGGATGCTATGTTTGCGCCGTTGGAGAGTGGTGAACTTACTTTTCTATAGAATGTGTAAGTGACGCCGATTTTTTATAGGCACGGAGAAATCTCAGTTTTATATGAAATATATTGGGATTTTCTCGGAATTAAATTGACAAAAATTCAAAATAATTTGTGATTCGTTGTTTAGCATTAGCATTTTGTTAGATTCATTTGGTTAGTTTCGTACCCAGCCAATAATAACAAAATGTATAGTGGTGATGGTGATGATGATTGAAGCAAACGCATCTAAAATGGATGCGAACGATACTATTGAATATTCTTTTTTAAATTCTTTGTCTCTATTAGAGCAAGCGCACCGTCGTTTGCACGACGTAGTGAAGGACAATTTGGAGCGTTCTGGTGAGCGTTATCTTACAGGTGTCCAAGCTCTTCTTCTTTATGAAATCGGTGAAAAAGAAACACCTGCAAGCACATTGCGTGCACGTGGTGCTTTTGCAGGTACGTCAATGTCGTACAATGTAAAGAAACTCCAAGAAGGTGGATATCTCGAGCAAGCGCGCTCAGATGATGACCGTCGTACAGTCCTTCTGAAATTAACGCCAAGCGGTTTGGATGTTCGTAGCAAAGTTGCACAATTGTTCGATCGTCAAGCGAATGCTTTGGAGCCTACAGCGTCTGTGCGTAACGAAGACCTTCAACACATGAACAAGACAATGTCACGCTTGGAGCGTTTCTGGTCAGATCAAATCCGTTACCGTCTCTAATCGAGTAGACGTGAACAAAATAAGCGGGCGTTGAACCAAATTTTTGGTTCGTGGGGCACCTGTGAAAAAGGGGAGTGGTACGTAAGTATCGCGCCCCTTTTTTTGTCTCGCGTATCCTCCGTCTATATATTTTTGAAGCTCGAAGTTTATTGATCAGTGTAGAAATTAAGTCGGGGAAGGTGAGGATTTTCCGTTCATGTGTGTTCTTAATTTGGTAAGATAAAATTCGCATGGCACCTTTAATCTGCTAAAAATATATCTTATCTGCGTAAAGCTGCCGCACTGCGACGATTGTGCAGTTCCCTTTTGTGGGGGATAGCGCTAATCATTATGTAAACAATAGATGCACTAAAAACCGGATTCTGCTTGAAAATGGTGTGCTTGATAAATGACGCACCAGATAAGGAGCGCAGAAAATAATGAGACACCTGCAAGCTTTTGAGGATGCTCTAAATTCAATCAAATCTGAAGGTCGCTACCGCGTCTTTATTGATTTGAAACGTCATCGTGGAGAGTTTCCAAGAGCTGCCGCTCGTTATGAAGACGGGCGCGAGCAAGATGTGATTGTTTGGTGTTCGAATGATTACTTGGGAATGGGCCAAGATTCTGACGTGTTAGACGGCATGCATGAAGCTATCGATAGTTTTGGTGCTGGATCGGGTGGAACACGCAATATTTCCGGTACGACACGATATCATGTGGATCTTGAAAAAGAACTTGCAGATCTGCACGGTAAAGAAGGTGCTTTGTTGTTTACGTCTGGATATGTGTCCAATGAAGCAACACTTTCGACGATTGCAAAAATCCTTCCTGATGTAATTATTTATTCTGATGCTTTAAATCATGCATCAATGATCGAAGGCATCCGTCGTTCGTCCTGTGCACGCCGTGTATTTCGTCATAATGATGTTGCGCATTTGCGCTCTCTTATTGAAAATGATCCTGCTGATGCGCCAAAACTGATCGCTTTCGAGAGCGTTTATTCAATGGATGGTGATGTTGCGCCGATCGAAGAAATTTGTGACCTAGCTGATGAGTTTGGCGCACTAACTTATATTGATGAAGTGCATGCCGTTGGCTTGTATGGCGAGCAAGGCGGCGGTGTTTCTGAAAGAGATAGTCTCGCACACCGTATCGATATTATTGAAGGCACTTTGGCCAAAGGGTTCGGAGTGATGGGTGGATATATCACAGGTAAAACGGCTGTGATCGACGCAATCCGCTCTATGGCACCTGGCTTTATCTTTACAACATCAACATGTCCTGTTCTTGCTGCTGGGGCGCTAACGTCAATTCGGAAGCTTCGCACCGATGCAGGTCGTGACCTTCGCCGCCGCCATCAAGCAGCGGCAGCTATGCTTAAACAAAAGTTCAAAGATGCAAACTTGCCGTTGATGGAGTCTGAAACTCACATTGTGCCATTACTTGTAGCTGATCCTGAGCGTTGCAAAGCGTTGTCTGATACGTTGTTGCATGATTTTGGTATTTACGTTCAGCCCATCAACTACCCAACAGTTCCGAAGGGAACAGAGCGTCTACGTTTTACGCCATCGCCTAATCACACTGAAGAAATGATGGATGAGCTTGTCTCTGCGTTATTGGCTATCTGGGCGCAATTAGGGTTAGAGCGCGCATCTTAAATTTCGTACTTAGGATAAAATATAGTGCTGATTGTCGTTCTAGATAGTTAGCGCTATTATTCTTCTATGAGCGATTCAAGTCAGATATATTTAGAATTTAATCGGATTGGCAACACTATGGAAGTGCGTGCCGTTGATGCGCGTGATGGTTTAGAAGTATCCTTTATTGCACCATCAAGCTCTCCTGAAAGCGAGATAGTTCATATTGCTCGCAATAAGTTGGGGTATGTGCGCCGAAAGCTTGAGGCGTCTAGTAGAAATCCGGAAGCGGCCTCAACCTCTCAACAAAATGATACACGACGTGGTATTATTGTGTAATTCAATTGAGGGATGAATTGCTTATTGAGTTAGAATACAAACGCTGACCAGCCTTTGAATGGTCAGCGTTGATTGATGCTTTTACTTACCGCTGCTTTTTCCTAGTCCTATTTTTTTTGCAAATTCTGAACGGCGCGCGGTATAGCTAGGTGCGACCATTGGGTAATCTGCAGGCAACGACCAGCGACGACGATATTCATCAGGGGATAGATCGTAACGAGAGCGCAAGTAACGCTTAAGCATTTTGAGCTTCTTACCATCTTCTAAACAGATAATATACTCTTCTGTTACTGACTTCCCGATAGGAATAGCAGGTTTTGGGCGTTCATCCACTTTAGTTTCTGATGGCTCAGATAGGTTAGAAACTGTTTTGTGTACTGATCGAATGACATCAGACAAGTTATCGGTAGGCACTGGATTATTGGATACAAACGATGACACTATTGTTGATGTCATTCGCATGATTTCGTTAGCGGAGAGGGAGTTGTTTTTTATTTCTTCGGTCATGTGTTCTTTCCAGAAAGACACTCACAAGTGGTGAATTTAGTGTTTCACTGTTAAGGATAATAGATTCTATCAAGTAATAGCCGTACTAATAGCTGATAAAGTCCAAGTAAATCGAGTTTTATTTTGCTAATTCGTAAAATAAAATTGGTTTTATGTCGAAACTTGCCATTTTGCGCGCAAGGGCTTACCTGATCACCAACAAATGTTCCTCATAGTTTGGAGAATCCTATGACCTCGTCTGCTCAAGGCTTGTTTACAAAAACACTTAAAGACACTGATCCTGATGTATTTGCGTCTATTAACGACGAATTTGGTCGTCAAACACAGCAAATTGAGTTGATTGCGTCAGAAAACATTACATCGCGCGCGGTTTTGGAAGCACAAGGGTCAGTGCTGACCAATAAATATGCAGAAGGCTATCCGGGACGTCGTTATTATGGCGGCTGTGAATTTGTTGATGTGGCAGAAACATTTGCTATTGATCGTGCTAAAAAGCTTTTCAATTGTGAATTTGCGAACGTTCAACCATCATCCGGTTCTCAAGCAAACCAAGGTGTATTCCAAGCATTGATTAAGCCGGGTGACACAATCCTCGGTATGAGCTTAGCTGCTGGTGGGCACCTAACACACGGTGCTAAACCTAACCAGTCTGGTAAGTGGTTCAACGCTGTTCAGTATGGTGTGCGTGAAGATAATCACTTGATTGATTTTGATGAAGTTGAAAAGCTTGCACTTGAGCACAAGCCGCAACTTATTATTGCTGGTGGTTCTGCTTATCCGCGTCAGATCGATTTTGCAAAATTTCGTGCAATCGCTGATAAAGTCGGTGCGTTCTTTATGGTCGATATGGCCCACTTCGCGGGGTTGGTTGCTGCAGGTGAACACCCGAACCCTCTTGAATATGCAGATGTTGCAACAACAACAACTCACAAGACACTACGTGGTCCACGTGGCGGTATGATCCTGACCAATAATGCGGATATTGCGAAAAAAGTGAACTCAGCAATCTTCCCGGGTATTCAAGGCGGTCCATTAATGCATGCGATTGCCGGTAAAGCCGTTGCATTTGGTGAAGCCCTGACACCAGATTTTAAATCATACGCTAAGCAAGTTATCGCCAACGCCCAAGCTATGGCAGCCGCGCTTAAAGAAGGCGGTTTGGATATCGTGTCTGGCGGAACAGACACACACGTCGTGCTGGTTGATTTGCGCCCGAAAGGCGTGAACGGAAAAGATACTGAAGAAGCGCTAGAGCGTGCGTTTATCACATGTAACAAAAACGGTGTTCCTTTTGATCCAGCTCCTCCGATGGTAACATCTGGAATTCGCGTAGGTTCACCAGCTGCAACATCCCGTGGTTTTGGTGTTGAAGAGTTTACGCAAGTTGGCCGCTGGATTGTTGAAATTGTCGATGCAGTTGCATCTGGCAAAGACTCATCTGCTATTGAACAACGTGTTAAAAGCGAAGTTATCGCGATGACAGAACGTTTCCCAATTTACCAAGGGCCAATCGCAGGTAAGGCGCTTTAGTCGCAACTAATCAGACATCTCGGAATATTTTCGAGATGTCCTTTCAATCGGAGTGAATGCACATGCGTTGTCCTTTCTGCCAGTCGAGTGATACTGTCGTACGTGATAGTCGATCTGCGGAAGAAGACACCGCTGTGCGTCGTCGTCGCGGGTGTCAAACTTGTGGCGCACGTTTTACGACATTTGAGCGCGTTCAATTGCGTGATCTTATGGTAGTCAAACGCGATGGAAAACGTGTCTTGTTTGATCGCGAAAAACTTGCGCGCTCGGTAAAGATAGCACTTCAAAAACGCCCTGTTGATGAAGAGCAGATTGAACAAATGATTTCAGGTATTATTCGCCGCCTTGAAAGTTCGTCTGAAGACGAGATCACATCTTCAGAAGTTGGTGGCTTAGTTATGGAAGCGCTATCCACACTCGACCCTGTTGGATATGTGCGCTATGCTTCCGTTTATCGTGACTTTAAAAACCCGTCAGACTTTGCGCGTTTTATTGAAAAACACATGGCCGAGTTGGGTGAAGCTGATAAAGAATGAGTGACGCGACGTTTCCCAAAGTCACGCTGAAACTTGCAACCTCCCTTGATGGCCGTATTGCAACTTCAACAGGTCAAAGTCAGTGGATAACAGGATCTGAGTCGCGCGCGCAGGTGCATCATTTGCGTGCTGCTCATGATGTTGTGCTCGTTGGATCAGGAACCGCGCTTGCAGATGATCCGATGCTCAATGTGCGCATGTCTCCGCCGAGCAATAAGCAGCCCATACGCATGGTCGTAGATAGTAGTCTGCGTATGCCACTAACCCACAAGCTTGTTCAGACGGCACGGGAATACCGAACAATTATTGCGTGCGGAATGAACCTCGAAGAAAAGGCAGAATACCCCTTTTTAGATCAAGGTGTTGAGGTGTGGAGCCTCGCCATCGCGCCAATTGGTGGCATTTCTATTCGGGCATTGCTTGCAAGATGTATGGATGAGGGCATTGAAACAGTCTTTTTGGAAGGCGGCGGAAAATTGGCTGCATCTTTCCTAAAAGCCAATCTTGTTGATCGCATTGAGTGGTTTCGTGCGCCTATTGTAATTGGTGGAGATGGCATAGCCTGCCTTGCATCATTGGGCATAGAAAGGCTTGGTGACGCTACAGGATGGCAACGCACCCGCCTTGAAACAAGCGGAAATGATGTGTGGGAAAGTTTCACGCGTATCCCCGAATAAAATCATTTGAGTGGATCAATTGGACAATCCATCTATCAGCACTTAAATGAAACGCAGATCATAAATGATCCGATGTTTGAACCGAGTAGAAAGTCTCTTCCAATGTTTACAGGTCTCGTAACTGACCTAGGCCGTATAGCGGATGTCAAAGATGAAAACGGGGTGCGGCGCTTTCGTGTAGAGAGTTCCTATTCAGTCGATGACATTGAAATGGGTGCATCCATAATGCATTCCGGTGTGTGCCTTACAGTGATTGGCTTTGATCAAAATGACAAAGGATGCTGGTTTGACGTTGAAGCTGTGCAAGAAACGCTAGATCGTACAGTGTTGGGGCAGTGGCGTGGTGGAACACACGTTAATTTAGAACAGAGCCTCAAGCTGGGGGATAAGCTTGGCGGTCATTTTGTTTTTGGACATGTGGATTGCGTGGGTGAAGTTGTTTCGATTACGCCAGAGGGTGGCTCAAGACGTATCCGCTTTGCGATCCCCGATAGTATGAGCAAATATGTTGCTGAAAAGGGATCTATCGCGATTGATGGTGTCTCATTAACAGTGGCTGCTGTTGGGCTAGAAAATAATATAAATTGGTTTGAGGTTGCTGTTATCCCGCACACATGGGAAGTGACCACAATTGGTGAAATGAAACCGGGTCATAAAGTGAACCTGGAGGCTGACATGCTCGCGCGCTACGTCGCCCGTATGTTGAACAAGGAATAAATGAATGTCTGAAGATTTTTCAACCGCGATTTCTCCGATAGAAGAGATTATTGAAGATGCGCGTAATGGGAAAATGTATATCCTTGTGGATGCTGAAGATCGTGAAAATGAAGGCGATCTGATAATTCCAGCACAGTTTGCAACGCCAGACCAAGTAAATTTTATGGCGCGGTTCGGGCGCGGCCTCATTTGTCTATCAATGAACCGCGATCGTGCACGTGGCCTTGATCTTGATATGATGGCACGTGAAAATCGTGAAAGTATGCAGACTGCCTTCACGGTGTCCATTGAGGCAAAAGAGGGCGTGACTACAGGTATATCTGCGCACGACCGCTCCCATACCATAGCTGTCGCAATAGACCCTACGAAGGGGCCCAAAGACATTGTGTCTCCTGGACATGTATTTCCGTTGATCGCCCGTGATGGTGGGGTTCTCGTGCGTGCCGGACATACAGAAGCTGCTGTTGATATTTCGCGCTTGGCTGGGCTTTATCCTGCAGGTGTGATTTGTGAAATCATGAATGATGATGGTTCAATGGCGCGATTGCCTGAGCTTGTGTCGTTTGCTCAGTTACACGGATTGAAGGTGGGAACTATCGCGGATCTGATCGCGTATCGCCGCAGAGAAGATCGTTTCTTAGAGCGCCGTATCGAGTCTGATTTTGAATCTAGCTATGGCGGAAAATTTCGTCTTATCGTCTTTAAAAATCAACTTGATGACACAGAGCATGTCGCCCTTGTGAAGGGACGTATTTCTGGAGATGAACCAACTTTGGTACGTGTGCACCGTGTGGATTTCCTGACGGATGTGCTTGGTCAAGCAAATGGGCGTCAAGATGCTGTGCAGTCCGCTATTCGCACATTATCAGAAGCTGAAGAAAATGGTGTCGCTGTTTTTGTGCGTATGGGTGTAAAAGCAGACTTAGCAACGCAACTAGGCGGTGTTGATGATGGAAAGCCTGATCCATCCGCGCCATTGCGTGAATATGGTATCGGCGCACATATTTTGAAAGATTTAGGTGTTCGTAAGATGATTTTGATGAGTAATCATGGTCCTTCTACCTTGCCGGGACTTGACGGCTATGGTTTGTCAGTAGAGGGATGGCGTCCGTTTTCTGGAGACGAATAGATATGAGTGAATTTTCTCCTCACATTTTGATTGTGACATCACGTTATTACGAAAAAATCGTACTTGAGCTTGAAGCAGGTGTTGAAGAAGCACTTGATCGCGCGGGTGCAACGTATGAAACGATTGAAGTGCCGGGTGCATTTGAAATTCCTGCTGCCATTCGCATGGCAATGGATGCGGCTGAGTTTGATGGATACATCGGACTAGGGTGTGTTATTCGCGGTGAAACAACTCACTATGATTATGTGTGTGGTGAGAGTGCGCGTGCGATGATGGATATTTCATTGTTGGGTACACCAATTGGATTTGGTATTCTGACGGTTGAAAATAAAGACCAAGCTTGGGTGCGTGCAGACCGCAAGCAAAAGAATAAAGGTCAAGAGATTGTTGATGCCTGTGTGGCTATGGTCAACCTGTCGCGTCACTTTTCTGATGTGGATGTATAAATGACAAATAATCCACCCGTTGATAAAGATATGGAACGTAAACTGCGTAAGCTCGCCAGATCTGGTGCGCGTTTGGCAGGTGTTCAAGCGCTTTATCAAATTGAACAAACAGGACGTTCAGCGCATTCAGTCATTGATGATTATTGTGAAGATGGTGTCGGACTTGATGATGAGGGAAACCCTATCGAAGCAGCAGACCCTGAAATCTTCCGTGACCTTGTTGAAGGTGTTGTCGAAATCCAAGTTGAAATCAATCAGGCGATTGTGAAGCGGCTTGCTGACGGATGGAAAATAGAACGACTTGATGCAACGTCTCGAGCTATATTGCGTGCGGGTGTGTATGAGCTGATGAAACGGGATGATCTGCCGGCGCAAATTATTCTGGATGAATATGTGTCTAT
The DNA here is from genome assembly GCA_964351655.1 of uncultured Hyphomonadaceae bacterium. Lineage (GTDB taxonomy): Bacteria > Pseudomonadota > Alphaproteobacteria > Caulobacterales > Hyphomonadaceae > Hirschia. The sequence goes on along the minus strand of CAYGPD010000003.1, from coordinate 153,535 downwards.
CGCACATGCATTCTTTGATGACGCTGAGCCACGTTTTATCAATGCATTACTTGAAAATGTGCGTGAGGATGTTCGGGGTGCATCTGCTGCATAAATCATAGTGGGTTGTGCTTAGAGTAATATATAAGAGGGGCGATCTATGAATGAGTTTGATCTAATCAAGTCTTATTTCGCACCACTTGCGACATCTCCAGATGCATTTGGTCTCTTAGATGATGTTGCAGCACTCAATCCACCAAGTGGCCGACAACTTATTATTACAACAGATACGCTTGTTGAGGGTGTCCATTTTTTAAGTGAAGATCCGCTTGAAACAGTGGCTCAAAAATTACTTCGTGTGAATATTTCCGATGCTTTGGCGAAAGGCGGAACCCCTTGGGCGGTTGTCCTATCCTTGAGTTGGACAAAGGGGCGGGATGTTTGTCAAATAAGCGCTTTTGCGGACGGATTGAAAGCTGACTTGGAGCATTGGGGAATCTCTCTTATGGGGGGAGATACTACGTCTACATCAGGTCCATTGGTCCTAGGGCTCACCCTCCTTGCTCACTGCCCCCAGAATGGCCCCATCCGACGAGCAGGCGGACAGCAGGGGGATGACATATGGGTAACAGGATCAATTGGTGATGGCTTTCTGGGGTTAAAGGCTGCTAGAGGAGAATTATCTCTTAGTCGTCCAGAAGATGTTGCATTGCTAGCGTGGCGCTATCGGGTGCCGGAAGTTCCCGATCGAGCGATTGCTCAAATAGTATCAGAGAATGCGCATGCGAGTGCAGACGTTTCGGATGGATTAATTGCGGATGTTGGACATATTGCAAAGGCATCCAATTTGAAAGCAGTCATCGATTTTGATGAGATACCGTTGAGTATAGCTGCGCAGTTGGCCTTGAATGAAACAGACGCAAACCATCTGGACCTCATAACTGGGGGAGATGACTATCAGACGCTATTCACAGCACCACCAAGCGCAAAGGGTGCCATACTCAGGGCCAACCTTCAGCATGGTCTAACAGCGAAACGAATCGGTGGGTTGGAGTATGGTGAAGGTGTGGAGTTGAGACGGTCCAATGGTGAAATTGTGCCGTTAGATAACTCAGGGTGGTCTCATTTTTAAAGAGGCACTATGGGGCGGCTTTGTTATTTGTTTTCCTGAAATTGCAGCAAATCCTAATGGAGTTGAAACTTCTTTCCATTAGAATTGTTCTGATATTCAGGAGAAATTTATGTCTTTTTTAAAGCGTTCAGCCTCAAAAATTCTAGCAATTATTGCTGTTGGTTTATCTATCTCGACTTTAGGTCTAGGCAGTGTTGCGTATGCGGCAGGCGATAGTGCAAATAAAAAAGAAGAGAAAGAAATCAATCGCTCTGTCGAATTGAATGCGATGGTTTTTCCAGTTTTTGACAAAGATCGTAAGCTCGTAAATTACTTGTATGTTAACGCTCGCATGTTGGTTGCCGATGGCAAAGGTGTATGGGATTTTCGAGAGAAAGCACATATTGTGAGAGATGTTGTATTACGAGCTGCCCACCGAGAAAGTGTTCATTTGGAAGGCAACTTTACGCGTATCGATGAAGAAAAAGCTGAGAAAATTTTTATTGAAACCGTCAACCGTGAGCTCGGTGAAAATGCTTTTTCAGGGATGACATTTTTACAGGTTGCAAGCCAAGAGCTTGGTTAAATTGGATTTTTATAAACTAAGAAAAAAGGTCTGAACAAATATCCAGACCTTATTCAAATTAAAATGAATTTCAAAAGGTGAGCAATGTTTACTGGCCTGGCCCACGTTCTTGTTGTTGGCCTAGGCCACCAGGGAGTCCTGCTCCGATTGTGCCGAACAATTGCTCTAGAATGCCCAGCTGACGGCCACGTGTAGGTGTTTCACGGGACACGTAATCTATGACTTTCCCATCACTCAAATCATATGTGAGTACGTCAGTAACCTGATCTTGCTCATCAAACTGAATGGCAACGATATTACGTCGAACAACTTTTGCGCGATGGTAGGTGAGTTGTTCTTGAGTTGATGACATATAAACCCAAAGGTTGTCATCAAAAATACTGGTTGTGGATGGGGAGCCCAAACGCGCAATTACTGTTGACCGTGTATCAACAGAAGGTTCAATCTCTGAAGGTTGAACTTGGTCTGGTAAATAGCCGTGGAAATTACGTGACGCTTGGCATGCATTTAATGCAAGAATCGCGGCACAGGCTATTATAATCTTAAACTTCACCATATTGAGGTCTCCAACTCGTCAATACGTTGGTACAGTTGGGGAGTGTTGTTTGGCAAGCGGAGTATAGCGAATGGGACTGCTGAAATCGATATTTTTAGGAAAAAAACGTTCAAAAGACATTCCTGAGGCGCTTCACATGGCGATTATGGAGCAATCTTTGCAGCCTTGTTTCTTTGGTGAGGGTAAAATTGAAGATAGCTTTGCGGGAAGATTTGAAGTCGTTGCTCTGCACTCTGCGTTAGTATTTCGGCGTTTAAGAGAGATGGGTGAAGCGGGAAATGGGTTAGCTCAAGAAACATTCAACGAATTGTTTTCTGGATTTGATGATGCTTTGCGTGAAATTGGAACGGGTGATTTGAAAGTTGGAAAGAAAGTTCGAGTAATTGGTGAGTCTTTCTACGGACGTGCTAAGGCATATGATAATGCTGTTTCAAAAAATGATGATTCAGACATGACACAAGCGATTCTTAGAAATACGAATGTTTCAGATAAATTCGCGCCAATTTTGGCCAACTATGCAAATCAAGCTGCGGAACTTTTTGACAATCAACAAGAAGAGAGCATGCTAACTGCTGAAATTAAGTGGCCATCTGTGGAAGAACTCTATCTTTGGAAGCTCTGAGACTAGCTAACTGGTGCGGACGTGTTAATAGGTCGAGGATTGTATAAGTGAAACAGGCGAATTGAATGACTGAGATACAGGTCATTTCTATAGACGGCATGGGCGGCGATGATGGCGCGCGCATGGTTGTTGCGGGAATTGAACGCTACGCGAAAACTGATTCCAATACACGCTTTTTGGTGTTTGGTGATGAAGTTGTTTTGAAACCTTTGTTGGCTGCAACACAGTTTGCGAAAGAGCGTACTGAAATCCGTCACGCTGCAAAAAACGTTGCTATGGATGCCAAGCCCGCACAAGCTGTGCGTCAAGGTAAAGGCACGTCCATGTGGGGTGCGATTGAGGCAGTTAAAAAAGGTGAAGCTTCTGCGGTTGTCTCTGCTGGTAATACTGGTGCGTTGATGGCAATGGCAAAATTGTTGTTGCGAACAATGGAGGGCATTCATCGTCCCGCGTTATGTGCAAGTTGGCCAACAGCTAAAGGTATGAGTGCTGTTCTTGATTTAGGAGCTGATATTACCGCAGATGCGGAGCAACTTGCTGAGTTTGCTATTATGGGGGAGGCTTTTGCGAAGGCAGTTCACCACAAGGAAAATCCAAGCATTGGTCTATTAAATATTGGCTCGGAAGACATGAAAGGAAATGACACGCTACGTTACGCTGCTTCCTTGCTAAGTCATGATGATCTCACGATAAATTATACTGGATTTTTAGAAGGAAACGATATTTCATTTGGTGGCGCTGACGTTATTGTTACCGATGGTTTTACTGGAAATGTCGCATTGAAAACTGCAGAAGGTGCTGCGGGATTAATTGCTCAATTACTCAAAACTTACCTTAAAGGAAGTGTCTTTGGGATGATTGGAGGTTTGATTGCAACACCAGCGCTGAAGCGGTTGAAAGACAGAATTGACCCTCGCCGAGTGAATGGGGCTGTATTTCTAGGGCTAAAAGGAATTGTTGTGAAAAGTCATGGTGGGACGGATCCATATGGCTATGAGCAAGCGATAAGGGTTGCGGTAGATATGGGGAGCTGTCACTTTGCGGAGTTCATTGAACCCAGCCTTGCGCAGCTTAAGCTGGTTGTGGAAGCAACTGAAAAGAAAAATTTGAGTGCGACTGAGGCGGCTGAGTAAACATTGACCACACTTCAATCAGAGTATCGTTCCGTTGTCACAGGTATTGGTGGCTATTTACCCGAACGCATTTTAACAAATGCTGATTTATCAAAAATGGTGGATACAGATGACACCTGGATCACTGAGCGTACCGGAATTAAGTCCCGTCATATCGCTGCGGATGGTGAACTTACATCTGATTTAGGGGTCAAGGCGGCACAAAAGGCTATGGAAGATGCTGGTGTCACAGCGGATGACATCGATCTAATTATTTGTGCGACAGCCACTCCAGATAAAACATTTCCGGCTACAGCATCGATTATTCAAGCTAAATTGGGTATTACGAATGGTGCTGCATTTGATGTGCAGGCGGTGTGTTCGGGATTTGTATTTGCGCTCGCAACCGCAGATAACTACCTTGCGCGAGGACAATTCAAACGGGCTTTAGTAATAGGCGCGGAAACATTTTCGCGTATTATCGATTGGTCTGACCGTGGTACGTGTGTGCTGTTTGGTGATGGCGGCGGCGCTATTGTGTTGGAGCGTCAAACGGAAGCTGAAGCAGATGGAAGCGGTGTGTTAGGTGCGCATTTGCGTACTGATGGCCGTTATGTTGATTTGCTGCATGTTGATGGAGGTCCATCTTCAACACAAACCGTTGGACATTTGCGCATGGTTGGAAACCAAGTATTTAAGCATGCCGTCAATAAGATATCAGAATCCGTGCGTACAGTGGTGGATGAAGCAGATTTAGAGCTTAGTGATATAGACTGGCTTGTGCCGCACCAAGCCAATCAGCGAATACTTTCTGCGGTCGCACGTAATCTAGGTGTTGAAGAAAATCGAATCGTATCTACAGTTGCTAACCATGGGAATACCTCTGCTGCTTCTGTGCCACTTGCTTTAAGTGAGTTGCATAAATCTGGTAAGCTTAAAAAAGGCGAATTAGTGCTTATAGAAGCGATAGGTGGAGGACTATCTTGGGGAGCTGCTTTGTTTAGACTTTGATTAACGAACAGTAAATGAATGTATTCGTTGATAATTTTGTGTAAACACTCTTAACAAGTGCAACTTTTTGAGTTAATGTATGGCATTAATTGGGAGCTGCTAGCGTGTCTGAAAAAACAATTACACGGGCTGATATAGTCGATTCGTTGGTTCAAGAAGTGGGCCTCACGAGACAAGATTCAAGTGATTATCTTGAGCGGGTGCTTGAAATGATCTGTGAAGAACTTGTTGCGGATAATCCTGTTAAGCTAGCTCGCTTTGGAAATTTTGTCGTACGGCGCAAAAATGCGCGGGTTGGGCGTAATCCTAAAACAGGAACTGAGGCCCCTATAACCGCGCGCCGCGTAGTCACATTTAAACCTTCGCCACTGATGCGAAGCCGTGTGGAAGCATCGCTCGCTACTAAGGAGAAGTAATGAACGCCTCTGCTGCGAAGATCATATTTGATGATCTGAACGATGCCCAAACTTTGCAACACGAGAATGTTTCTTCAGACGATAGTCAGAAAATTCGCCGACGATCAAAACCAACAAAGTCAGTTGAGGCTTTTCGTTCTATTGGTGAAGCTGCAAAAGAGCTTGGTTTGAAGACGCATGTTCTGCGGTTTTGGGAAACGAAATTTTCTCAAATATCCCCAATGAAGAGGGCGGATAAGCGCAGATATTACCGTCCTGAAGATATGTTGACGATTCGGGCTATCCAAATTTTGCTACATGAGCGTGGCATGACGATCAAAGGTGCTCAGCGTTATCTTGCGTCTACATCTGTACGTTCGCTGCTGGATGAGGAAAAAGTTACTATGATACCAAGTGTAGCGGGTAAGTCTGTAAGAGATCTACAAGATGTCGTGCGTTCTGCTGTTGAAGGTGGTGCTTTTAAAGCCGCTGCTGAGGTACAAAGTGAGGTTCCTAGAGAGCGTTTAGACCGCTTGCTGGAAGATCTAACAGGATTAAAGTCACGCTTGGATGAAGTTCGAAAAGCTTCGTAACGACTGCGGATAAAATCTAAAGCATGAAAGTATTTATCCCTGTAAGTCTTTTCAGATTTGCAGGGTTTTCTTTTGTTATATGGCCTGGAGTTATAGGGAAATTCCGGTTGAAAAGGCCACAATAGTTGATTGCAAGTCGACGTTTGCTGTCCTATAAGCATCTTCTTGATTGTCGGGGCGTGGCGCAGCCCGGTAGCGCACTGGTCTGGGGGACCAGGGGTCGCAGGTTCAAGTCCTGCCGTCCCGACCAATCAAGTTACTGAAAACGCTTTTGTTTTTAGTCTGTTTTTCTTCTCTGAAATATAAGAACTTGAATTTTGTGACGGAATTTCCGTCGCAGGTGCTGTATTGTGCTTGTCTAAATACGTATTTTCTAATTTTTATTACGAATATATATTGTTAAGTGCGCAGCATGATGCAGTATTGATATATCTAACCTGCAAAATTTGGCCTTCAACATACAAAATACAAAACGTATGAGGGATGTAGATTTGGGCGATAAAGGGGGAAGAACTGCGTGGCGAAGCTATTCAAATTATACGCGTTCAATCTGTCTGCTATGCTGCTGGTGGGAGCCTGCTCTAGCCCTGCTCATGTGGAGGAGCGATCGCGCCATAGTACAGAAGAGCCTCAGCATGTAGCCCGATCTGTCACAGATAGTGATGTGCGTAGGCTCGTGGATTTAATGTCGGGTGAATTTGATAGTTTGCAACAAATGCAAGCTGATGAAGCGGCAGGTGTTGAGGGCGATAAAAAGCATAGCCGTGTAAATAGGTATTTCATGAAAATTGATGCGCCCCAAATTGGTGATGCCGTGCTTGTAGGGTCTACTCGTTATGGTGGTCCACCAGATTGGTATTTTGATAAAACCGAATTTCTGGTTTGGACCGTTAGTGTCACAGAAAACGGTCAACATTTAAAAATGTCTCCGCGCAGGTTTAAAGACTTAGAGCCGAAAATCCCATTTGCAAAAAATGCGAATGCTTTTTTGGGAGTGCAGCCCGTTGAGTTGGAAAAAGCAACGAGTGGTGCCGCATGTGATATCATCTGGACGAGAGATGGGAATGGATTTCTCGGCGAAAGCCTACCCTGCAAAGTTTTGTCTACAACACAGGGTGTGGAACTAAATTGGTCATGGAAATACCAAGTCTTACCTGATGCGCTTTGGGTGGAATTTTCAGGCGCAACGGAAAAGGGAGAGGTATTATTTTCGACGCCCAAGGGGTCGCCATATCGCTTAGATGAAATTCAAATTGGAAGCGCTGAGTAGATTTGTTATGCGGCTCTTTCAATTATGGCTATGACATTCATTGCTCTAATATGTAGCTAAACCTCCAAATAAACACGGATAGTCATAATAAAATGACGGAAAACCGAAATTAGATATATCATTTTTCGATAACGTAATGGTATATCTAATGAGGGGCCGGATATTTCAAAGCCAATAAAATAAGTCCGGACTAATGAAATACTGAAGATATTTGGGAGGAGTTCGTATGCGTAAGAATGTATTTTTGTTGGGGCTGCTGAGTACTGTGTTTGCCGGTAGTGCGATGGCGCAAACAGTTAGTGAAGTTGCGGAAGAGAAAGTTGCCGATACAAAGAGATTGGGGACAGTTGTCGTAACGTCTCGTAAAGTGGAAGAGAGCCTTGCTGAAGTTCCTCTAGCTATCACTGCATTTTCTGCAGCAGATATTGAGAAAGCTGGCTTAACTGATTTGAGTGATGTCGCAGACTTTACACCAGGTTTAACCTTCCTAGATTTGTTCGGTGCAAGTGTACCGACGCCTGTTATTCGGGGTGTCGCGCAAACCGCTGTTGGCCAAGAAAACAATACTGCAGTTTTCGTTGATGGAGTGTTTATCGGGGCGAGCACAGCTCTAAACCTAAGCCAAATCGACTTTGAACGTATTGAGGTTGTTAAAGGTCCACAAAGTGCGCTTTACGGGCGCAACAGTTTTTCTGGTGCCATCAATTTTGTGACTGCTAAGCCTGACAATGAATTTGGGGCAAAGCTTGAGTTAAAAGCAGGAAACCGCGGTCGTCAAAAAGTCATGGCATCAATGACTGGACCTATCGTCGAGGATAAAATTGCTGGCCGTATTGCTTTAGCTTTTGATGGCTGGGACGGATCCTATGATAATGAAGAGCCTGGTGGCGGTGACATTGGTGGTTATGAATACAAAACTGTAAATGGTAGCTTGCGTTTTACACCTACGGAAGATTGGGACATCAATCTAACGGGGTATTACTCAGACGATGATATTGACCCACCAGCGATCAAGAAAATTCTTGCAAATTGTGAATATAAAAATGGTGGTCCACGTGCGCAGAATTTCTGTGGCTCTTTGCCAGATGCGGACGAAGTGGGAAGTTTTCGTGTTTTACCGCAAGCAGAAGGCGGTCAACGCGAAACTTTCCGTACATATGTAAGTGCAAACTATGATCAAGATTGGGGTAGCATTAGTGCGCTTGCCAGTTATTCAGAGGTTGAGTTCTCATTCACCGAAGATGGGTCGCGTGCGCTTGGTTCAACATTTCCATATGTTTATACCAATCTAACAGGTGGGATCGACACATTTGAATCTTCTCTCTTACAGGTAGATCTACCTGATACAAGCACAGAGATGAGTGGAGAGCTGCGCTACACTACGCCTCAAGATCAAAAGTGGAGAGGGTCTGCGGGCGCATTCTATTATTCAAGTGAAGATATCAGTGGAGGTGGTGGTACAATCGTATTGAGCGATCTGCCTGACGACTTCAAAGCTTTCTGTCCGTGTGCTTCGCTTGCACCAGGGTTCACGCTTGGATTTGGAAATGGTGCCTTCTTAGGTGCATTTGGGCCAACTGGAACAATTGATACAACTGATTCAGGAAAAAGAACCACTGATTCTTGGGCCGTGTTTGCATCAACTGAATTTGATTTCACAAGTGCTTTAACGGGGCGCGCGGAAGTGCGGTATGCACAAGATGAAATCAAGTTTCTTGAATTGAGAACCGGCAATAACGGTGGCGATACATTCGAATCCATAACAGCGCGTTTTGGTCTTGATTACGTCTTGGAAGATGGCACACTTTTATATGCATCTGCTGCACGTGGAGCGAAAAGTGGTGGATTTGATACAGGAAGCGATAATGGTCGTTTTGTTGTATCTGCCTTTGACCCTGAATCTAACTGGACCTATGAATTCGGTATGAAAACCAACAGCATTGCAGATTGGTTCTACACTGAATTGGCGGTGTTCTATGTTGATTGGAAAGACATTGTTGTTCCTCAACTTGACGAATCCTTTGCGCCACCAATTTCATTTGATGTGAATGGTGGGGAAGCTAAAGTCTTCGGTGTTGAAGGTTCATTCGTTGCTGAAGTTACGGATAATCTATCAATCAATGGAGGTGTGGCGTGGACAGATGCAGAGTTTACAGATGCAAAAATCGACACGTTTTCTGCATTCCCAGGCTTTGGTCCTGATGGGGATGTATCAGGTTTGAAAGTTCAAAGACAACCTGAATGGCAAGGTAACTTGACCGTGTCCTATGATAAAACGCTCACATCGGACTTTGATGGGTATGTGCGCGGTGACATGTTGTATCGCGGGAAATTTTTCTCTGATGCAACAAACCAAACTGTTCACGATGCACGTACGACATTCAACTTGCGTACGGGTGTTCGTGGTGATCGATATTCATTAGAGTTGTGGGGTGAGAACATTTTGGATGATGGCAAGTCGGTTGCCTCTTTCCGCGATGTGTTCTTCAACAACACGACCGATGGTGTAACGTCACCATCAGATTTCTCAACATTCTTCCCGTTGACGATTAGTGCAACTTATCCAAACAGAAGAACATATGGACTGACTTTGCGCGTAAACTACTAGGCTGCAGCGTATATGATCTGAATTAGAAAGGGTGCCTTGTGAGAGGTGCCCTTTTTATTAGCGACTATAACTTTGCGCTGGAGAGTAAGTGTTTGGCGAAAGTTTTTTCATTGTCTTTTATACGACCTACAACACCGCCTGCACATAGAACGACTCTGCAATCAGGCGAAACCTCTAAACTCACTGCGATAGCCCCTACATCTGGGTGTACGAGACCATAGCCGGTGGAGTATTTTGTTTCCCGAACCAGTTGAACTTTTTTTAGGATATTGGCCAATTCTGTACCATCCTGCCGCTTATGGCTTTTTAGATACGTCTTGGTGATATCTTCGTCTTTCCAGTGGGCCAATTGTGCATGTCCCACAGCAGATTGGAAGAGTGGGACGGTTTCTCCAACGGACATTCTAAAGTTGAGGGGGTGGAGGCCACCTATCTCAGCCAGACATACCATTTGGGTTCCGTTCTGACTAAATATACCGATTGTCTCATGAGTTTCATCTCTGAGGTTTTCGAGCAACTTTTCATAGTTGAAGCTATGGAGCGGGTTATCGATCAACCAGCTGCCAAGAGTGCCAATTTTGGGTGTTATGAAATAGGTGCGTGTCAGGCTATCATAAGAGATATAACCAAGCTCTCGCACGCACTTTAGCATGTCTATTATAGAAGTGAGTGGAGACTCTAACTTGCTGGCGATTAAACTGGCGGACATGGGTTTTTGTTCTATGTCAAAGATTTCTAAGAGTTGAAAACACCGCCTTATTGACCGCAATGAGTTCGAGGACTTCTCTGACATAATAGATATTCCGTATCCGCTGTGATTAGTTCAAAAAAAGATTACCACATTTGTTTGCGTTCATACGCTTTTCTTCTGTTCGGACGAATTAGTCGCACCGGGCAATACGCAATTTAGGGGCATTTAAGCGTACATTATTCCAACAAAAACTACGAAATTTAGTAGTTGATCTACGGATATATGGATGTAATGATATATCATATATTGCGGCTGGAAACAGAGATTCTATAGATAGTGGCTGATACGTAACCTTTCACATACTCCCATTTGTGCTTAGTTAAGCCATTAAAACTGATCTCTTCAAATTATCTCTCTGGTGCTGATACGTGCAAATTGCAGATTGAAGCGTAGAGGGATGAGTATTGAGATCATCGGTGGGAAAGTTATTCTTTCCTACCGAACTTTTTCGTCATCAGCTGCAAAAAAAATAGAATTAGGGGCTGAGGAAAATGAGATTATTTTTTTTAAAATGGCATAGGTGGTTGTCACTTATACTTCTAGCGCAGTTGGCAATCTGGTCGATTACAGCGCTTGGCATGACGTTGATTTCTTCAGAATCCTTGAAACCCTATCCAAATATGTCCAATGCAGGGTATAGTGCGGTCGCAGAATGGCCGGAGATTGAAGCGCTAAAACGGGCGTCTGACGGTGCATCCAAAGTCGTTTTATCCGAATATAATGTGGGTGGACTATTGTCGGTGTCGGGCTTTGAAGACCAACAACCTTCAAAGTGGATTTATCCTCAGAACTTGAATGCTATCGAGCAAATTTCTGAAGCAGATGTGCGTAATATTGCATCTAGGTTAACCGGTGAAGATTTATCTAATGCGAAAGTGACTGTAAAAGAAAAGCATACACCGGAATATAGTCGTGGCACCTTACCGATTTGGCGCATTGAAGCGAGCAAAGCAGCTCTATTTATAGATATGAATACGGGCGAACTTCGGTCTCAAGGAAACCTTCCTAAACGATTGGAAACTATCTTTAAGAGTATCCACACTATGGATTACAGCATGCTAGCCAAATATAAGGATAGCGGTCTACTTACGGTGTTTGCGATTATCTTTTTGGTGACTGCTATACTTGGAATTTTGCCGGTGAGACAGCTTCATGTTGTGAAGGGTACGGGACTTAAAATAATCCGATGGCACCAAGCAATAGGGCTTATATTGGCGTTGCAGGTTGTGTTCTGGGTCACATCTGGATTGTCGGTTGTGTGGCTATTGGATCGTGCAGATAGTGAAGGTGCGAAAATCACTGTTCAAAAGGAAGCAGCGATTGATTGGGACAAAGTTCAGAAGCACCCTAAAGATATAGATCACCAATATAATATCGCGCCAACGCGTATCACACTCACTTCATTACTGGGTGAACCAGTATATCGTTTTGCTTGGCAGACACCCAATATTGTTCTCAATTTTATGGATAAGTTGGATCAGCAAAAAGCTTTCAGTGCGCAAACAGGACAAGAAATTAAACTTACCGAAGATGATCGTGATAAGTTAGTCCAATGGGCATTATCCAAAGAAACTGCAGATTCTATTTCTGAGTGGGAAATAGCAACGACTTATGATGAGTATTTTGCAATTGGGCCGTTTCCAGTATGGAAAGGTCATTTTGAGAAGCCACAAAAAGGCGTTGTAGCTATTGATCAAGTTACAGGGCAAGTACATCGCTCAGTGAGAACGGTTAAACGTACGCTTATTGCTGAATATTATAAAACCCATGTCGCGCAATATTGGCCAGGAGATATTAAGTATCGGTTGCAGCCTTTATTACTCGCGGTCATAGCGGCTGTTATGATGTTGTCCGTATTTGGGTTGCTTATTCATATACGTCGATGGAAAGCAGATGCGAAGCGGAAGAAAAAAATGGCTGCCAAAGCGGCTCGTTAGATAACTAAAATTGTACGATTTGGAAAACCTGGCGATCTTGTATTGAAATAGCCTGTCGCTAGGTTTTCTGGTCTAAGTAGTAATTGCATTTAATTTGGGTTGTATGTGTTTATCCAAAGGGTGTGGCCAAGCTTTCCCAACTTGGCATAATCTACCATCGCAAATGCTGATTTCATCGTATAAGTGGCGTATAATTCAATTTGCGTTTGCATCTGAAAATCGTGTGCGAAATCTAACAAGTCAGGCTTCGTTTTTCCAAAACCGCCAAAATGATAGTTATAGTCGATAGTCCAGTTTTTGGGGTCAGCGACACCCGCGTCTTGAAGAACTTTTTTTACGCGGTCATTTAGCGTGTAATCGGATTTAAGTGCTGAAATTCCGATGACTTTTGTCGACGCTCCTAGACCTAAAGCTACGCCTGCCAGTGTGCCACCTAATCCCACAGGTACAAAAGCATGTGTATATTTATGTCTCAACGGTGCAAAGACGTTTGCGATGTGTTTGACGGACGCGGCTGATGTCCCGCCTTCAGAGATTAGTGCAAAGGGACCGAATTTGTGTTTTAGGGTTTCAATGAAGTCACTGTCTTCTCTAAGTTTGAAATCTTCAGGCGAGAGTAAATGAACTCGCACTCCGCGTTTTTGCATTTTTAAAACGAGATCATGATGAGCTCCCTTAGGGCTTTCGCGTATGAAGGCTATTGCGTTTAGTCTCAACATCCTTGTTATCGCGCTAAATGCACGTAAGTGGTTGGAGTGACTTCCACCAAATGTTGCAAGTGGCAGTTGGTCATTTGGGCCGGTAAGATAGTCGAGGATATTGGGAGCTAGTTTTAGGATCTTATTGCCCGATAGATACCTTCCAAGTTTATCTCCGCGATAGGCGTCAAATGATACGAGAGACTTGTGTTGTAAGCTCTTGAAACAATGAGATTGAATAGGTGCGCGTCGCTTCAGCACATGGTCAACAAGGTTGAGGCGGGTAGCGTGGCAGTCGGTCATAATGGAAAACCCAACAGAAATTTTGTATTGGTTATTGTTGTACCCATGCCCCTTCGTCATGACTATTGCTTAACTACGCGTGATTAATAAATAACCAGTTGGTTGGGATGTTGGGTATTGCGACTATGAGGTTTTTAGGTAGGCGACTAATCAGTTACGCGAGTGCTTCAATCTAGTGTTGCTACAGTTTGGAGGTGATTCTGAGGATTTACATAGTAAAATCAAGCAGATGACATGAAGGGTGAAATTGTAGAATTCTATCGAGTGGGGAGAATTGAGATGTTTTCCGAAAATTGTTTATATACAAAAACTTATCGCATGAAATTAATGTAATACATTAGGTGTTGCTTTGCTGTTCGGAAGCTTTGACTTCTATTGAGTTTTGACCAATAAGCCATCAAACACCTTGATAGAGTTTAGATATGAACAGGCACCCCGAACAGCAGACTTCTAAGTCTTCCTTAACGTATGAGCCTGCCCTAGATGGGTTGAGAGGGCTCGCTGTGATATGTGTGCTTTTATACCATTTAGGTGTATCGGGATTGTCAGGTGGTTTCGTTGGGGTTGATGTTTTTTATGTGATTAGTGGGTATTTGATCACATTGATATTAATGGATCAGTTTGATCGAAACTCATTTAACTATGTCGATTTCGTTGTAAGACGGGCGCGGCGATTACTACCTGCATTATTCATTACAATCGGTCTGACCCTGATCGGGGCTTTTCTTGTGATGAGTCCAAAACATTTTTCCGATGCAGCAGACTCCGCTATTTTTGCATCTCTATCAGTGTCTAATTGGTTCTTTTGGTTAGACAGTGATTATTTTTCGGCTACGAAGCATGTGCGGCCGCTTCTGCACACATGGTCATTAAGTGTTGAAGTTCAGTTTTATTTGATTTGGCCATTAATTATATTTGGTTTGTCCCGTTTTAGCAGAGAAAAGTTGTGGCTTGCGTGTTGTGCTATGGTTCTGATTGGCGCAATCGGGTTTGCTGCCTCAGTTATCGTTCAGCCTTATAATTCTAGTGCAACATTTTTTCTAAGTGTCTTTCGAATATGGCAATTTGCAGCAGGCGGGTGTGTCGCGCTGTTTGTGATTGTACTTCGCAATACGAATGCATTGCAGTTAAGTCAGACCTTTAAGCGCATTTTCTTCGCTTTCGGTATGGTGGCACTAATTGCTTCTTTAGGGATTTTGACATCCGAAAATTACAGAGCATTATCTGCGGTATTGCCAACGGTAGGAGCTGTTTCAGTGCTGTTGGGGATGGATTCAAAATGGGCGCAATTTAGTTTAACAAATCGTGGCTTGGTGGGGGTGGGTAAGATCTCTTATTCTCTCTATCTGGTTCACTGGCCTATCATCATCCTCTATAGATACTGGGCATTTCGTCCACTTTCATATGTGGAAATGTTGGTGTGTGCGATCGTCTCTATAGCGGCTGCAAAGTTACTGTATGACTTTGTGGAAAACCGTTTCCGTTTACCTTGGGCAAGGAAACTGGGCACGGAAACTGGGCTGGTGGGTGCACGCGTTTCAGCATCCGTATTGTCTATTGTGTTTATCGCGGGAGTTATCTCATTTCAACAAGGTTGGAATTGGCGCTTAACGCCAGAAGATCAACTTGCGCAAGAGGGCGTGAATTATGAGCTGCATTGTGGTGATCAATTTGATGGCTACAATGAAGACTGTGCTTTTGGGGCGCAAAGTGTTTACCCCAAAGTTGCCGTTGTAGGCGATAGCCATGCTTTGGAGTTTGCAAAAGGTCTAGATCCCGTAGTCAGCAAAGAAAATGTGAGTGCTGTGCTGGTGAAGCGCTATGGGACCCTCCCATTTCGAGGGGTGAAAACTTACGGTGGTGAATGGGAGATAGGTGATTTTGAGGATGGTTTAACGCGAGTAACCGCCTTTCCCGCTGATGTTATCATTTTACATGCGAGATTTGCGCAGTATTGGTGGTCGAATGATGCTGAAGGTGGTCGCCCAACATGGATCGGTGAGCCGGGAGGGTCGCCGCAAGAGCTGGTGAAATCTCGATTAGCTTTTAAGCGAGGGTTAGATAATACTCTGGAAGATCTTAAAAAATCTGGTGCAAATGTCGTTGTAATAGGGGCAATTCCATATCCGGGCTTAGATTCAGGACAATGTCTCGTGAGACCAGAATATATTATCAGCGATGCTCACTCAGCGAAGTCTTGTGAAGGCTTCACAAGAGAGCAGTCCATAATGCGTGCGGGTGCAGTCAATAGTGTGCTTAAGCAGCGCGTTGAGCAGATGGGATTTACATTTTTTGACCCAACAGATGTTTTTTGCCTAGACGATCATGTAACTTGCCTACGCCAAATTGACGGGAAAGTTATTTATTTAGATGACAATCATTTAAATAGCTACGGTGCAAATATTCTTGCAAAACATGTATGGGAGAAGGTGAAGCAATCGGGCTATTTACGCGCAGGTTCGTAAATTCTTCATCATATAAAAAATAAGTTTCTGTCACAAGCAATGTGTATAAAGGTGTCGTTTGGGACGGTATGCGATGAGATAGCATCGTAAAATTGGCATTCTCAATGGTTGATACTCTCGCCAGTCGATGCCACTAGACAAACTGAAACGATTTGGCTGGTGTGATGTTAGAGTCTTTACTCTCTTTTTTTGAAGCATACCCTTGGGGTATTTACGCATGTTTTCTCATTCTGCCATTTGTGCAGGAAGATGCTGCGGTCATTGGATCTGCTGCTGCATCAGCGCATGGTTTGGGAGAACCTTCGCTGCTCATTATATCAATTCTCATTGGATTAACTGCGAGTGACCTTTGGAAGTATTGGGCAGGGCGTGCAGCAATCTCGCATAAGTGGGCGAAAAAGTATGCCAAAAACCGAAGCGTCAAGCGTGCAAGAGACGGTGTTGTGAACCATTTGGCGTCGAGTTTAATGGTTGTGCGGTTTGTACCTGGCACACGGATCCCTTTTTATGTTGCAGCCGGCTTCTTTAAAGCTCCATTTCCTAAATTTACGTTCTTTGTGATGTTCTCTGCTTTCTTATACGTTGCGCTAACATTTATTCTCTTTCATGCATTTGGTGAAATTGCTGGAGAACGCGCAAAAGCAATTTTGCCAATCGTCGCTATCACATTAGTTGTTGTACTAATTGGTGTGCAATACATAAGACGTAAGCGTGCAAATGCGAACGCGAATGATGATGACCCGGATTCAGCAGATGTTTAGCTTTAATAGGCTTAATAGTTAAACTGAAAAACTCGTACCGCATCCACACGATGCTGTCGCGTTTGGATTGTTGATCTTGAAAGATGAGCCGATAATTTCGTTTACATAATCGATCTCGCACCCTTCCAAAAAGGGAATGCTTGTCTCGTCGATCACAACTTTTGCATCATCACGTTCAAACACGATATCATCTTCGTTCACTTCATTAGCGAAATCAAATGTGTAAGAAAACCCTGAACATCCACCACCTAGAACACCAATACGCAGCATTGTTGCATTGCCTTGGTCTTTCAAGATTATTTTGATCCGATCAGCGGCAGATGCTGTAATTTTGACTGAGTCTTGCATAGTATTAACTAACATGATTGAGAAAACTGGACGCCATTAACGCGAGGTTATTGGTCGCCTCATATCTGTAATGTAGTGATAGTACATAAGAGTTTAAAGCTTTTCTAGAAAGCAATTGCAATGGTTGAAATATTTGTTCCCCCACCACGCGCGATCTTTGCAAGTGATCCACAAAAAACGCGCGGGCGTGCGCATGATGAAGCGCCATCCGCAACACGCACATGCTTTCAACGTGACAGAGACCGTATTATCCACTCATCCGCGTTTCGTCGGCTCAAGCAAAAAACGCAAGTTTTTGTCGCGCACGAAGGGGACTTTTATCGCACTCGTTTAACCCACTCGTTAGAGGTTGCTCAGATTGCGCGATCTGTTGCGCGAACATTGGGATTGGATGAAGATTTAGCTGAAGCGCTTGCATTGTCTCATGACATCGGGCATCCGCCATTTGGACATGCTGGGGAAGATGAACTGGATGCATGCATGGAAGCATTCAATGGGTTTGACCATAATGCCCAGACATTGCGTGTCGTAACGCGCTTAGAAAAGCGGTATCCAACTTTCGATGGATTGAACTTGAGCTGGGAAACGCTTGAAGGATTGGTTAAGCACAATGGTCCGGTGCTAACGGATGGGAAGTCAATTGATACACTTCCGCAAGCGTTCTTAGATTACCCTCAGTTAGAAAGTTTGGAATTGCACACATTTGCGGGACCAGAAGCACAAGTAGCCGCGCTGGCCGATGATATCGCCTACAATAATCATGATATTGACGACGGTATAGCAGCAGGTTTGTTTACAGTGGACCAAATATGTGAAGTTCCTTTAGTTGGGGATGTTTTTAAAGCTGTACGCAAAGAGTATGCTTATTTGGATTCAAAACTCATCGTGGCGGAAGCTGTACGCCGCTTGATAGGTATTTGGGTTGAGGACCTTGTTAAAGAGACAAAACGTCGTTTGAAAAAACATGATCCACAAAGTGCACAAGATATTCGTGAGTTAGACGAGCCAGTCGTTGCATTTTCAAAAAAATTAGATGAAAAACAAAGGGTTTTGCGCGTCTTTTTATATGAGCATATGTATAAGCATTATAAAGTGAATCGCATGAGGTCGCAGGCAAGGCGAATCCTTAAAGACTTGTTTGAGTTATTTAATGTTGAGCCAAACACATTGCCTCCACCATGGCGCCAGGACGCTGAACAAACATCAGGGGATCGGCGGGCACGTATAGTTTGTGATTATATTGCAGGAATGACGGATAATTACGCTATAGAAGAGCATAGACGGCTATTTAACTTAGACTCTATGATTTAATGTTAATTTGTTATTTCCAATCAATTTAGGATTTAAGTTTAATCTGCATAAACCAAATTTGTATAAGTTTATGTGCAGATACATGTGTACTTAGTTCCTATTGTACTCAAGCATGACTGCTTACAGGCGAGAGAAATGACAGACCGCAAGCCAAAACAACGCGTAGATAATCATTCTGCGTATGCCATTCTTCCAGATGAATCCGCTGGCTATCATACTTCGGATGAGAATAGTCGTGGGCCAATGGTTTTGGCTCTAGCGTTGGGCGTCATTATTGTTTTTGCGGTTGTTGTCTGGAATGCATATAAACAGGGTGTACGTCATTCCGATGCGTCAGCTCTGCCACAAATTGCCTCAGAAGGTGCATTCAAGGTTAAGCCAGAGAACCCAGGGGGGAAGGCTGATGTGAACACAAATATACGTGTGCTTGATCAGGTGGGTGGAGCTGCACGTAAGGAAACAAGAATTTCTGAAGCAACGGTGCGCGAAGAACCCGTTCCAGTTTTAGAAACTGTTGCAATAGATGCGAATGCAGCCAACGGATTGGCTTCAAAGACTATAGCGCCAACAGTGACACAATCTGCTCCCAAAAGCGATGTAAAAGCCCAAATTCGTCAGTTAGGAGAAAGCGGTAAACCTGTCGATTTAAGACCGGGCGCTAAGTTACCTGGATCTACTACAGTGCAAACAGCAGAAATCGCGCCTGCACCTGCTATCAAAAGAATGACAACTGCAGCCTCGGCGGATATCAATATCAATCCGATTCAGAAGCCTAAACCACGTTCTGTAGATGAGGCAAAACCAGATTTGTCGCTCAACTTTACAGCAGATGGTGGCTTTGTTGTGCAGCTTGCTGCAGTAAAAAGCACGGATGCTGTTGACGATGTTTGGCAAAAAGCAGGAAAAAAGGCACCAAACCTGTTTGAAAATGCAAAGAGACACGTTCAGACCGTTGACCTCGGGCCAAAGGGCGTGTGGCATCGCGTACAAGCCGGCAGCTTTGATTCTAGAGGTGATGCAAATGTGTTTTGTGCAGCCTACAAAGCGAGCGGGGGAGATTGTATAGTCGCAGAGAGAAAATGAGCGCACCTAAAGCCTGTATTCTGAGTGTTTCTGGTCCAGAATTGTTAGACCAAGAAGCTATCTTTTTAGCCCAGAATAACCCGTGGGGGATTATCCTTATGGGGCGTTCTGTACAAACGCGAAAACAGGTGCGTTCCCTTGTGGATGCTATCTGGTCAGCGCTGGGACGACCTTGTCTCATTTTTATTGATCAAGAAGGCGGTCGTGTACGGCGTATGCGACCACCTGAGTGGCCTGATTTTCCTCCAGGGCAATCTTATGCAAAGCTGTATGAAATGTCGCCTGAATTGGGGGCAGAGGCGGCGTGGCTGGGGCACCGTTTGATTGCGGCAGAACTTCAACCACTTGGTATATTTGCTGATTGTGCACCAATTTTAGACCTTCTGCATTCAGATGCGCATGATATTGTAGGGGATCGCGCATTTGGGACGACGCCTCAGCAGGTTTCAGCGATTGGTGCTGCGGCTATGAAGGGGTTGATGGATGGCGGTGTGGCAAGCGTAATAAAACACATTCCCGGACATGGGCGTGCTAAATTAGATAGTCATGAAGCGCTACCTATCGTAGATGCAAGTGCCGAAGCAATGGAACAAGATTTAGCTCCTTTTGAGGCCTTGAGTGATGCGCCTATGGCGATGACTGCGCACATTGCGTATCAGGCTTATGATCCAGATGTAGCTGCGACTGTATCGCGTAAAGTTATCCGTGATGTGATCCGCAACCGTATTGGGTTTGATGGTCTGCTGATGTCGGATGATCTTGGTATGAAGGCGCTTGGTGGTACATTGGAAAGTCGCGCAAGGGCATCTTTTGAAGCTGGATGCGATGTTGCTTTGCATTGTGCTGGTTTTGAGAAAGATCCGGACGCGATACTTAGTGAAATGCGTCAGGTTGCGGCAGCATCTCCACGTTTGTCAGGGCGTTCGGAAGAGCGCGCGCAGGCAGCCGAGAATGCAACGCTGCATCGTAAACCTTTTGATATCGAGGCAGGACGCAAAAGGTTTGAAGAGCTATTGGGGATGGTCGGGAAGGCTTTAGTGTGAGTGCGCGCATCCAAGACGACAGCTTGCGGGAAGCATCGCGAGAGGTTGAGGATGCGTCACCTGAAGACATTTTTAATGTCGATATTCAAGGGTTTGAAGGCCCGCTGCATTTGCTTTTGGAATTGTCGCGGCGACAAAAAGTGGATTTATTGCAGGTTTCAATTCTGCAACTAGCTGAACAGTTCCTAGATTTTATAATTGAAGCGCGCAGTAAGCGCATTGATTTGGCAGCAGATTATTTGCTGATGGCAGCTTGGCTTGCGTATCTTAAATCTAAACTGCTTCTGCCTAAGCTTGAGATTGCATCTGATGACGAACCCGAAGCTGAAGGAATGGCGCGTCGTTTGTCATTTCGGTTGGCGAGGTTGGAAGCTATGCGGGAAGCGGCAACAGATTTGAACGCGCTTGATGTGACGGGACGGGACGTTTTTGTGCGCGGAATTCCCGAGCGCATAACTGTAAAAAAACACACCAAATATGATGCGAGCATGTTTGATTTGATGAAGGCATTTGGAGATATCCAAGGTCGTAAAACTCGAACACGTTCACATATTGTACATAAGCAACCCGTGTTGGCCCTTGAAAGTGCAAGAAAATCTCTAAAAGCGATTGTGCCTAAACTCGATGATTGGGCGACAATACATGGCTTTGAGGCTCCAAAAGGTGAAGCGGAGGACACGCCAAAGCGTTCTATTACGGCAAGTTATTTTGCCGCTGCTTTAGAACTTACAAGAGATAGGGAAGTTGATCTTCGGCAAGATGCGGCTATGTCTGATGTATATGTTCGGCGCGCTCAAAGTGGGCCAGATTTACCGCAGGCAGCGCCATGACGCAAAATGACGGGACAAATCCAGAAGATATTCGCAAAGTCGTAGCTGAATTATCACGTCAGCAACGTAAAGTTCAACCCAAAAAGACAAAAGAAACAGTGGTTTCCGAGGATGTTGCTGAAGAAGATGATATTCCAATGGAGGTGGCGCACGCAATCTTAGGCAAGGATATCTATCGCTTGCTTGATGAGGCTGAAGCACCAGATGTAGTTCAAGAGCCAGATTCCAGCTCTACGCCTGCTGATACAGTGCTAGAGGCGTTGAGGCGGGCTGAAGCCTTTCTGTTTGCCACCACCAAGCCTATTGCTGCCAGTGAGCTTGTAGAGATGTTGCCACCTGGAGCGGACGTGGCTGAAATTTTGATGAAGCTTCAGAAAACTTATGCAGGACGCGGTATTCAGTTGATGGAGATTGCCGGCGGGTGGAGGTTTCAAACAGCACCTGATCTCGCATTTTTGTTTGAAGAGACTCGCGAAGAGCAGAAAAAATTATCCAAGGCCGCAATGGAAATGCTGTCCATTATTGCCTATTGCCAACCTTGTACACGTGCTGAAATTGAAGACGTGCGCGGAGTAGCGGTCTCCAAAGGCACGCTTGATGTGTTGATGGAAATGAATTGGGTGAAGTTGCGCGGTCGTCGAAAAACACCGGGTCGTCCGGTTGTGTATGGAACAACGGATGCTTTCCTTGAGCATTTTGGAATTGATAGTCTTGATAGTTTACCTGGACGCGAAGAAATGAAAGCAGCGGGATTGTTGTCAGCTAACATTCCAGATGACTTTGATATGCCGCGTCCATCTGATTCTGATGCGGATGATGATCTTCTGGAAATCATAGACGGTATTGATGATAACATGTCAGATCCGGCTGAATTTCACATCGACTTTTCAGAAGATGACGATACGTAATTTCATGCGACAAAAAAAACGATCAGATTTGATCTAATATTTGCTGTTGGGGCTGATTTAATCTAAATTTCAGTTTAGAGAACGAAGTACATATATAAACAGTAGGAGTGTACGCATGTTTGGTCTTGGTGGAGCTGGTCCTTTTCAGCTCATAATTGTACTTGTGATAGCTCTACTTGTTTTTGGAGGTAGAGGCAAAATTTCTTCAATCATGGGCGATTTGGCCAATGGGATGAAAAGTTTCCGTCAGGGTCTCAAAGATGATGAGAACGCGGACACAGTAGCTAAGCCTAAACCTAAGTCTTTAGATGATGGTGAGACGATCAACATCACACCCAAAAAAGACAAAACAGAAGTCTAATTGTAACAGGCATTATCGCCGCATGGCATTGCGCTCTGCGTTCGATATGGGTGATTGCCCCAATTGCTCGGCCTATGGAGTATCTGCGTAAATGATCCCGCAAATCGGCTTTTCTGAGATGCTGTTATTAGGCATTCTTGCGCTCGTTGTCGTCGGGCCAAAAGACTTGCCGCTAATGATGCGTAAATTCGGACGCTTCACTGGAAAATTACGCATGATGGCATTTGAGTTCCGTCAGAGTTTTGACGAATTGGGTCGCCAAGCTGAACTTGATGAATTGCGTAAAGAGGTTGAAGCGCTCAAAAAAGAATCCGGCATTGAAGATATGCAAAAGGAATTCAACGCAACTGAAGCTGACATTGCAAAAGATGCTGGTGAAGCTGTGAATGCGATGAAAGCTGATCTTGAAAAGACCAAAGCAAGTGCGGAAGTTTCTTCTGAAGCGGCAAATAAGAAGCTTGGGGATGAGACAAGCTCATGAATGATCTCTCAACCAAAATTGAGCCTGATGGACATGATGAAGTCGAGGCAAGTCGTGCTCCGTTGATGGAGCATTTAAAAGAGCTGCGTTCGCGACTCGTGCGCGTACTGATCGCCGTTGGTGTTTGCTCATTGATCGCGTTTATTTTCTCGCAACACATGTTTGACTATCTCATGTTGCCGTTTGATCGAGCCAAAGCTGAATTTGGAGCCAAAAATGCAATTGATGGCGTGATCTTTACAGATGCGTTTGAGATATTGTTCATCAAATTAAGGCTGGCGATTCTAGCTGGTTTAGGCGTGTCATTCCCGTTTGTGGCGTGGGAAATTTATTCGTTTGTTGCGCCGGGATTATATAAATCCGAACGCCAAGCTATGATCCCTTATATTACGATTACACCATTTCTGTTTTTAGGCGGAGCGGCGCTCGTCTATTTCATGATCTTACCGTTTGTGATGCACTTTGCGTTCAATCAAGAATTTGAAGGTGTGACCTTCTTACCGAAAGCTAAGCCCTATGTGGATTTATCGCTTTCATTGATTACAGCTTTTGGGTTGGCCTTTCAAACACCGGTTATAATGTCATTATTGGCGCGCGCAGGTGTTGTGCAGGCATCAACATTACGTGCAGGACGAAAATACGCTGTGTTTGGCATTTTCCTCATTGCAATGTTCATGACACCGCCTGACCCATTTTCTCAGATTGCTTTAGCTGTACCGGTATATCTATTGTATGAACTTGGAATTTTGGCCGCCGCTTTTGTAGAAAAGAAGAAAAATGCGGAAGAAGCTCAAGCAAATGCTGAGGTAGAACCAAAAGCTGAGGCGTAATGGTAAAAGCGCATCAAAACCCAGCGCGCCTTTATCACTATTTTTCATTACGTTTTTGCGATCAGCATTCTAAGTAAGTTACAGCTAAATGCTAGCAATTGCTTGCGGCGCAAAAACGCAATTGCGACAGAGCCAAGCCATACGCCGATAGCTGCATAAAATAATCCGCCGCCATCATTATTTGGATCAATGCCGAGAGGGGTAAAGAGGTGAAAGCTGATTGCCCCAGTCATGACAGCAACTCCAATGAGGGCACCAAGACCATGAAGCGTTTTGCGCTCCGTAAATAAGCCAAACAAAATCAATGCAGATGCGGCTAATTCAGCGCTTCCAATGACATATTGGCTAAACAATCCAGTTTGAGAGAATAGCCCGCCCGCGCCAAACGAATTGGCCCACGCATCGAGTTTGCCAAATATCACCTGTGTTTCATGAGCGTTTGTGAATTTAAACCGCAACGAATCTAAAAAGATCACAGCGATGTAAATGGAGATAATCCAATGCCCGTATTTTCTAATATATGTCATATTAAGCCCCGTAGCCGTTAGAAATTACGATAAGCTAAGCCCAATTGACGCTCACACACCATACAAAAGCACGTGAGAGCATTGTGAGCGGGCTGCAAATCTCAGCCAATTGTCCTTCAAGGCTGTTCTTTTAGGCAAATAATGCTATTGCCAGAAACATAGACTTTACAATCAAGATTATCCCGCCTTCAGGAGTTTTTCCATGCACGATATCCGCGCTATTCGCGACAATCCAGATGCTTACATCAGGGGTTGGAACCGCCGCAAATCGGGTTTGGGTGATGTGGTGTCGGACATTCTTGAACTAGACAAACAATTGCGAGCGGCAGTTCAGCAAGTTCAAGATGCCGAGCAGGTGCGCAATAAATCATCTAAGATGATTGGTAAGGCCAAAGCGTCAGGGAATGAAGACGAAGCCCAGCGCCTGATGGCTGAAGTTGCTGAAGCAAAGGCAACTATGGAAAAAGTTGGTGAAACAGAAAATGCAGTACGCGCCAAGCTTGATGACATTCTGTTGGGCCTGCCAAACATTGTTTATGATGATGTGCCAGATGGTGCGGATGAAGATGACAATGAAGAAGTGCGCGTGTGGGGCGAGCCAAACAAGCTTGCATTCCCAGCACAAGAACATGCTGACCTTGGCGAAAAGCTGAAAAACGACAAAGGCTTTTCCTTGATGGATTTTGAAGCGGCGGCCAATATTTCAGGCGCGCGCTTTGTGGCGCTACGCGGTAAAATGGCGAAGCTTGAGCGTGCGCTCACACAATTCATGCTTGATGTACAAACTGAAGAGCATGGCTATGAAGAAGTATCTCCGCCCTATTTGGTGAAAGCTGATGCGCTGGTTGGGACCGGGCAATTGCCTAAGTTTGAAGAGGATCTTTTTAAAACGGGTACTGGTGCTAGTGATTACCGTTCTGAAATATTGGACATAGTACGATCAGTAAGAACGGAAGGGGCGGCAACTGTTAGACAAGCAATAGATCAAGCCTTCGAAGATAGTGATTTAGCCGATGTTCTAGCAGATGGTTCCTCCGTTGCAACTGGAAGTAAGCAGGCGCACTACCTCATCCCAACAGCTGAAGTGCCCGTTACAAACCTCGTGCGCGAGCAAATTCTTGCTGAAGATCAATTGCCAATCCGCATGACAGCCGCGACGCCTTGTTTTAGATCTGAAGCAGGCTCAGCCGGACGCGACACAAAGGGTATGATCCGCCTTCACCAATTCACTAAAGTTGAAATGGTATCTATCGTGAAGCCTGAAGATTCCGACGCGGAGCTTGAGCGGATGACAGGCTGCGCGGAAGCAATTTTGCAGCGTTTGGAATTGCCTTATCGCGTTGTGAATTTGTGTACAGGTGATATCGGGTTTGGAGCAAAACGCACTTATGACATTGAGGTGTGGTTGCCGTCTCAAGATACATATCGCGAGATTTCCAGCTGTTCGACATGTGGAGATTTCCAAGCGCGCCGTATGAATGCACGCTATAAACCAGCGCCAACAGAAGACACACCAAAGCCAAAAACGCAATTTGTTCACACGCTAAATGGTTCTGGTCTTGCAGTTGGGCGCACATTGGTTGCGGTACTGGAAAACTATCAGCAGGAAGATGGCTCTATTAAAGTGCCGGCAGTGCTCGTGTCATACATGGGCGGTGTTGAGGTGATTAAATAATGCGTATTCTAATCACAAACGATGACGGCATAGATGCGCCGGGCCTAGAAGTGATGGAACACATCGCGCATTCTCTTTCGGATGATGTGTGGATGGTCGCCCCGCTTGTTGAGCAGTCGGGGCAGGGGCGGGCTATCACTGTTGCAGAAGCTGTGCGCGTGGATGTGCGCGGGGAGAAACGCTTCCGTATCGAAGGAACGCCGACTGATTGTGTTGTTATCGGTGTGCAGCAATTGCTTGCTGACCATAAACCTGATCTGATTTTGTCAGGCGTAAATATTGGTCAAAATGTAGCTGAAGATACTACGCAATCTGGTACACTTGGTGCTGTGATGCAGGGTATGTTATTGGGTGTTCCGGGGATTGGCTTTTCTCAAACGCGTGGTTTTCGCCGTGATAAGCCGGTCGCCTGGCATACCGCTCGTCACTATGGCCCTATAGTGCTTAAACGCTTGATGGAAACGGGGTGGCCAAAAGATGTGGTCATGAATGTCAATTTCCCAGATTGTGAAATTGAAGACGTTCAAGGGGTAGAGATTACATCGCAAGGCATGCGCGATTTTCCAATAGTAAATTCGGTTAAACGTACAGACCCACGTGGACGAGACTATTATTGGTTATCGCATGGTGGTCCTAAATCTGATCCTCCAGTAGGGACGGACCTTCAAGCGATATACGAGAACAAGATTAGCATTACACCTTTGCACCTTGATTTGACGCATAATGCATTTCGTGATGCGCTGTCTGAGTCTTTTGGTGAATTATAAAGGCCGAATAGGTTGTGGAAATAGTTGATCCATTTAGGTCTGCGCGGCTTATACTTGAGCTGCGTCAGGCGGGAGTGATGGACAATCGTGTGTTAAGTGCGATTGAGAGAACGCCGCGCGCGATTTTTGTACCAGACGAATATCGCGATATGGCTTATGATAACCGTCAGGTTCCTATCGCATGTGGTCAAGAATTGTCCTTGCCGGTAATGGTGGGGCGCATGCTGCAAGCTTTAGATGTTCAACCTGAACACTCTGTACTTGAAGTAGGAACAGGTGTTGGGTATCAGGCGGCAGTTTTGTCGCTTTTAGCGAAGCGGGTTTATTCCATCGAACGTTACCGAACACTCCACGATATGGCGCAAGAAACATTGAATGCGTTGGAATTGAACAATGTGCGCTTATTTCATGGAGATGGGCTGCAAGGCATTACAGAGCGTGCCCCTTTTGATCGTATAATTCTAACAGGCGCTATCACGCATGCGCCTTACGTGCTCGCTGAGCAGTTGAATTTTGGTGGCATTATGGTTGTTCCGGTTGAAAAAGACGGAAATCAACACATAAATGTGTACAAAAGAGTAGAAAATCAGGTGGAAAAAGTAACCACGTTAGGAGCTTCTAAGTTTTTACCCCTCATTATTGGAACTGCAAAAGAGTTATAAATTGCAGAGGGTCGGGCATGTAGGCGTGTTTGGCAGTTAATGTATGGGTGTAGAAAAGCTGGTTTCGGCAAAATTTGTCTTAACTATAAGTCTCGCAGTTATCGCTGTGGGGGCCGGACAAGCTATGTCTCCAGTGTTGGCTCAGGCACGCGACACAGCGCCTGTCGAATTTAAGACGGCGTCACAATATAATCAGTACCGTGTGCCAGATGGGACAGACCAAGCACCTGTAGTGCAAGGTGATTCACTGACACAACCAGATGTGCAATATTATGAAGATGTAGCCCGCGCGAGTGAGCAGGCTGAGCGTCAACGTCTTGCTGCGGAGCAAGCCCAGCAACACGCGCAATATCTAGAACAACAAAGACAATATCAAAATGCTCTGCTTCATAATCAAGCCCAAGCAGATGCGGCTTTAGCTCAGCAAGCTGCAACTCAAGCGGCATCACAAGCAGCGCCGATAAATTATGGTCAAGCTCGGACACAACCGAATTATCAGCAAGATGTGAGCCAGACGCCAAATGGGTTTTCTGATGTATATGTTCATCAGCAACCACAAGGCACACAAAGACAAGTATTTCAGGGGCAATACGTCGCTCCAGAAGAGGCAAGTCAGGCTTCTACCTCGGCTGTATCGCATATATATCAGGGGCAGAGCGTAAAGAGAGCAGGCAGTGTATTGGACCAAAATACAGCCAATTCTACACAAAACCTCTCAATTTCTTCGAAATCTTATCCCACACGATCAAATACTTCTTTGCCTCTGCCTGATATGAGCCAGGCAAGCGCTGTCACTATGCCTGTGGCAACTTTGGGTGCTGTAGGTGCTCCGGTCGTTTTAAATGGAGCGTCATCAACGGGTATTGGAACTGGATACAATATTGTAAAAACCAGTAACAATCTGTTTTATAATAGTAAAACAGGAATACCAGCTTCTGCTCCATCTGCAGAATATGGCCAAGAACCTCTGTTGGGTGATGCAATTGAAATACTAAAAGGCGACACACTCTTTCGAATTTCAGAGCGATATCGGGTTGCATTGCGTGCTTTGGTAGAAACAAACCGACTTCAGCCACCATTTACGCTGGAAGAAGGGAGTTTTATTTACTTACCACCTCCCAATATTCATGTGGTTGAAGCAGGAGAAACTTTATACGCAATATCCCGTAGGTATAATGTGGACACACGCTCTTTAGCGAATATGAATGGTCTTCCAAAACCGTGGACAATTCATCCGAATGACCAAATTTTATTGCCAAGTCTCGCACGTGATTCAATGGCATCTGCCTCAACTGCACAAGCATCTGCGAATGCGCGCAGTATGGCTATGCAAAATAGCTCTGGCGCACCTGCTAAGCAGGCTTTTAGTCATGGTTTAGAGGGCACGACGTCTGGAGCTGTTGTTTTGTCCAGCCCTCAAATATTGGTTAGAGATCCTGCAAAAGATGCTGTAAAAACACAAGAATTAGGCCGCTTTGATGAAACACCAAGTGTTCAGCCAATCCCCGTAAACTCTAAAATTGATCTTCCGGGGAATAGTCGTGGTTTTCTCTGGCCTGTAGAGGGGAATGTGCTTGCTGGGTTTGGTGAAAACCCAAAGGGTCTTAAAAATGATGGTCTAAATATCGCAGCCCCGAACGGCTCAGAAATTAAAGCCACGGCTGATGGATATGTTGTGTATGCAGGTAATGAGCTGCCAGGTTTTGGTTTTCTTGTGCTGATAAATCACGGTGATGGCTGGGTCAGTGCATATGCGCATGCCGAGGCATTGTTAGTAGAAGAAGGCCAAGCGATTCGCCAAGGGCAGACCATAGCTAAAGTGGGCCATACTGGATCAGTGGATACGCCGCAATTGCATTTCCAATTGCGAAAAGGCAAGGCTCCGATCGACCCTGCACAGCATTTATCCCCCAAACGTGCAATTTAGCACTAAAACGCGCACAACCAATCGCCTTACATACATTGCATTGTCGTCACCTATAGATATAGTCCGCGCCTTGTATGCTTTTACAGTCATTATTAGATAATAGCTGGAAGCAGGGGTCGTCGCCAAGATGGTGCGACTAAGGGATTTATTAAGAGGCGTTTATGTTTATCGCACCGCTCATACTTCAAGAAAGTGCCGTAGCTGCTACTGGAGCAGCTGGTGAGCCTTCAGCTCTCATTCAAATGTTGCCGTTTGCCGGTATTCTTGTGATCTTGTATTTCACAATGATCCGTCCACAGCAAAAGCGCCAAAAAGAACATCGCGCTATGATCGAAGCGGTTGTTAAAGGTGATACTATTATCACGACGGGCGGGTTAATCGCTAAAGTAACTAAAGTTGAAGAAAGCGAAGTGCTTGTGGATGCCGGCGAAGGCGTGAAGCTTCGTATTTTGCGTTCTATGATTGTTGAAGTGCGTGGAAAAAATACACCTCAACCTGCCAACGATACTTCAAAGAGCTAGAGACGCTTCATTATGCTGCAATTTCCACTATGGAAACGCCTACTTGTAATTGGCGTTGTACTTCTTGGAGCTTGGTTGTCTTTGCCTAACTTGTTGAGTGCAAGTCAGCGCGAATCTAAACTAGGCTTCGTACCGTCAGAAACTGTAAAACTTGGCCTTGACCTAAAAGGTGGCTCATACCTACTTTTGGAAGTTGATCCAAAAGAGTTGCAGCAAAACAGATTGCGTGAGTTGTCTCGTGATATTCAAAGAGAATTGATCAAGAAACCAAACAACGTCAAATTCCGTGGTCGTGAAGTTGCAGAAGGTGGCGTGCGTTTTCGTGTGCTAGAGCCTACACAAACAGAAGAGGCAATTCGACGGGTTAAAGAATTGTCTTCACCAGTTGGTGGCATTGGCGGCCCTCAGAGTTTATCTGTTGAAGATCAAAACGGGGTTATAACAGTTCGGTTTTCTGAAGCAAAGTTAGCTGAGTTGGAAGTAGAAGCTCTAGATGACTCAATCGAGGTTGTACGTCGCCGTGTAGATGGTTCAGGAACAACTGATCCTAATATTCAGCGTCAAGGTTCCAACCGCATTGTGCTAGAAGTTCCCGGACTGGACGATCCAACAGAGTTGATTGCACTCATTCAACGCGCTGGGGTGATGTCTATTAATCTAGTTGATGAAGATGCAGACCCAACTCAATATCGCCTAGATGAGCCGCGTTTAGGTAAGGTGAAACATCAAGATGCGTACTCTGCGAGAGAGTATATAGTATTTGAAGATCCTGTTTTGACGGGTGCTGATTTCGCGAATGCTTCACAAGGATTTGATGAAAGTAATCGTCCTCAAATTGACTTTACGCTAAAAGGGCGTGGTCCAAAAGTATTTGGTGATTTTACAAGTCAAAATGTCGGCCGTACGTTTGCGATCGTTTTGGATGGAAAAGTCATTTCAGCGGCCACTGTACGTTCGCCTATTTTGAGTGGGTCTGGTCGAATTACTGGATCATTTGAAATTAAAGAGGCGAATGCAATCGCTATTGTGCTGCGAGCTGGTGAATTGCCGGCAAAGCTTCAAGTTGTTGAGCAGCGTGTTGTAGGGGCGGGACTGGGTGAGGACTCAATTCGTGCAGGAACGACTGCTTCGATAGTTGGACTTGCACTTGTCGCAATCTTTATGCTTTTGGCTTATGGTTTGTGGGGGGGCTTTGCGGTTATATCCCTCGCTGCGAATATTATGCTAATTATTGGTGCCCTTTCTGGGCTTGGAGCGACGCTTACCTTGCCGGGGATTGCAGGTATTATCCTGACAATCGGTATGGCTGTGGATGCTAACGTGCTTGTTTTTGAGCGTATTCGGGAAGAACACCGAAACGGTAGAGCGCCGATCACTTCGGTTGAAATCGGATATAAACAAGCAACGTCAACGATTTTCGATGCAAATATTACGACGTTGATTGCAGCGGCTGTATTGTTCCAACTTGGTTCTGGGCCTGTGAAAGGGTTCGCGGTGACTTTGGGTATCGGGGTTGTGACATCTGTGTTCACTGCTTTTGTTCTAACACGTATGTTTATGGCTGATTGGTTGCGCATCGTGCGTCCCAAAAAGTTGCCGGTTTAAGGGAGGACATAAATCATGTTGTTGAAATACCTTCCAGATGAGCCAAAAATTGGCTTTATGAAAATCCGTATGGCAGCTTTTGTGCTATCGGGGATACTGATTATTGCTTCCATTGCTATGGTGGCAACGCGTGGTTTAAACTTCGGTATCGACTTTGTCGGTGGTGTAGTCATTGAAGTGGAAACTCCTAATCAACAAATTGATGTGGGTCGTATACGCGACACACTAGCGCCGCTCAATCTTGGAGATATTCAAGTTACGGAAGTGCGTGAAGTTGTTGCTGTGGAGGACGTTGCAACTGTTGCAATGATCCGTACCGGTAGTCCTGATGGTGAAGGAAAAGAAGTTGAACTTGCCGTTCAGGCGATGACGAATAATATGATTGATACTCTGAAAGCGGAGTTTGAAGGGCTTGAAATTCGGCGAAATGAAGCTGTTGGCCCGAAGGTTTCTGGGGAGTTGATGACGGATGGTGTGCTTGCACTTGTTGTCGCGCTCGGCCTTATGCTTATATATATCTGGTTTCGTTTCCAATGGCAGTATTCAGTTGGAGCAATACTTGCGCTTGTACATGATATCATCCTCACAATTGGTATGTTTGCGGTGACGCAATTTGAGTTTAATCTTTCAACTATCGCTGCGCTTTTGACGATTGTCGGGTATTCAATGAACGATACTGTTGTGGTGTATGACAGGGTTCGTGAAGAGTTGAGAAGATACAAGAAGATGCCAGTGAAAGATGTGATTGACTTGTCAGTTAACCGCACATTGTCACGTACACTACTGACGTCGGGTACTACACTATTGGCGTTGCTTGCTATTTTTGTTCTTGGTGGTGACGTTTTGAGAGGTTTCTCATTCGCAATGATATGGGGTATTTTCGTAGGTACATATTCTTCAATATTCATTGCTTCTGCAATCCTTCTCCAAACCGGCGTTCGGGGTGGGGGACAGAGTGATGATAAAGAGCCGTTACCTCATGGAGCGCAAGCCTAGTATAGGCAGAGTATACTTAAGACTAAAATGCTCATTTTCTTTGGAGATGAGCATTTTTATGTATTAACGTAAAAACTAACAAATGTCGTTTTTGAAGACAAAAGCAGTCTATTTTTCAATTTTTAGGTGATTCAACTATATTTTGCCCATTTGAGTTTAAATTTGAGGGCAAATTTTACTAAAATTCGACGCTAAAATATCTCCATAAAAAACAGTATGTTGTGTTCGCTTAATGTGAAGTGAGGCCATTAGGATATAACAAAATTGGAGAAGTTCAAAAATTTGCAATTGATATTAACCTAAGATTCGCTTCTCAGATTTAGATTTCATTTCGTGAGCGGAGTAAAGTTGGTTTGCGTGCAGCTTCCAATAAAGAAAAATCCGTAACGTTATTCTGTCTAAGGGTGATACCATGAAGTTGAAATTCGCATTGTCGGTAGCTGCATTGTCAGTTGCTTCAATATTTGGAAGTGCCGCTCCAGCAATGGCTGAAGCGAAAGTTATAAAGCAAGTTGCTCCAGAATATCCACGCGGTGCTGAGCGCCGTGAAATGGAAGGTTCTGTATCGTTGTCGTTTGACGTAAACGATGCGGGTGCAGTTGAGAACGTTCAAGTTGTGGACGCGAGCACACCAGGTGTTTTTGATAGTGCTGCTATTAAAGCTCTAAGCCAATGGCAATTCGAAGCGGGCTCACCTGACAGCGGTGTTAACGTTACGATTAACTTTCAGCTTTAAAGTATAAATAAAGGGAACGGACTGCTCTTGGTAGTCCGTTTCTTTTTAAGGTTTGAAATTAACCATAAAATACTCAGGGTCCAAACACAATGTCAAAGATTAATCACAATCTCATCCGCGTTCGTTTGCCAGCAGCGTTTGCAGCGGCAGGGGTTACATTGGCAGGGGCATCGGGAATATCAATTTCTGCTCTAAATTCATCAAGCACGGGCCTGAAAGATGTTGTGGAAGCAAAACTGCCACTCCTTGAGGCAGCTGATGATATGGGATCTTCTTCTGGTATTTTGAAATCTGAGACGCGTTCCTTTGCAGGTGCTGCAAATGAAGTGCAACGTGCTCAATCCTTAAATGACTTGGTATCACTTCTTTCAAATATAGACGACAATATAGCTCAATTGAACGCTGCAGAAGATGTTGGCGATCTTGGGATGGTTGTATCTGCTGTAGGTGATATGCAAACTGCCGTTGATAGTTTGAATATTGTTGTGTCTGATCGAATTGCTGTCGATGGTAGACTTTCTGCAGCTATGGAGCAGGCAAGAATTTTAAGAGCTGCGGTCGTCAATGCGGTCGAAACTCAATTGGATAGTGCTGAAGAAGGTGATGTTGAAACATTGCTTCGTATCAGCCTGTCTGCCAACACTATGAATTCATTATTTGGCGAAGTAGAGCTGGCTACTGCTGTAGATAGCATAGCTGCGATAGAAGATAAGCTTATCGATCAAGTTGATGAAATTACAGTAAATATTGCAATTCTCGGAAGTGGCGCAAGTGGTGCTCTAAAAACTTCAGTAACAAATTTAGTGCTCTTAGCTGATGGTGACAACACAATCGCAGCGATGAAGAGCCAATCTATAAGCTCTCAAATTCAAGCGGAAGAGATAGCATCTCGAGCAAATTCTGCTGCTGAATCCCTTGCGACAGCGACAGTTCAGCTTGCCGAAGCGATTCGTGCGGATGCGGGTGCGACGGCTAAATCTGCATTAGGTACAAATACAACAGCTACAACATTGTTGATTTTGATGACTTTGGCAGCCTTAGCGGGTGCTGGATTGATCGGATACTTCTACGTTGAGCGTAAAATTTCTAAGCGCCTAACAAACCTCAATAACGCGATGACGCGTTTGGCAAATGGCGACTTTGATGTTGATCTGACAGGTACAGACGGTAAAGATGAGATCGGCCAAATGGCTGAAACTCTACGTGTTTTTGAAGAAAATGGACGCGAACGTGTACGCCTAGAAGAGCAAACGAAGCTCGAAGCAAAAGAACGTGAAATTCGCACGAAGCAAATTGATGGATTTATTGAAGCCTTTGATGGCAAGATGCGTGACACCTTTGAAGTGATGTCTCGCGCGACTTCTGAATTACAAAATACTGCATCTGTTATGCGCGGGTCTGCTGAAAATGCGACACACGAAACTGGGTCTGCTGCGAGTGCTGCGGATCAGGCTTCTCACAATGTGAATACTGTGGCGTCAGCTGCTGAAGAAATGTCAGCGTCTATTGCTGAAATTGCGAACCAGATTGTACACTCAACCAAGATTGCGAAAGAAGCAGTTGATGAGATGCATGTCTCTAGTGAGAGTGTGCGCGGGTTGGATCGCGAAGCTGAAGCTATCGGTGAAGTTGTTGATTTGATTAATAATATTGCTGGTCAGACAAACCTTCTAGCACTGAATGCGACGATTGAAGCGGCTCGTGCTGGTGAGGCTGGTAAAGGGTTTGCTGTTGTTGCAAACGAAGTAAAACAACTTTCTAGCCAGACAAGTAAAGCGACTGAGCAGATTGCAAGCCAAATCGCGAGCATCCAGAATGCATCTGGATCTGCTGTGTCTGTAATGAATAAAATATCTACGCTAATCAGTGACATAGACACGATTTCTTCTTCTATTGCTTCCGCGATGGATCAGCAACGTGCGGCGATTATGGAGATTTCACGATCAGCGCAAGAAGCAGCAAGTGGTGCGCAAAGTGTGAATGATTCAGTACAATCATTGAGTGCAACAACGTCTGAAACTGGTCAATGTGCTCAACAAGTTGAAAGTGCATCCTCAGGATTGGCGATTGAGGCGGATCAGTTGCAGTCTTCAGTTGTGGACTTCCTACAAAAAGTTAGAACTGCTTAATTTAAAAGCACTTTTTATAAAAGATAGCCTGTCGACTTTGGGTCGGCAGGCTTTTTTGTGCGTTGAATAAACGTGTTTTGAGAGAAGAGCTGCAGGTGGGCTGCTAGCTTTAAGGTTGGCGTCTGGAAGTGTGCTGGTGTTGATGAAGCGATGGGCTGCAAAAGCTCTGAAGAAGAGCTGCTTGGCGTTTGGCTTTTAGGTGTTGGTCTGATTGCACAAAAAAGGCCACACCCATGTTGGATGTGACCTTCTTTTGGAGCAATGCCGAGTTTTTAAAAGGCTAAGCCATATTTTGCTTAGCTAGCATCAGCAAGGTTTTGGTTCACAAAGTCCCAGTTTACCAATTCGTTCAAAAAGACTTCAATGTATTTTGGACGTGCATTTTGGTAATCTAGGTAATAAGCGTGCTCCCACACATCCATAGTAAGAAGTGGAGTCACACCTTCTTCTGTAAGAGGTGTTTCAGCATTTGCTGTTTTGCGGACTTCGAGCTTGCCGTTTACAAGTACAAGCCATGCCCAGCCAGATCCAAATTGAGTTGCACCCGCAGTTGAGAATGCGTCTTTGAATGCTTCGTAAGAACCAAAGTCTGCTTTGATTTTGTCTGCGATTGCGCCTGTTGGCTCACCGCCGCCTTGAGGCTTCATGGAGTGCCAGAAAAATGTGTGGTTCCAAACCTGAGCTGCGTTGTTGAATACGCCGCCGTCAGATGTTTTAATAATTTCTTCAAGTGATTTTCCAGCGAAGTCTGTGCCTTCAATCATTTTGTTCAAATTTGTCACATATGCGTTGTGGTGCTTTGCGTGGTGAAAGCTAAATGTGTTCGCTGACATGTGAGGTTCTAGAGCATCAGCAGGGTAAGGAAGTGCAGGAAGTTCGAAAGCCATTGGAATGTCCTCTTTTTTTTAATGAACAGCTAGATATATAACGCTACTGTCCATATATGGTTTCATGACCAATACGACTAGCCCCCAAATCCGCGCATCCGCCAAAGAGCTGGAAATTAAACTAAAATCTTCTGATGAAGATCGTTGGTTGGCCAGTAGATATGCACCAAAAGCCAAACGCGACAAGATTGTCGCTCTTTATTCGCTCGTTCACGAGCTTGAGCGCGCGCTTGGAGTTTCTGAACCGATGTTGGGACGGATCCGTGTTCAATGGTGGCGTGAAGTATTAGAGCAAATCTTTTCGGGCGGAGCTGTGCGCTCGCATGATCTAGCTTTGGCGTTGAAAGATGAGTTTTGCGACATGCCAAACATGCAGCCCATGTTGGATGAGCTGCTTAATGCTTATGATGATGTTTTGGACGGGGTTGAAAACGCGGACAAACCGCCGCGCATGGAGACGGGCGCTTGGATAGCATTGTGCGCAGTGAAGGTTTTAGAGCAAGAGGCCGGACCATATGAGGATGCGATAGCTGCTTGCGGTCGAGGTTATATTTCCGCGCGTATTGGTAGTCCATGCGCTGCCCCGAGACTTGAGGCAGTCCAGCAAGCCTTTCCAACAATACCGCCAGCATTCGGTAGCGCGGTTTTGTATGTAGCGACAATGCCCGCCTATATGACTGGAAAAGGGATTTCCGCATTAGGACGTCGTTGGAGAATTTTTAAAGCAATGGCGAGCGGTAAAATCGGCGGCCTCTAAAATCGGATAATTGTGCCGTACGGAATAGGGCGCGTTAATTAAGGAACATCGTGACTTCTGAGGAGTTGGTTTGAGGCAATAAAGCTGCGGATCAAATTTTGGAAGTTCAGAATGTCACAGATTTCGACCATAAACCCCTATACCGAATCCACGCTTAAAACTTACGCATTGATGCATTCGACAGCCGCTTTCAGCAAAGTAGAAGCCTGTCATGAAGCCTTCTTAAAATGGCGTCAAACCAAGCACGAAGAGCGTGCTCAATATCTCTTCAAAATAGCTAAAGGTCTACGGGATCGCTCTGATGATTTGGCCAAGTTAATGACGGAGGAGACTGGGAAGTTATTGCGGGATGGCGCAATGGAAGTGGAGCTATGTGCTCGGATTTTTGAATATACAGCGGAGCATGGGCCTTCAATGTTGGCTGATGAGGCGCGCACTCACTCAGGCGGAAAGAAGAAAGGTTGGGTTACATATTCTCCAATCGGCGTGATTTATAGCATTCAGCCTTGGAATTTTCCGATCTATCAACCCGTCCGCGTATTAGCTGCAAATTTGATGGCTGGTAATAGCGTCGTGCTCAAACATGCAAGCATTTGTACCGGGAGTGGTCTTCTTCTAGAGGAAGTTTGTCGAGATGCTGGTCTGCCTGAAAACCTTTTCCAGGTCTTAGTTATAGATCACGATACATCAGATAAGATCATTCAGCATGATCTTATAAGAGCCGTCACGATGACGGGCAGTGATGATGCGGGCCGCCATATTGCTCAGACAGCGGCTGCAGAACTTAAGAAAACTGTTTTGGAGCTAGGTTCTAATGACGCTTATCTGATCTTAGAAGATGCCGATATAGAACTTGCTGTGAAGACATCGGTTCAGGGGCGATTATTTAATAACGGCGAAACGTGTGTGTCTGCAAAAAGGTTTGTGGTTACTGACAAAGTCTACGATGCTTTTAGAAGTGCTTTCGTTGAGCAGATGCAGGCCATTAGAATGGGTGATCCGATGGACGATCACACTCAACTTGGCCCGCTTTCAAGCAAAGAGCAATTTGAAACAATATCCGAGCAAGTGAGTAAAAGTGTTGATTCTGGTGCAAAGATATTGTGCGGAGGCAATCCACCAGAGCGAACGGGGTATTTCTATCCAGCTACAGTGTTAGATAATTGTGCACCGGGAATGCCTGCTTATGACGCTGAGCTTTTTGGGCCTGTCGCATCATTGATACGTGCCAAGGATGATGAAGACGCGATGCGCATTGCCAACGATAGCCGATATGGGCTTGGTGGCGGAATATTCAGTAAAGATGAAGATAAAGCGTTACGCTTAGCGCGTGATCACTTTGACACTGGGATGGTGCGAATAAACTCGTTCGGTGCTGCTGATGTGAATATGCCTTTCGGAGGCGTCAAAAATTCTGGCTATGGCCGTGAACATGGTGGTTTTGGTGTCAAAGAGTTCGTCAACGCGAAGGCGATCTACCTTTCTTAGATTCATACACCCCAACTCAACTGAAAAGGAGAATGCAATGAATGTACTTGTCGCTGGTGCAACCGGAAATACTGGTCAACGTCTTGTCCGTGAATTGGTGTCACGTGGACATAACCCAATTGCTTTAGTTCGAGAAAGCTCTGATACATCAAGCCTTCCTGCAAATGTTCAGCTGCGCAAAGGGGATCTAACTGATCTCTCCGATAACATATGCGATGGCT
Source organism: uncultured Hyphomonadaceae bacterium (assembly GCA_964351655.1). Taxonomy (GTDB): domain Bacteria; phylum Pseudomonadota; class Alphaproteobacteria; order Caulobacterales; family Hyphomonadaceae; genus Hirschia. The sequence goes on along the minus strand of CAYGPD010000003.1, from coordinate 114,684 downwards.
GTGATTATGTTGTGTTTGCCGCCGGTTCTGGTGGCAATACGAGTGCTGAAATGACCGATAAAGTAGATCGTGATGGTGCAAAAAGGCTTACCGATATTGCAGCCAAGTCAGACGTGAAACGGTTTGTTATGTTAAGTTCGGTGGGAGCAGAGTTTCCACCAAAGGAAGGTGAAATGGCTCACTATCTACAAGCTAAGCATGAGGCTGATGAACATTTAATGCAGTCTGGGTTGGAGTATGCGATACTTCGCCCAGTGTCTCTTACTGATGATGAGGGAGTGCGAAATATGGTGTTCGGTCAGGCTGTTGATCCCAAGGCAAAAGCTGCGCGCGGTGATGTAGCTGCTGTATTAGCGCGTGCGGTTGATGAGGATCAGTGGTTGGGCACGCCGGTTTTGATGCAATCGCATTTATAATCAGTAGGTTAAATTAAAAATAAGGCCCGCACGAGGTGATGTTATGCGGGCCTTTTTAGTTTGAAATTACTTCACCAGTTTATCTGCTAGTTCGTCGATACCGTTTACGATGAAGTCAGGTTGCTGTGCGAGTGGATAGAGGGCTTTACCTGGACGGGCTACGAATACCGCCTGCATATTGGCTGCTTTGGCTCCGGCAATATCCCAACCATGCGCTGCGACGAGCATGGCGTCTTCAGGTGCAACGTCCATTTTTTTCATCGCCCATTCATAGGCTGCCAGATTCGGTTTGTAGATTTTGATGTCCTCAATGCTCAAGCGCTGGTCAAAATATGAAGTGAGACCTGCAAATTCAAATTGAGCTTTAACACCCGCATTTGAAGAGTTTGTGAGGCTGACAATTGTGTAGCCGGCTGCTTTGAGGCGTTTGAGGCCGTCTATGACATCTGGGTGTGGCGGCAAGGATGTAAGAGGTGTCGCGATGGCGGCTTTGGCAGCTTCTGGGGTAATGTCAATATTGTTGTTTTGGGCAACCATCATGAGAGCGGCAACGCCAATTTCTCCAAAACCATGATATTGGCCTGTGCTTGTGTCTACAAGTGAATGATGAAGCATTGTGGAGAACCAAAGCGCCATCAAATCTTCGCGTCCTCCAAGAGCTTCGCTAACGGAAGACTTCATCGCGTCTAGGTCAAGAAGAGTTTCGTTAACATCGAAAAAGATAACTTTTGGAGACATGTTTTCAGGCTCCGCTATAGCTTTGGAGAAAAGGGGGGCGAGGCTGATTGAGACAGCGATGAGAGCCAGTTGGCCAAGACGTTTTAAGGAGTTCATGGGGAGGTTCTCTTGTTGAGAGTTTTAATTTCGCGATTTTTACCATGTCACCTATTGGGGGCCAATGCGCAGCAAGGTCATAGAGTAAACACGCGATATCACATTATCGGGAGCATAAAATTATAGAGGTTTATTTTGCCACTCATCGAAATGGATTTTGATTTTGGAGGCAGTGCTGCGGCTGTAGGAAAATAAGCTGGCAGAGGTCTCTAAATATAGAGAAGCTAGCAAGTTGCCTGCTTCTCTATATTTAAAATATTGGATTACGATTTCGCGCTGCGTGTTCGGATGGCTGTGTTTAGGACAGGTGCGTGAACTTCAATATGTTCGATCATCATTGAAGCGACATCTTTTTTTGTTGTGGTCTCAATACCTTCAAGCCCTGGAGAGGAGTTGACCTCTAAGATTTTTGGACCGGTGGAGGATTGAAGGATGTCTACACCCGCTACAGATAGCCCCATGACACGGGATGCCTTGATGGCGACTTTTTTCTCTTCAGCTGAGAGCTTAATGACAGTAGCTGAACCGCCGCGATGTAGGTTTGAGCGGAACTCTCCTTCAGCGCCCTGGCGCTTGATCGCACCAACAACTTTATTGCCAACGACAAAGCAACGTACATCTGCGCCACCTGCTTCTTTGACAAATTCCTGTACGAGGAAATTAGCTTCGAGACCACGGAAAGCATCAATAAGGCTTTCTGCAGCCTTTTTAGTTTCCGCTAGAACGACACCTTTTCCTTGTGTGGATTCAAGTAGTTTTACCACAACAGCGCCATTGCCTGCCAGCGAGATGAGATCTTTGGTGTCTTTTGGGCTAGATGCAAATGCGGTTGCAGGCATGCCGAGGCGGTGACGTGCTAGCAATTGGTGCGCATATAATTTATCGCGTGAAACACCGATGGATTGAGCTGAATTCAAGCAGTAAGCGCCCATCATCTCAAACTGACGCAATACGGCCATTCCATAGAAGGTCATGCTCGCGCCTATGCGTGGAATGACAGCATCGTATTGTGGTAATGGTTTGCCATCATAATGTACTTCAGGTTGTTCAGCATTGATTGCCATATAGCAGCGTCGAGTATCGATCATTTCTAAGTGATGACCGCGCTGCTCGGCTGCTTCTTTAAGGCGCTGGCTAGAATAATTGTTTGGCTCACGGGTAAGCAAGGCTATTCGCAATGGCCGCTTAGCGGCTTTCTTGCGCGGGAAGCCTCTATACAAATCATAAGACAATACGGGCTGAATGAAGCTTTCTGATGGAAGCACAGCCATGTCTTCGGTAATGGAGGTACGTCCAAACAACATACGGTACGCCATCGTCTCACGATTGGTCAGCGTGACCTGAATAGGCCATTTTTTTGTACCAAATTGGACATTGGTTGAAATAACATAGCGAAGTTCTGTTTCTCCATTGGAGGAGGTGACCTCGCGGCGGTCTACGATAGGGGCCGCACACACGACTTCAAGGTCTGGATCTTCAGGGTTGGGACGCAATGTAAATCGGATTTGCGGTTTGGAAATGGATCCAAATGGCTCAACAGCATGCGCATGGAGCGCTGATGTTTTTGCACCTGTATCAATCTTGGCACGGATTGCAGGAAGGCCAAGGTCGGGCAGGCTTAACCACTCTTCCCAGCCAAGCTTTAAGGGTGTGTCGCTCATAGCAATCTCTTACGTGTCTAAGTGTTAGGTGTAGAAGAATATAGCAGCCAACCAGCCAAGACTTCGTGAGGTCTTCACGTTGACTGCTATTCTAATTCGTGGGTTTTTACGACCCCCTATTTCCCAGCATTGTTTCTAAGCCTGTGCAGCAAGCCAATTTTCAATGTCGGAGAGGGCGCGCGCGCTTTGTGCGCGTTTCTTTGCGCGGCTTTTGTCTTTTCCGCGATATCTCTTGCCTGTTTCGGGGTCTTCTTTGTCATATTCTTCGATGTCTGGGAAGAGGCCAAAATTGACATTCATAGGCTGGAATGTGGCTTTGCCTTCAAGATGACCGCCCGTGACGTGGGCGATAAGAGATCCCAGTGCAGTTGTCTCCGGTGGTGGCGGAATATCGCGTCCAAGGCGCTCATACGCTGCAAAGCGGCCTGCGAGTAAACCCATTGCAGCGCTTTCAACATAGCCTTCCACGCCTGATACCTGTCCGGCAAAGCGAATACGTGGGTGTGCTTTGAGTTGGAGTTTATTGTTGAGCACTTTGGGGCTGTTGATAAATGTGTTTCTGTGAATACCGCCAAGGCGCGCAAACTCTGCGTTTTCTAAACCGGGCACCATACGAAGCACGTCCATTTGCGGGCCGTATTTCATCTTTGTTTGGAAACCAACAATGTTCCACAATGTCCCCAATTTGTTATCCTGACGCAATTGCACGATGGCGTGCGCTTTTACTGTTGGATTGTGAGGGTTTGTAAGACCTACAGGTTTGAGGGGGCCATAGCGGAGTGTCTCGGGGCCGCGCCCTGCCATGATCTCAACAGGAAGACAGCCTTCAAAATAAGGTGTGTTCTTTTCCCATTCTTTAAACTCGGTTTTGGGTGCGTCTATCATTGCTTGGAGGAAAGCAAGATATTGTTCTTTATTGAGAGGGCAGTTGATGTAGGCGTCTGTCTCTCCCGATGGGCCGGGTTTATCATAGCGAGACTGACGCCATGCTTTGGTCATGTCGATGCTGTCATAATAGACAATGGGGGCGATGGCATCAAAGAAGGAAAGTTCTTCTTCGCCGGTCAGCTCTTTTATAGCTTCTGCCATAGACGGGGATGTGAGTGGCCCTGTGGCGATTATAACATTGTCCCATTCCGATGGCGGAATACCGACGACTTCTTCGCGAGAAATTGTTATTAGCGGATGAGCTTCAAGTTTTGCAGTAATACCTGCTGAGAAATTATCGCGGTCAACAGCAAGAGCTGAACCTGCGGGAACTTGATGTTCTGCGGCGGTCGAGATGATCAGTCCATTAGCGCGGCGCATTTCCTCATGGAGCAATCCAACAGCATTGTTGACATGATCGTCTGAGCGGAAGGAATTGGAGCAGACTAACTCTGCAAGGCCGTCTGTCTGGTGTGCTTCAGTTTTACGTGTGGGACGCATCTCATGTAAGATGACAGGGACACCGAGGTTTGCTGCTTGCCATGCAGCTTCACATCCAGCCATGCCGCCACCGATAATGTGAATCGGTTTCAAGTCTGAGGCATTTAGTTTGGAAGATTGGATCTGTGTCATGGGGCTATGTCTATGTCCTGTACTGCGTCTGTCGCAAGGTGGAGTTAAAAACACACCTTTAAGACATGCGGTAGCCCCTTGATGTATTTTTGTTTTCGGTGGCGGTGCATTCGAGGTCTTTTATATGTTGACCTGCTTAGGTATCATGTAAAAGCTATGTCTTGTTATATCTGTAAGGGGCAAAGATGAGCAGCGAGATGGAAGCGGGTGGCCTATGGGGAATGGCGAGGTCGCTGCGTGGGGGTAAAAAAAACAAGCCTAACTTTTCTGAGTGTCAGAATTGTGGAGCGCCACTCACTGGCCGATATTGTCATGAGTGTGGTCAGTTGGCTGATGATTTCCAACGTCCGTTTTGGTCACTTATGGGAGAGGCAGCATCTGATCTATTTGCTTTAGATGGACGCCTCTGGAAGACGGTTCCGCGATTATTATTCAATCCTGGACGCATCACACGGCAATATATTGATGGCAAAAGAGCTTCTCAAGTCCCGCCCTTTCGTATGTATCTAGTTGCGAGTGTGTTGTTTTTTACAACATTTTTTATGCTGGGGCCAAGCGGAGATGATGTTGAGAAGCTATTTGACTTAACACCTTCACGTGCTGAAGCATGCGAAACTGGACGCCGCGCGGCTGCGGGGGATCTGGAAGCGGAAAAACAAATCGAAGCGTTCTGTGCGATTGGAGAAAATGATTTAAAGGAAGCAGGGGATTTGGGTCCAATTGAGGTCGGGGATGATATGGGAGCGTATTCGGCTTTGATATCTGAGAAGATCAACGCTTTGTACAAGGAACCACAACGATTCTGGCTATTGGTACAAAGCTGGGCTCCGAGAATAGCCTTCCTGTTACTGCCGTTCATGGTCATAGGATTGGGGGTGTTATACCTCTTCAAGCGTGGTGTGTACGTATATGATCATATTGTGCTGGCGCTCCACTTTCTAACTATGCTGTTTCTGCTGTGGACGATTAGTTTTGCGCTACCGTCAGCGGTTTCTGGTTGGTTTGTATGGATTTTGATGCTCTACCCATTTGTGTATCTATATCGCTCGTTTCGCGTTGTTTTTGATAGCGGACGTGTATCCTCATTTATTAGAACGTCGATCATGTGGATTGGGAGTTTTGTTGTCGTCGCGTTTTTGATTATTGTCATGGTGGCGACCATTACGATTACGGCATAAGGTGAGTTATCAATTCATTCGTGTTTAGAAATATAGTGATTTTTTAAGGGTTTTTGGGATGTCAGAAATATCAGCGGGCAAGGTGCCAATTATAGAGAGTGTCGGCGTGGCATATAAATATCTCGCCGCAAATTGGCAGAGATGGATTCCCGCATGCTTGCTCCTTGGTGCGGCTTCCGGATGGTATCAGATGCAAGTTGTACGCACAGAAATGGATGCCGCTAATGGTGTGAACTCTAATATGATCGCGTTTGGGGTTTTCTGTATATTTATGCTTGTGAACATTGTTGTAGGTGTGGCGATTTATCGACACGTTTTGCGTGATGAGTATTTTCCTCCCATAGGCTTAAGCTTTGGCATAGATGAAATGCGCGTCTTGGGTGTCACGTTCTCACTAGCGCTTTTATTTGGTATATTGGGCTTTTTCATTGTTTTGATTTTTGCTGTTGCGGCATCAATCCTCGTTGCAAGTAATGGTTTAGATGCTGAATTAGCGAGCACGAATCCTGAGCTGTTTTTGGAACAATTCTTTGCGGCTTTAGGAACGGGCAATGGTCCGATATTGGCAATTCTTGGTATTTTGATTTTTGCTGGAATGTTTTTCGCCGGGGTACGACTTACCTTTGTGACAGCGGCAACTGTAGCTGAAAGACGTATGATGGTGTTTCAGACATGGAGTTTTGCCAAAGGCAATTTCTGGCGCATTGTAGGGGCTGTTTTGGTTACGGTTTTGCCACTCGCACTGGTTGGTGGAATTATTATCAGTATATTTCAGTTGGTGATTGTTGGTGGAACAGACGTTAAAGATATGATCGCCGCCAGCCTCCCACAACTATTTATTGTGAGTGCTATTGAGGGCTTTATAAACGCAATTGTCTCCATCGCTAGCATCGCGCTAATCGCTTATCTTTATAAGGGGCTTCGTCCATCAGATGAAGAATTAGAGGCTTTGAACTCTAAAGCCTCCTGATGAAGAATTAGCTTCAATTTGAAATGCTAGACCAAGCCCCAACTATTTCGTTGGGGCTTTTTTCTTGCGTGTCGTTTTCGCCTTTCGCGCAGTAGCTTTTGTAGCTTGCGCTTCAAGTTGAGCTTTTGTTTTAGCGGGTGCCCGTGGTTTTCGTATCGGCTTGTCGTCCGTAGCCGCGTCTGTTTCTTGAGAAGCCGCTATTTCTGCGCGGGCCTCTGCTTTTAGAATTGCTTTTTGGCGTGCACTGCGTTCAGCTTGGCGTTCAAGTGTTTCTTTCAAGAAACGTCCTGTATGGCTCGCCTCGACTTTAATGATGTCTTCTGGCGTACCGATCGCAACAATTTCGCCGCCGCCATCGCCGCCGTCTGGACCAAGGTCGATTACCCAGTCGGCGGTTTTGATAACGTCAAGGTTATGCTCGATAACAATGATAGAGTTTCCATTGTCCACGAGCTCTTGGAGCACTTCTAACAGTTGGCGCACATCATCAAAGTGAAGCCCAGTTGTTGGTTCGTCTAAGATGTACATTGTACGACCGGTTGCGCGGCGAGACAGCTCTTTTGCGAGCTTGACTCGTTGGGCTTCACCGCCAGACAAAGTGTTGGCTTGTTGGCCAACTTTTACATAACCTAGCCCAACACGGAAAAGCGTGTCCATCTTATTACGGATAGCAGGAACAGCGGCAAAAAAGTCTTTTGCTTCTTCGACCGTCATGTCTAGGACATCTGCTATAGACTTGCCTTTATAGAGAATTTCCAGAGTTTCGCGATTGTATCGTTTGCCGTGACACTCTTCACAGGTGACATATACATCAGGCAAGAAGTGCATTTCGATTTTAATGACACCATCACCCTGACATGCTTCACAGCGTCCGCCCTTCACATTGAAAGAGAAGCGGCCTGCTTTATATCCGCGTGCTTTGGCTTCTGGGAGTCCTGTGAACCAGTCGCGGATCGGGCCAAAAGCTCCCGTGTAGGTAGCGGGGTTGGAGCGTGGTGTACGGCCGATAGGGGATTGGTCAATGTCGATGATCTTATCGAGGTGCTCTAGTCCTTCTAGACTCTCATAAGGAGCAGGCGCTGCTGAAGTGTTTTGTAATTTTCGAGCCAATGCTTTGTAGAGTGTTTCGATGATGAGAGTGGATTTTCCTCCACCTGAAACTCCAGACACACACGTGAATGTACCAAGTGGAATTTCAACATCGACATTTTTAAGATTGTTGCCGCACGCACCTTTTAGGGTGACGCATTTAGTGCGTGTCCCCCAACGGCGACGTTTGGGAATTGCAATTTCCTCGACCCCATTTAAGTATTTTCCGGTAAGGCTATTGGGGTTGGCCTGAATTTCAGCGGGTGTTCCAGCCGCCACAACTTCTCCGCCATGCACACCAGCTCGTGGTCCCATGTCGATGACAAAGTCAGCTGTAAGGATGGCGTCTTCATCATGTTCAACAACAAGAACTGAATTTCCAAGATCACGTAGATGACGCAATGTCTCAAGGAGGCGCTCATTGTCTCGTTGGTGAAGACCAATAGAAGGTTCATCGAGTACGTAGAGAACACCGGTAAGGCCTGATCCGATCTGGCTTGCGAGGCGAATACGTTGACTTTCACCACCGGACAATGTCCCCGATGAACGGGACAGCCCCAAATAATCAAGTCCGACATCGTTCAGAAATTTTAGACGGTCTCGGATCTCCTTTAATATTCGAGATGCGATTTCATTTTGTTGCTGGCTGAGTTTGGTTTCGACTTCATCAAACCACGTTTTCGCATTCTTGATGGACAGCTGCGTAATATGACCAATGTGTTCGTCGCCAATTTTTACACAAAGCGCTTCTGGTTTTAGACGATATCCATCACAGGCCCAACAGGGGGCGGAGCCTTGATATTTGGCTATATCTTCGCGCACCCATGTTGAGTCTGTCTCTCGCCATCTGCGATCAAGGTTTGGAATGACACCTTCGTAAGTTTTGGTAACTTCATAACGGCGTGCACCATCGTCATATACAAAATCAACCTCGTCTTCGCCTGTACCGTAGAGCACGATGTCTTGCACCTTTTTAGGAAGCTTCTTCCAAGGTGTTTCAAGTTTGAAATCGTATTTGCGCGATAGAGCGCGTAACGTTTGGATTTGGTATGGGGAAGATGATTTTGCCCAAGGTGCAATTGCACCGCCTTCAAGTGTTTTATCGTGATCTGGCACGATCAGGTCCGGTGACATTTTGAGCATTTCACCTAGTCCGTCACAGGAAGGACATGCACCAAATGGATTGTTGAATGAGAAAAGGCGTGGTTCGATTTCAGGAAGTGTGAAACCAGATTCAGGACATGAAAATTTAGATGAATAGATGATGCGTCGGGGCGTGGTTTCACCTTCTGCAAGTGTAGCAAATTCAGCAACGGCCAATCCATCAGCCAATTCCAAAGCAGTTTCAAAGCTCTCAGCGAGGCGTTGTTTCATGTTATCGCGAACAACAATTCGATCTACAACAACATCAATATCGTGTTTGAATTTTTTATCCAAAGTAGGGGGGGATTCAAGATCGTAAAACTCTCCGTCGACTTTGACGCGTGCAAAACCGCGTTTGAGGAGGTCTGCGAATTCCTTGCGATATTCACCTTTGCGTCCTCGCACGATAGGCGCAAGCAGGTAGAGCCGCGTGCCTTCATCAAGATTGAGCGTACGATCTACCATTTGTGTAACGGTTTGGCTTTGGATTGGAAGGCCTGTTGCAGGAGAGTAAGGTATACCCACACGTGCCCAAAGCAGACGCATGTAATCATATATCTCAGTTACAGTCGCAACTGTTGAACGTGGGTTTCGGGATGTTGTTTTTTGTTCAATAGAGATAGCTGGAGAAAGTCCCTCTATGGATTCAACATCTGGCTTTTGCATCAATTCTAGGAATTGGCGCGCATAGGCAGATAGGCTCTCAACATAGCGGCGTTGGCCTTCGGCGTAGATTGTATCGAATGCAAGTGAGGATTTCCCGGAACCTGAAAGCCCGGTCATAACCACCAATTGATTGCGCGGGATATCAATGTCTACATTTTTTAGATTGTGCTCTTTTGCGCCGCGAACGCGAATGGACTTTAATTCTGTAGACATAAATGCATCTCTGGTCTTTTGAGTGGCGGTCATCATGGAACGACTCTGAGTTTAGTCGTGACTGAGAACAGACATAGTGTAGGAGAACGAAAAGCGAAACTGTTGGAGATTAACTTTTCATCAATACGTGCATTCTTGTCCAACTAAGTGACATGTTTTTGTCAGCAGTGATTCTCGGCTTTACAGTGAAGTGAGACTAAATTAGAACATTTTGGGAACATGCATCAAATTTACTGTTAACAAATGGTTTCTAACGGTAAAGGGTGCTAGAATGTGCGAATTATCACGTCTAGTGTTTCGCCGATTATACGAACAGCCGATTGGAAAGACGAATTACATGGCCGGATCAGTGAACAAAGTTATCCTCGTGGGAAATTTGGGTAAGGATCCAGAGATCCGTCAATTTCCAAATGGTGGGTCTGTAGCAAGTTTTACGCTTGCGACATCTGAGAGCTGGAAAGACAGAAACTCTGGTGAGCGCAAAGAAAAGACAGAGTGGCACCGTGTTGCTGTTTTCTCTGAAGGTCTTGTGAAGATTGTTGAGCGCTATGTTAAAAAGGGTTCTAAAGTCTACATTGAGGGGCAATTGGAAACACGTAAGTGGACGGACAATAAAGGCGAAGAAAAATACACAACTGAAGTGGTGCTTCGTAATTTTGGGTCTACGCTGACTATGCTTGATGGTCGCGATGGACCAAGTGGTGGCCGCGGTGTGAGTGAAGACGGTGGCAGCTATGGCGGTGCACCACGCCAAGTCGATGGACCGAGAGAGGATTTCTCTGTTGATTTAAATGATGAAATCCCGTTCTAATAATAGTAATGGGCGTGCTTGTAGATAAGCGAGTTTGACCCGGCTTTTTTAATAGTAATTAAAAAGAAGCGCGATATGAAATCCTTGGGATTCAATCGCGCTTTTTTGTTGGTATTTGGAATGGAAATCAAATTTCGTTCAGTTACAGGAGCGTTTTAAGATTGCTTTATGTTGCTGCGGAATGTGATGAAAATGTCTCTACGGGGCATTAGAAAGCTAAAAACCGCATTTTGACCTCGAAAACAGTGCTGATTTACACCTGATCCGCATATCAATGTTTGGTGTTCTGATACAAAGCATCGTAAACTATATGTCGAATCTATAGAATCGGAGTGCGCTTTTGGCGCTCGTCTAAATAGGTAGGAATTGCGCGTGTCTGACGAAACAGAAAACCCAGAGAATGAAAACCCTGAAATTGTAAGCGGGGAAGCTGGTGGACCGGACGAACCCCAACTACCAGTTCGGTTTGATCCAGGCGAGGACGGCGTATCTCCGATTAATATTTCAGATGAGATGAAAAAGTCTTATCTCGATTATGCGATGAGCGTGATTGTAAGCCGAGCGTTGCCAGATGTACGTGATGGTTTGAAACCGGTTCATCGTCGTATTCTGTTTTCGATGAATGAGCAGGGATATACGTTTGATAAAGCGTATAAAAAATCTGCCCGTGTAGTTGGTGATGTGATTGGTAAGTATCACCCACACGGTGACCAATCTGTATATGATGCGCTTGTACGTATGGCGCAAGATTTCTCAATGGGGCTACCTTTGCTCGATGGGCAAGGTAACTTCGGGTCCATGGATGGCGACCCAGCAGCTGCTATGCGTTATACTGAGGTTAAGTTGGAGAAAGTGGCGAACCACATTCTCACTGACATCGATCGCGATACGGTTAATTTCCAAGACAACTATGATGGTTCCGAAAGGGAACCAATGGTGCTGCCGGCACGTTTTCCAAATATTTTGGTCAATGGTGGTGGTGGTATCGCTGTGGGTATGGCGACGAATATTCCACCACACAATCTTGGTGAAGTCATCGACGCAACGCTGGCTATGATCGAAGAGCCAGATATTGACGATGAAGCTCTGCTTGAAATCGTTCCAGGACCAGATTTTCCGACTGGTGCGCTAATCATTGGGCGATCTGGTTCAAGATCGGGTCTGACGACTGGCCGTGGCTCTGTCATCATGCGGTCTAAAAGTTCTATAGAGGAACTGAAAAATGGTCGTGAAGCACTGGTGTTTACGGAAATACCTTATCAGGTAAACAAAGCATCTGTGATTGAGAAAATTGCTGAACTTGTACGTGATAAACGTATCGAAGGCATCGCAGATATGCGGGATGAGAGTGACCGTGATGGTGTACGTGTCGTTGTTGAGGTGAAGCGCGATGCTTCTCCAGAAATCGTCCTCAATCAACTCTTCCGCTATACGCAATTACAAACATCTTTCGGCATGAATATGCTTGCGCTCAACCGCGGGCGTCCTGAATTATTGTCCTTAAAACGGATGTTGGAAGCATTTATTGCATTCCGTGAAGAAGTTGTTGCGCGTCGTACTAAGTTTGAACTGAACAAAGCTCGTTCACGTGCACACACGCTTGTTGGTCTGGCACTTGCTGTGGCCAATATTGATGAAGTTATCAAGATTATTCGCCATTCACCTGACCCTGCTACGGCGCGTGAGCAACTCATGGATCGTGCGTGGCCGGCGATGGATATGTTGCCGCTGATAAATTTGATCGCGGATAGACGTACTGTTGCAAATGAAGCTGGAGAAATTCGTCTTTCTGAAGAGCAAGCGCGTGCAATTCTAGATCTTAGATTGCAACGTTTGACTGGCCTTGGGCGTGACGAAATTGGTGATGAGGCACGTGGTCTCGCTGATCGTATTGCTGACTTACTGGATATTCTATCCTCACGTCCGCGTGTGATGGAAATTATCAAAGAAGAGCTAACGGTCGTTCGCGATGAATTTGCGATACCGCGCCGTTCGCAATTTATTGAAGCTGAATTGGACATGGACGACGAGGCCTTCATTGAGAAGGAAGACATGGTCGTAATGTTCACACATGGTGGATATGCGAAACGTACAGCCTTGTCAGCTTACCGTACGCAACATCGCGGTGGTCGTGGTCGGTCTGGCATGGGGACAAAGGATGAAGATGCAGTAACCCGTTTCTTTGTTGCAAACACACATACTGAGATGCTCTTCTTCTCATCGACTGGAATGGTTTATAAAACGAAGGTGTGGCGTATGCCACTTGGGACACCACAATCTCGAGGCAAAGCGCTGGTGAATTTGCTGCCACTGGATAAAGGCGAAACGATATCATCCGTATTGCCTTTGCCAGAGGATGAAGAAGAACGCGCTAACATGAATATCTTGTTTGCAACACGTTCCGGCGGCGTTCGAAGAAACAAACTGTCTGACTTCACGCAAGTGAACCGCAACGGTAAAATAGCGATGAAGTTGGACGAAGCCCAAGTTGCTGGAAGTGATGATGGAATCGTAGGTGTGCAGACATGTTCGCCAAATGATGATGTTATGCTGACCACTGCGCTAGGGCAGTGTATCCGCTTTAAAGTGGAAGATGTGCGTGTATTTACCGGTCGTACATCCACCGGGGTGCGCGGTATTCGCCTTGGCAAAAGTGATGAGGTCATATCTATGTTGGTGTTGCACCACATGGATATAAACTCTCCTGAGGCGCGGGCCTACCTCAAGCACGCGTCTGCTATGCGTCGTGCGCTTGGCGAAGAAGAAGGCGAAATTGAAGCTGTAGCTGAGCCTGATATTGAAGATGAGGGTGATGATGAAGCAGCATTGTCTCCAGAGCGGATTGCTGAATTAGGAGCGGCTGAAGAGTTCATCCTGACAGTTACTGAGGACGGTATGGGAAAACGTGCTTCAGCTTATGACTACCGCGTGACAGGACGTGGCGGTAAAGGACTTATCGCACACAAACTAAATGCTGGCCGCCGTCTTGCTGCCTCATTCCCAATTGAAGATGGTGATGAGATTATGTTGGTGACGGATGCAGGTCAGTTAATTCGGACGCCTGCTAAACAAATTCGTATTGCTGGACGTGCTACTCAAGGGGTTCGAGTACTGCGTACAAGTAGTGATGAACGTGTTGTTTCTGTTGAGCGTTTGGCCGAACAGGCGGAGAATGAAGATAGTGCGGATGTTGACGTCAGCGCAGAAATTGAAGAAGTAGCCAGTGAAGGTGCGCCAGTAGGTGAGCTAAACAATGAAAATAGTGACCAGAATAAAGATCAAGAATAAAGATCGGTCATGTGCTTTTCCTTCATAGGAAAAGCAGTTTTCCAGATGGGAAGGGCGACATTCGATGAGGGTAGGTTTATATCCGGGTACTTTTGATCCAATTACCTATGGGCATTTGGATATCATTAGTCGAGCAGTCACTTTAGTAGACAAGCTTGTAATTGGTGTTGCTGTAAATAAAGCGAAAGGACCTCTCTTTTCTGTAGAGGAGAGAGTAGAACTCGTGCTTCAAGAAACGGCAGCATTTGATAAAAATGCTGTTATTGAAGTAAAGCCATTTGATAATTTACTTATCCATTTTGCTGAGTCCTGTGGTGCTAACACTATTGTACGTGGATTACGCGCTGTATCTGATTTTGAATATGAGTTTCAAATGGTTGCTATGAATCAAAAGATGAATGACACCATAGAGACTGTATTTCTCATGGCTGACCCTCAGCATCAGGCAGTGTCGTCTAGACTGGTAAAAGAGATTGCAAGATTGGACGGAAACATAGATCCTTTCGTTCCTGGTGGTGTGAGCCATCAATTGTATACTAAATATGGTAAGACAAAGTAGAGCAGGAATTACTGTGATTAAAAATATAGCCTTATCCCTCGTCGCGATGGGAGTTTTCGTAAGTGCGCCTTCTGCAACAGCTCAAATATTGTTGAATGAAGAAACGGCACAAGCGGACCCTGCAAATTGGCGGAGCGTTGATCTTGAAAATGTTGTGATTTTCAGAACAACCAAAGGCGATGTTTATATTGAGCTAGCCCCTGAAATAGCTCCTAACCACGTTGTTCAAATTCGTAAAATTGTGAGATCTGGATTATATAGTGGGACTGAATTTCATCGTGTAATTTCTGGTTTTATGGCGCAAGGGGGAGACATCGCTGCGACCCTTGGGCGTGAGCCTGATTTTGCGAATGTGAACGGTGAATTTGTTTTCAGACGTGACCCGAAATCTATGAAAATTCAACCGATTAATGATTCTGATAGTGTAAAGAATGAATATTCGGGATTTTATAATGGATTTCCGATAAAGACTCGTCAGGATGAATTGGCTAATTATTCTGAAGACGGACGTGTGGAAAGTTGGATGCCGCATTGCCCTGGTGTTGTGTCTATGGCGAGAACAAACGATCCAAATAGTGCTAAAGACCAGTTCTTCTTGATGCGGGACGAATCTGACTTTCTAGATCGCAAATATACTGCATGGGGACGGATGTTGAAGGGGCTTGATGTTGCCAAATCTCTAGCCGTCGGAGAGCCACCAGTGCGCCCAGATATTCTTACCTCAGCGGTGATGGCATCTGATTTAGCGACAAAAGATCAGCCTAAAATATGGGTTTTGCGACATGATGGTTCGCTTTTCTCGACATTCCTTGATGAATCGGGACGAAGTAAATCTATTTGTGATTTGCCTCAAACTCCAACCATTGTATCAATCCCCGAAAATGAAGAAGGATAATTTTTATGAGTGACGCTCAAAACACGCTCATCTTTACGTTGGATGGAGGGGATGTGAAAATCAATCTTCGTCCAGACCTTGCTCCTAAACACGTTGCACGCATCAAAGAGTTAGTCGGCGAAGGTTTTTATGATGGTTTGACTTTTCACCGTGTAATCGATGGGTTTGTAGCTCAAGGTGGTTGCCCGGATGGTAACGGAACTGGCGGGACTGGCCAGAAAATCAAAGCTGAATTTAATTCAGGAAAGCATGTACGTGGAGCTTGTTCAATGGCACGTGCTCAGGATCCAAATTCTGGTGATTGCCAATTCTACATCTGCTTGGATGATGTTTCTTACCTTGATGGACAATACACTGTTTGGGGTGAAGTTGTGGAGGGTATGGATCACGTGGATGCACTTCCAAAAGGTGAGCCACCTCGTAAACCTGGTAAAATTATTAAAGCTGTCGTGGCGTCAGCTTAATCAAATTATATGTATGATTTGTCAAAAGGCCGTTCCATTCTTGGAGCGGCCTTT
>CAYGPD010000003.1:45585-98783 GCA_964351655.1 uncultured Hyphomonadaceae bacterium | reverse complement strand
CTTATTATAGTGGGTGTTATTGAGGCGTAGTTTTACGATATTCGATTTCTACCTCTTCAATTTCTTCAAAAATTTGAATTTCTGGAGAGGCGGGGGGAAGACATCCGCGTTGCATGCCTATTCCTTTGAGGTAAGATCGGCGACGTAACCCTTTTTCATAGGCCTGCCGAACTCTCTTATCATGTTTTTTTGCACCAGTTGCACGTCTGACAACGCTCCGAAACGGAATCGCGTCTGAAGTAAAACCGCGGACAGTATCCAAGGCATAATCAGCAACTTCTTCTCCAATTTCTTCGCCAGCTTCTTCTGATAGCGTGGGGTCATCTTCGTCTATTGATGGCGCATCGCTATCTGGTCCAAGTATATCTGTTAGAGTGGTGACTTCTGCTGCGATTGGGTCGCATCCAATAGGGACAGGACCGTAAGGGGTACGCATATTCCTCAAGACTTCAGGAATTTCTTCTCGCCGTATATTTAAGTCGGTCAGGGGTTGCAAAGTTGCATCGCCAATTCCGTCCCGTGCTCGGGTTTTTGCTGTATCCACACTACCAGATACCACCGTTGAGGAGTTTTTTTTAGCTGTAGATGTGGAGCATGAAGACACAAGAGTTGAAGTTAATAAGATATTAAAAACAATAAATATTTTAGTGGGTTTGTTCATCAATTTCGACTCGTGAAGGGATAGAGAATAGTCATTTATACGGTTTCATTTTGGAGTACAGAAAAAAAATTCAAGAAAGGGCAATTATCATGTTGACGTATCAGATATCCATACGTATGTTCCGGCCTCTTCTTGGGTGCCCGTAGCTCAGTCGGTAGAGCAATTGACTTTTAATCAATGGGTCACAGGTTCGATTCCTGTCGGGCACACCATTTTCTTCAGGTGTTAGTTATAACGCTAATACCGTGAAGACAAATTTTCTCAATACACTGAAAATCTACTGTAACGCATTTCCAATTATATGGGAATTTGTGTTCTTTGTGTGTTTTCGGATAAAATTGGTTTCCTCATTGCGTAGCTTGCTCTAAAAGATATACCATTATGCTTTTGGAGAATGATGTGAACGCGACCCTTTTCGATAAACTCTGGGAATATCATCGTGTGGCAGACGCTGGTGATGGTTATGATCTAATAGCAATTGATCGGTTGTTGTTACATGAGAGAACGGGAGGCGTTGCCTTAAAGGAGCTTTCCGCAAAAGGGATGCAGCTTAAAGATCCAAGCCGGGTTTTTGCGATTATGGATCATATTGTTTCATTTCGTGCAGGTAGGGACCGTGATGAGGCGCGTAGCCCCGGTGGCGAAGTGTTCATTACCCAAACACGTGAGATGGCTCTCAATGCAGGTATACATTTAATTGACACTGACAGCCCTCTTCAAGGCATAGTGCATGTGGTTGCTCCGGAATTGGGAATTGCACTTCCTGGTGTTTCTATGGTTTGCCCAGACAGCCATACTTGTAGCTTAGGTGCACTAGGAGCGCTGGCATGGGGAATTGGATCGAGCGAAGCTGAACATGTGATGGTTACAGGGGCTATACGCGTCAAGAAACCCAAGCAGATGCGTGTGCGTGTGGATGGTCTTTTGCCTTTTGGTGCAACTGCTAAGGATCTCGCTCTTTATTTGATCTCTAAATACGGTGCTGCAGGAGGGCAACGTAGTGCAATTGAATTTTGTGGATCAACAATCGAAAATATGTCTGTTGAAGGGCGTCTGACGCTTTGTAACCTTGCAGTTGAGTTTGCGGCGTTTACGGCGGTGGTGGCACCTGACAAGAAGACTTCTGAATATGTCAGCGGGAAACCTTATGCGCCGCCTGCGGAAGGTCTGAGTAAAGCTTTGTCGCAATGGGACGGGTTGTACACGGACAAGGACGCGACATTTGACTATGAAATTCACGTCGATGCAGAAGATGTATTTCCTCAGATTAGTTGGGGCACGAGTCCTGAGCAAAGCTTTGCACTAAAGGATAGTATTCCCGAACATGCTGATCAGCGAGCGCTTGATTATATGGGATTGCGTGTTGGTCAGAGCATAATCGGACAGCCAATCGGTGGTGCATTCATCGGTTCATGTACCAACGGACGCCTGAGTGACCTGAAGGCAGCGGCAGCGGTACTAGACGGGCATAAGGTTGCATCAGGTGTACGCGCAGTATGTGTGCCTGGTTCCAAAGCGGTGAAAGCAGAAGCTGAAGGTCTAGGTATTGATAAGATCTTTAAAGATGCAGGATTTGAGTGGGGCGAACCGGGTTGTGCAATGTGTTTTTATGCTGGTGGGGAAACTTTTGCACCCAAAACGCGTGTAGTATCATCCACAAATAGAAACTTTGAGGGACGTCAAGGGCCAGGTGTGCGGACACACCTAACAAGTCCGGCCGTAGTGGCTGCATCGGCGATTGCAGGGGTGATTTGTGCGCCTTCAGATATTGAAAATAGAGGGTAAGGCAATGGGGATGAAGTTTACAACACACACGGGCATAGCCGCACCAATTTTGATAGACAATATTGATACTGATCAGATTATTCCATCGCGAGAAATGAAGACCGTTAGCAAACAAGGTCTTGGTGAAGGACTTTTTGCAGGGTGGCGCTATACGAGCCCCGGCGGACGCGAACCTGATATGAGTTTTATATTGAATCAGCCGAATATGTCAGACGCAAGTATCATTATTTCAGGGAAGAATTTTGGGTGTGGGTCTTCTCGTGAGCATGCCGTATGGGCGCTTGATGAGTTTGGTATACGCGCGATTATAGCTAAGTCTTTTGGTGAAATTTTTCAGGCAAACTGTGTCAGCAATGGTATATTGGCCGTTAGTCTTTCGGACGACGATATGGCTATTCTTTCTAAAGTTGCTGGAAAGGGTGAGGTGAGTATCGATCTTACAGCACAGCTAGTTTTAGCGAGTGCTTTACCCGATTGGAAAGGGCATTTTGAAATCGGAGCCTATCCCAAACGTATGCTATTGGAGGGGCTTTGTCCTATCCAGATGACGCTTAAAAATAGCGATCAAATCGATACGTATATTCGCAAGGATAAAGAAACGCGATCTTGGTTGTATTAAAACTCAGCTGAATTAGGTTTGAAAAGATAAAAAGCCAGTGAGATTATCTCACTGGCTTTTGTAATTTGGGACTGATCAATTACTTAAAATCGACAAGCCCTTTTTCTTTCAATCTGGCAATGTCCTGTTTGTTTAGGCCTAGGGATTCCAATATGGATTCAGAATGCTCACCGATTGTAGGTGGGTTTTGGTAAAGCTCCGGACGTTGACCATCTACAGCGATTGGTAGTGCTGGAAGGGCAATGTCGCCACCATCTGGAATAGTCATATTGAGGAGTCCGCCACTTTCTAAAAGGTGTGGGTCGTCAAACAAGTCCTCTGGTTTCATGATGGGTGCAAAAGGAAGCCCTGTTTTCTCAAGAAGCGCCATAAGTTCGTCTTTTGAAAAAGTGAGGAATAACTCTCTTAAACGAGGAATAATTTCATCACGTTTTGCAACGCGGTTGTTATTCATCGCAAGATGATCATCATTTGCCCAATCATCAAGTTTGAA
This sequence comes from uncultured Hyphomonadaceae bacterium, assembly GCA_964351655.1. Taxonomy (GTDB): domain Bacteria; phylum Pseudomonadota; class Alphaproteobacteria; order Caulobacterales; family Hyphomonadaceae; genus Hirschia. The sequence continues at coordinate 95,225 of CAYGPD010000003.1, read as the reverse complement.
GGCTGTACAAAAAGACTTCCATTGGGTGTCGGATACAACTCCAACAAAGACTTTTTCCTCGTCCTTGACATCAAAGACGTCATAAACAGCCCATGCTGATATACGTGCTGGCATAGGTGCAGCGGGTTGGCCTGTTACGGCAAATTGCGCCATGTGTTGGCCAACAAGGAAAACTGTAGTTTCAAATAAGGAGGCGCTTACATGCTTGCCTTTTCCGGTGCTGTGGCGTTCGTTCAATGCCGCCAGAACTGCAATTGCGCCAAACATACCGCCAGTGACATCAATAACGGATGCTCCTGCACGCAATGGGCGATTTGGAGGACCAGTCATATAGGCAAGCCCTCCCATCATCTGTGCGATTTCATCAAGGGCAGTTCTGTGAGAATAGGGGCCGTTTAGAAAGCCTTTCTCAGAACAATAAATAAGTTTTGGGTTCAAACGGGCGAGATCCTCATACCCAAACCCAAGTTTATCCAGTGCGCCTGGACGAAAATTTTCAATAAAAACGTCTGCATCTGCAATCAACCTAAGAGCAAGAGCTTTGCCTTCGTCTGATTTTAGGTCAATTGATAAACTTTTTTTGTTACGGTTATACATTGAAAAATAACCGGCACCCGATCCGCGAAGGCGTCTTGTTTTGTCGCCACCAACAGGTTCGACCTTGATTACTTCAGCCCCTAAGTCGGCCAACATCAAACCAGCAGCAGGCCCCATCACCATGTGGGTGAATTCAACCACTTTCAAACCGGACAGGAGTGATGCGGAATTTGTCATTTTTTTCTCCCTAATCAAACCTAAATTGGAGGTTTTGATTGTTTAATCAGGTTTAATTGATATATCATTTTAGGAAAAGGTCACTCCCTGACTGCAAATAAGGATGAATAAAATGTCTGCCTCAACAGTTTTAATCAGTGAAGTTGGTCCGCGCGATGGGTTGCAAAACTGTAAATCAATAATGCCTACTGAATTGAAAAAGCAATGGATTTCAGAGTTGGCGGCTTGTGGTATTCGTGAAATTGAAGTCGGTTCATTTGTTTCACCTAAACTTTTGCCGCAGATGGCAGACACTGCTGAGATTACACGTCACTCCAAGACAGTTGAGGGGTTAGAAGTCGCCGTTTTGGTTCCAAATTTGAAAGGAGCTCAACTGGCAATTGATTCTGGCGCGGATAAAATTACGCTCCCTATGTCGGTAAGTGAGACGCATTCAATTCGAAATATTCGTCGCACACACGACCAAGTGATTGAAGAAGCAAAGGCGATTGCTGATCTGATCAATTCTCTTCCTAAAGATAAGCGTCCCCATTTTGAGGGGTCTCTATCAACAGCTTTTGGATGCACCTTAGAGGGGCCAATTGCTGAATCAACAATCTTGAAATGTGCTGAACGCTTGATGGCGGCTGGATGTGATGAGGTTGGTGTGTCTGATACGACAGGATATGGAGATCCAAATTCTGTAAAGACACTTATTCGTGCTGTGCGCGGCACGGTGGGTGCTGACAAACTCACAGGTGTGCATTTGCACAATACGCGAGGTCTTGGTTTGGCCAATGCTTTGGCGGCCTATGATGAAGGCATTGTGACTTTTGATTCTTCGCTTGGTGGGTTGGGAGGATGCCCAACAGCGCCGGGCGCGAGCGGAAATATTGTAACCGAGGATTTGGTTTTTATGTTTGAATCTATGGGTGTGAAGACAGGAATAGATCTTGATGCACTGATGAAAACACGTGAGACTTTAAAACGTGGATTGCCCGATGAAGCATTATATGGGTTTACGCCATTGGCGGGGTTACCGCTTGGTTTTAAGAAAGCTGAATAAAATCAATTAATAAGGATCTTGCCCATGAATATGCCTGCTCTGATTACACTTATTATATATGCATGTGTGTTGTTGGTTGTAGGTCTTTGGGCAGCTCGAAAATCTCAGTCTGAGGATTCGTTTCTCTTAGGAGGAAGAAGCCTCGGACCGTGGGTTGCGGGTCTTGCATACGCTGCATCTAGCTCGAGTGCTTGGGTACTTCTGGGGTTCTCTGGCTTTGTGTATGCAGTGGGTGTGTCTGCTGTCTGGATGGTGCCTGGTATATTGGCTGGCTATGGTGTGGTGTGGCTGTGGTCTGGGCCTGTATTGCAGCGTGCTAGCCTTGAAGGAGGTAATCTCACGCTAACAGATTTTTTAGCACACGGTGCGGATAAGCGTTTAGCAGGACTCATTAAAATATCCGCATCTATTATGATCGCGTTTTGTTTTTCATACTATGTAGCGTCCCAATTTCAGGGCGCGGGTGTTGCCTTTGATGACTTGTTTGGCACAGGTCTACCAACGGGCGTATTGCTCGGTGCGGCGATTATTCTTGCATACACTTTCTTTGGCGGGTTTTTAGCTGTTTCCGTTATCGATACGATTCAAGGTGTTCTAATTGGTGTTGTCGCGGTGTTGCTTCCGGCATTGGCATTTATAGAAGCGGGTGGCTTTGAGGGAATAGATGCTGCCATTGTTGAAATTGTACATGAGCAAAATACAGATTCCTTTGTACATGTTTTTGGCGGTCGCGCAGGATGGATTGCTGCCGGCTTTGTAACAGGGCTGGTTGCGACAGGTTTTGGAGCTTTAGGTCAACCGCATTTGACGGCTTGGATTATGGCGACAAAGGACACTAAATCACGGGTGACTGGTGCGTTTGTGGCAATTGGCTGGGGCGCGGTTGTGTACACTGGTATGGCTGTTTTAGGATTGTCAGCGCGTGCTATTTTAGGAAATGAAGTAGCAGCGGAATCAATTTTCTTCGCGCTTGCTGGGGATTTGCTTCCGGTGGCGCTATCGGGTGTTATCGCGGCTGCAACGTTGTCTGCAATTATGTCCACAGTGGATAGTCAACTATTGGTGGCCGGTGCATCAATTAGCCATGATCTTGGGGTGTCCAAGTTATTTAAAGGGCGTGATGTTTTGGCATTGCGTTGTGGGATTTTAGTCGTGTGTGTGGCGGCTGTCATGATTACATTAAATGTACCATCATCGATTTTTGCGAGGACCTTATTTGCATGGGTTGCACTTGGTGCATCATTTGGGCCGACGGTTGTAGTGCGAACATTGGGGCGTGAACCTCGCGGCGAGGCGGTGTTGGCGTCGATACTTGTAGGTTTTGGCTTATCGCTCATGTTTGAGTTTGTGCTTGATGCAGGCCCCGGAGCGGTTTGGGCGCGGACTTTGCCTTGGGTTGGGGCATTTATTCCTTTTATATTCTTTGAAATATCGACGCTATTGTTACGGAAAAGCGTAGCTGCAAGTTCTAAATAGCGTTATAAAAGGGTTGGCATTTATCGATAAGCATGCATATTCCTAATGGTATACCATTTTGGAGGAAATGCATGTTTAACTTAACCCGTATGGCGACGATTGGCTTATCTTTTGTCGCTTTATCTGCCTGTGCCAGTGTTGGTATGGCTAAAGAACCACTGCTAGATCCAGCGGATTCTAAGAATACACTACATATAATGCGCAAGCTTCAGTGTTCTACTGTTGATAATGAGCCTGCGGTTTATGCATGGGATGGTGTCGCGTATGCGCGTCGCCAAGGTGAAAAAGATTTGCACATGTTTGACGTTGAGGGAATGAATATCCGTCAGTGTACAACAATTGAGTCTGAAGATGGTAAAAAAGGATTCCACCTCGTATCGCGTGAGATCTTGCTGTATCTGGACAAAGACACAGGTGAAGTGCTGAAGACATGGGATAACCCTTGGACTGGTGAAACAGTCACGGTGCAGCACGTTGCAAATGATCCAGTAAACTTCAAAATGTATGAAACCAATCGTGATGGTGAGCCAGCGGTGTGGAGTGGAGTTGTGAGCGGCGGAACATGGTGGAACCGCAACACATTCCCGCTTTGGTATCCTAGTCCACTTGGCGGTGAATACCAAAAAGAAGTCGGTGCGACGTATCATGCGACAGAAATGTTCAACTTTTTTGGACGCACTGATGATCTGTTAGATCCGAAAACAACCACGGCAAAAATCAATGTGGGTTGGTCTCGTATATCTGATTGGCTTCCATGGATGAATATGAATGGTCGCGAAGGTGTTCTCTATATGCACACTGCGGGCCGTAAACTTAGTCAATTTGATGAGTTGACTGACACAATGAAGAACGAAATTAAGAATCATTACCCGGAATACGCTGAGCCACCACCAGCAGGCGATCCACGTAAGAATATGACGAGCTGGGAATATTATAAGGAAGTCTCAGAGGGTACGATTGAACTGCCTAAAAGATAAGCATTCGTGCTTCTAATTTAATGAGCTGGTCGGAAAATATTTTTTCCGACCAGTTTTTTTATGCTGTGATAAAATAATAAGTGGATGATGATCGATTATTTTTGTGTGGGTATATTTTTTGATAAAAACACATATATTGGTATATCTTTTTATAATTCAGCTTTAAATCAATTTAAATGATAAATATCTTTGCCTCACTACAAATTAAATCCCCAAATTAAGTGTGACTTTTGGGTATCAATAGATGTGGAAACGCACATTTCCTGTTCTAAAGGGGGCTTGCAAAGCGCCATGATTTCGTCAGAGTAAATGATATACCAATCAAGGAAGTGCGGCAGAATACTCGGTAACAGGGACCGCTCTTTCTCTTACTCGGAGGAGGGATACCATGAATAAGAAGGTTTTATTGGCCACTGCGGCGATTGCCGTCATGTCAAATGCTCAACCTGTTTTTGCGCAAGCTGCTGATGCAGGCGATGCCGCAGAGGAAAAGAAGTCAATTCAATCCACTATTGTTGTTACAGGTCGTAAAAAAGAAGAAACACTCCTAGAAGCACCTATCTCTGTATCTGCTTTCAATGCTGAAATGCTTGAAGCAGCGGGTGCAATCAGTGCTAAAGATATTGCAGATCTTACACCTGGTTTGCAAATTGAGGGTGACCTAGGACGCGAATCAGAACGCCCGGTTATTCGTGGTGTTGCAAATATCCAAGCGACTGTGTCGCAACCTGTTGGTTTGTATATTGATGGTGTGTTCGTACGCTCGGGTCTAATTTCTTCAATGCTCGATAACGTTGAGCGAGTAGAGGTACTTAAAGGTCCACAAGGGGCACTTTACGGACGTTCAACATATGGTGGTGTTATCAACTACCTTACTAAAAAGCCGACAGAAGAATTTGAAGGCAATTTCTCAGCAACTTATGCGCAGCACGATCAAGTTGAACTTGGTGGAAATATATCTGGTCAGATATTACCCGGTGTAAATGGTCTTATCGGTGGTCGCTATTACACCTATGGTGGTGAGTACGACAACATAAATGACAATACGCGCGGTGCACGTAATGTTGGTGAAGAAAATACAACAGCTTACTATGGTGCATTGAACTTTGTACCAGAAAGCATGCCAAAATTTGAAGCAAATATCCGTGGATATTATTCAAGTGATGAAGATGGTCAGTTCGCGGGCCACTTATATGGCACAGCATTTAACAACTCAGTCGCAGCCGGTGGTACGGCATGTCCTGAAGTTCTTCGTTCTTATTACTGTGGGGTCATTCCAACACCAGACGAGTTAAATATCGCGACTTCAGCTAATGAAGGCGATATATTGAATTCGACTCTATCTCGTGGACCGGCTTTAGCAGCTTGGGACTTTAGAGCCGGATCAGACCGAGAAACAAGCCGTATTTGGGGTGATGTAAGTTATGACATCACGGATGATATTACAGTGCTTTATCAAGGTGGTTACACTAAAGAATCAAGCCACACGATTTTGAACCAGTCATATTCTCCCGTTATAGTGGGTAACTCATTTGGATCTTTCTATTCTGACTGGGTAACTGATGACCGTAACAAAACTGAGTACATGTCACACGAAGTTCGTTTTAACGGGTCGGTTGGTGATAAAATTGAATGGTTGGCAGGTGTTTTCTACTATGATGAAGAAGACGAAAACACTGACCGCTCAATTCTAGAAGCCGCTCTTGGTTTCGGTGGACTAAACAAACTCAACGAAAAATCCCTTTTTGGTTCTATTGAATTTGCACCAACGGATGCATTGTCTATTGGATTTGAAGGGCGTGCTTACGAAAGTGAGCGGGATACAACGCTCGTTGAGGGTGGAAACTCTGTCGGTGACACATTGTCTAAAACAGAAGATGGTTTCACATACCGTATAACAGCTGATTACACCTTGCCGAATGGCGGTTTGCTATACGGAAGCTTGTCTACCGGTAATAAGGCAGGTGGATTTAACTCAGCAGTTGATCCAAATGACCCTAATGAAGCTCCATATCTTGAGTATGATGAAGAGCTTGCAACTCAATACGAAATTGGTTTCAAAACTGATTATCTAGATGGCCGTGGTAACTTTACTGCTGCAATTTTCCGTACTGAGCTTACTGATCAGCAATTGAGCCAAGTTGTTATCTTTAACGAAGGTACTCCGCAGCAAACGCAAGAAACAGTTGTGTTGAACGTGGGTGAAACTGAAATCAACGGTTTCGAATTGGATACTTCTTTTGCTTTCACTGACAACTTCACTGTTGGTGCTTCATGGGCTACTGCTGATAGCGAAATCAAAGAGGGTACAGACGCCACGGATGCGGGAACTCTACCTGGTGGTGGAGATCTAGAAGGACGCAAAGTGCCGCGTGTATCTAAAAACTCTGCTGCTGTGAATGGTAGTTATACTTTTGCTGAAGTTGGCGGCTGGGACAACACGATACGTGTAGATGGTGTCTATGGATCTTCACGTTATGCTCAGATTCACAATCTTCAAGAAACTGGTGATATGTTCAAGATGAACTTGCGCTATACGCTGGGCCATGAAGAAAGTGGTACTCAACTTGTTTTCTGGGGTAAGAACATCTTGGATGATGACACTGCGAGCAATGTGTTCCGTTATGTTGATCCGGGTGACTTCAAATTCTTTGGTCGTGGGACGGTTGTGTTCATGCCTAGAGGACGCCAAGTTGGTGTGACATTGAAGAAGTCATTCTAAGCTTAGTTAGATAACAAATTGAAGAGACGAACTTTAGCGGTTCGTCTCTTCTTTGTTTTGGGAGAAGATTATGAAATTGAAACACTTTTTGTCGTTCGCAGTCTTTGTGAGTGCTTGTACGACAGCCCCAATTATAGCTGAGCCAGCAGCAGAAGAAGTGGCTGTTGCGGGGTGGTTGAAAAAAGATTTTGCCGAGTTTTCTAGTTTGCTTGAAGGGCGCTGGGACAATGAGCGGCATATATTCTTTGCAGAAGATGCTGGTGTAGATTTGAACTCTTTGGCACCGCGCCAACACATTGAGTTCCAACCGATTTCTGCTGAAGAAGATTCAGATTCTATGCCGTCTGAGTTTCAATCTACTGAACTGTTTCAAGACGAAAACCCGATTAGCCTGCGTCATGTTTTATCAATAAATGCGGATAAAAAGACGATTAGACAGACTATTTCTAGTGTTCTGGATGGAGGCAGCTCTGCGTCTGCTGGGTGTGTGGTTGAATGGAGCCGTCAGGGTGATCAGTTCGTGGGGGCGGGCAGCGGTAGTGCATGTGCGACCTACTTTCGACATGCAGGTGAAGCAGAGACTCAACCTGTAAAAATGACACTATCTGACTCAGAATTTTGGGTGACGAGTTTGGGAAAAGATGCACCTATTGAATCTCGATTCAGAAAAGCACGTCCGTTTGAGTGTTGGGCAGCAATTCTTCGTGGTGCCAAGCATGGTGATAGCGGTAAGGATATGAATGACTGGTACTTCAAACGCGGTGTCAAAATTCATGACCAAGGCGGCGAAGCTGTTCTAGAAACAGATGAAACACCAGCGCACAAAGTACGCCTTAAATTACGTGATGTGGAGTGGACTTATGGGACGAACCGTCCATCGCTTACACTTTATGTCATGGAAGGCGATGACGACCGCGCCGTTTCGTACACTTGGGCTGAAGGTGGTGCTGAACGTATCGGAATGAACTTACGTTGGATTCAAGTGAGTTGTACGCACGCCGATACGGATAAATAACTAGCAGGAGTGAGTTAGACGGGAAGAACAGTCGTGTTTTTAATGCATTCCATTGCGAATGTTGCACTAACGTCTGAAATCTCCATGTCTGCAATGATAATTTTGTAAACACGGTCGTAATCTGCGACTGTGTTTACAACAATCTTCAAAAGATAGTCCACATCACCTGCCATACGGTAGAATTCCATGACTTCCGGAATGGCGCGGGTTTTCTCCGTAAATTTTTCTAACCATGCAGCCGAATGATTATTCGTGCGAATTGCGACCATGACTGTTTGACCTAATTGTACAGCATGCGGATCAACTATCGCGACGCGGTTAGTAATGACTTTGGATTCTTCAAGATGTTTAACACGCCGCCAGCAAGTGTTGACGGAAACATTTACTTTAGCTGCGATAGTCTCGAGCGAATGAGTCGCGTCTGCTTGTAATAATCTCAATATTTGGCGATCTGTGTTATCAATCATATCATTATTCCGTTATATATCGAAAATTATCCCCAATATAAAAGTATACCCTTTGTATTTTTAGAATGCAATTTGATACGGTCTAAATCATAATGAAATCAGGAGATTTTATTATGGCTGACACTTTACCCTTAGATGAAGACTTTTCGGTTCAAGACCGTTTTAACAGTCTTTCAAACCTTATTGGCCGTACACCTTTGTTGGCTGTACACCTAAGGTGGCGCGGGCAGCGCCGTGTAGTTTACGCTAAGGCGGAGCATTACAGCCTGACGGGATCTATCAAAGATCGGATGGCTTACAATATTCTTCGATGTGCTAGCCAAAGTGGCGCATTGAAACCGGGCGATCTAATTGTTGAAGCTACAAGTGGAAACGCTGGTATTGCTGTTGCTGCGCTCGGCCGTGCACTTGGCCATAAAGTTTGTATATTTATGCCTGACTGGATGAGCTCTGAGCGCAAATCTTTGCTGCGGTCTATTGGTGCTGAATTGCATCTTGTGAGCAAAGAAGAGGGCGGTTTCCTCGGCTCTATTGTGGCAACTGAAAAATTAGCTGCTGAACGCGGTGATGTATTTTTACCGTGTCAGTTTAGCAATAGAGATAATTGTGGTGCACACGAATTACAGACTGGCCAAGAGATTTTGAAACAATTGGCATCTATCGGCAAAGTTCCTGATGGTTTCGTGGCGGGTGTTGGTACTGGTGGAACAATTATGGGGGTTGGTCGTGCACTCAGGGCAGTGAACCCAAATGTAGCTATTCATCCTTTGGAACCATCTGAATCTCCGACACTTACAACTGGATATAAAGTTGGTGCTCACCGGATTCAGGGAATTTCAGATGAGTTTATTCCCGCAATTGTTGATCTAGCAAAGACGGATAGTGTGGTTGCGGTAAGTGATGGTGACAGTATTATTATGGCCCAGAAGCTTGCTTCTCAATTGGGGCTTGCGGTTGGCATTTCATCTGGCGCGAATTTGATTGGTGCGTTGATGGTGCAAGATACACTTGGCGTCAACGCGACAGTCGCGACTGTGTTTGCGGATGACAACAAGAAATATCTATCGACAGATCTTGGACGTGTAGAGCCTGTAAAACCCGGATATATTTCTCCGGAAGTTGAGCTTATCGGCTTTGAAGCTTTGCAATGCCCCGCCTGATTTAACAAAATGAGCTTCTCAAGCGAGATGTTTACATCTTGCAACTCGACCACTCATCTAAAAATTGGATGAGTGGTTTTTTTTGCTTACGTGTTGATTGCGTCGAGAATTTCAAAAGCAGCGCGTTCTCCCGATTCCATAGCGCCTTCCATGCCCGTATGTAAGTGAGACATGTGCTCGCCGGCAAAGTGCAAACGTCCAGCAGGTTTGGCCATGGTGTTTGCGAGTTTTGCTGCCTGTCTGGGTGCCCAGTGCATATAGGCACCACCTGATAGGGGTTGATCTTGATCCCACCTTATAACTTTTGAAGCTGTTGTCTTCGCGCCGCGAAGGTCAGCCATGGTTTTCACGGCGAGTTCGCCCCACTCTTGATCTGAGATATTTGGTTTGATGCCTGTCCCGTTGATCCAGCATGTGAGGGATAAGGTTTCACCATCGGCATTTTGAACGGGAAATACGCGTTCAATTGGTGTATCCGTCCACATTTGAATGGGAAGGCCATCTTTTTCCCAAAACGCATTTTCAACAGTAAGATGCACTTGCTGAATTTGAGTGTATGGAATGGATGTGATTGCTTCTGCATTTTCAACACTCAACGGTGCGTTGATTTTTATTCGGCGTGTTGCAGGAAGTGGTAAAGCGTTGATGACAAAAGATGCGCGTAAACTGCCCTTTGAGGTATGAACATCCACGCCTGCAGTATCGACGTCTATACCTTGCACAAGCGTGTTCATGCGAACTGCGCCTGCTCCCAAGCTTGCCCCCATTGCTTCAGGTAGTCTTTGAGCACCTCCTTCGATTTCTCCGCCAAAGGAGTCTGCATTGAAGATCATAAGGCTGCGCCATACATTTATCATGGCATATGAGTCTAAAGAGTTGGCGTTTAGTGCGATATCGCAGAGACGGATGCTTTCTGAGTCAAAGCCGTGTTTAGTTAAATAATTTTTGGCTGAAATGTCTTTGTCTGCTGTCAGTTCCCTCCAAGCATATTCATCTTCTAAAGGGTTTTCTTTCATCGCTGCGAAGAAAATTGCAGAATCAGGGGACGATTTTTTAAATTGTTCTGGAAATGTGTTCAGAGGTGAATTGACCCAGTCTTTAGCATCAAACATCTGTCCATCGAGGACCATTGTTTTACCTCTGGACCCGTTTGTGGGGGCCGTGATTACATTTACGCCAAGATCTGATGCTGTAGAACGTATTCTTGCATAGCTTTGTCCGATTTGTTGCCCGCCGGCTTCAGGTCGCCCAGGTATGCCATCCAAGGTGTACATTCGACCGCCAATACGGTCGCTAGCGTCGAGTACAATTACATTTGCCCCTTCGCTTTTAAGTAAGCGGGCTGCATTTAATCCTGACAATCCAGCTCCAAGTACGATAACGTCAGCATCAAGTGCTTTTTTTGTGGCGGGAGCGCACGAAATTGAGGCAAGTGCGGCGCTTGATAGAATTATTTTACGTCTTGTCCAATTCACTGGCTTGATCTCTCTCGACATACTGTTGAAATGATATACCATTAAGTCCTAAAAAGTTATGTCTGCCAAGGGCAGCAAAAACCTCGGGAGGTAAAATTGGCGAATAAAAGTGAATTTAGTGAGGGCTGGCCAGTCCTAACAGCTGCGGCTGTTGGGGTTGGATTAGGTCTCTCGCCATTACCGTTTTACACTGTGGGTGTGTTCATCCCGCCATTGATGCAAGAGTTTGCGCCAATGGGGTGGAGTGTAGGTGATATCCTCAACGCTTTGGCTATCTATACATTTGGTGCCTTTGCTGCTGCGCCGCTAGTTGGTATGGTTGCTGAGAAATTCGGAGCGCGTAAAGTTACTCTGATTTCTATTATTACTTTTGGCCTATCGATGATGTCGTTGGCTTTGAATAATGGATCCAAGCCACTTTATATATTCTTGTGGTTTCTATTGGCATTCGCAGGTGCAGGAACGTTGCCCGTTACGTTTACACGGCCTGTAGCAAACTGGTTTGTAAAAAATCGAGGGATGGCGCTAGGTATTGCGTTGATTGCGACAGGTGTATTTGGCGCTCTTGCTAAATTTTACGCGCAATTCATCGTTTCCAATGAAGCGTTTCATATAATTGGTAATTCAGGGTGGCGTTCGGCGTATGTAATGCTTGGATGTTTGCCATTGGCTATTGCGCTCCCTATGGCGTGGCTAGGCTTAAGGGATGTGGATGATGTGTCTGCTAAAGATGCAAATATTACAAAGTTCAAATATCCTATCTTAGCCGTTTCTATGATTGGTACACTGATATTGGTCACATTAGTGATTAAGCAAGTGACGCCGCTAGTGGGTACGCACGGCTTACGGTTAGAATATTTTATGGCCTATGTGTTTTGTGCCATGGTATTAATTCCTGTGTCCTTAATGCTGTTTTTAGACATAAGAAAAGCGCCGCCGCAGGTGGAAAAAGGGACAGTCGTCGTTTTGCCGGGTTTGACGTTGATGGAAGCGTTTAAAACATGGCGATTCTGGGTTTTGGCTATAAGTTTTGTGCCAATTTCCTATTCGGTCGGTGCGATTATTCCAAACATTGAACGCGTACTCACATTCAATGGCATTAGCATGGATGAAGCGGTTGGGCTTGCGACGCTGACAGGTTTAGCTGTGTTGAGTGGCCGTATTATAGGTGGTTATCTGATTGACCGCTTCTGGGCACCGGGTGTTGCATTCGCGTTCTTAGCTTCTCCTGCAATTGCATTGTGGATGCTCGCTCAACCGGGTGTAGATGCGACAACAGCGACGATTGCTATTTTGATGATCGGCTTTGGTGCGGGTGTGGAGTATGACTTCATGGCGTTCATGATCTCAAAATACTTCGGCATGAAAAGCTATTCTGCGATTTATGGTGCGATTTACGGGTTCTTTGCACTAGGTGCGGGACTTGGACCTTCAATTATGACGGATATTGCTGATGGTCGCGGAATTCACTTCTTGGGCGCAAACCTCGGAATACTTCCTGGACATGATTGGCACTTCACATTGGTTTCAGCCGCGATAGTGTTATTTGTGTCTACGGTACCACTCTTATTCTTGGGTAAGTATCAATATGATTTTGAAGACCACAAGAAAAAGAAAACAGTAGAAACAGAAGTGGCCGCTGAATAGCGGCCACCTTTAGTGCTTTAGAATTTAAATAAGAACGATGAATTAAACGGGAGAGGCGTCTAGCTTCTCCCGTACGCATTTGGCGATATCTTCAGGAAATGCCGCGAGTAGGTTATGTGACCATTCAGGCTTTTCCACCACTTCTCCATTTTTTAAGAATTTTGATGCGCGTTGTGTGCAAAATGTAAGATCATCGGTTGGGTTAAAGATAGTAATTCTTTGATCAAGCTTTTTCAGTCCTTCATTGAAGAGGGTATCGTAAGCAAAAGCTGCGGTGTGTCCCCATTCATAGGCTTCTCCTGCCATCATTGTCATATAGAATGACCGATCAAGCGTTTCCAGCGATACGTTGTCTGTGTGGCGTTCGATAATGCGTTGCCAATTTACTTTGTGACGTGTGCCTTCAGCATCCAATGGAATTGGTGTGAAGAGATCTTCAAATGATTTTCGTTCTTCTTGTGTGAAGATGGCAGCTGAAATCATCGTTATGGCATGAATAGCCTGCGGCCGCATAAGTGCCATTTCAACGGCGACTTTGCCGCCCGTATGATTACCGAATAAATCTATATAATCGTGCCCAAGCGTATCAGCTACTTGGAATGCAGCTTCGGCGTACACGCGAATACTAACTTCAGCTTCCGTTTTAGGGCCGTCAGACATGCCGTATTTGGGGTAATCAAAGCTTACAACGATACGGTCTGAGCTTGCATGCTTCATAAAGTCTTCGAACTCTAGGGACGACTTTGGACTTTGATGTAAACAATATAGGGGCGGCCGTGAGGCTGCCCCTATTGGTGATGCGATACGGACGTGGATTTGTCCAAATGTACCGTCAACATATAAGCGTCTGATAGCGTTCATTACACATTCTCTGCTGAAACTGTGACGACTGCTTTTCCGAGGTTTTTACCATTCATTAGGCGCTCGAATAACGCTGGTGCATTGTCCAAACCTTCGACGCGATCTTCAACGAATTTAAGCTTTCCGTCTCTGATCCATGGTGCAGCTTCTGCGACATAATTGTTCCAGCGATCGTAATAGTCATATACGACTAAGCCGCTCAACTGGGCGCGCTTACCAATGACAAAACCGATATTCATAGCGTGCTGGCTTTGTGTTGTGGTGTGGTAAGCATCTACAAGACCACAAAGGACACCGCGCGCATAAAGGTTTGCGTGGCCAAGTGCGATCATGGCCATATCTGCAGATACGTTTTCAAAGAAAACTGACAAACCTTCGGGAAGAGCTTCACCCAATGCATCGCGCCAACCGTCGGCTTTATAGTCAACGCATTTGTCAAAGCCGTATGTATTTTCAACAAGGGCACATTTTTCAGCACCACCCGCAATACCTACTACGCGCTTTGCGCCTTTAATGCGTGCAATTTGACCTACGGTTCCACCCACTGGACCAGCTGCTGCATCGACGAGGACTGTATCACCTTCGCCCACTTTTGCGAGTTGCGTAATTCCAGCCCAACCTGTTAAACCTGGCATACCAAGTACGCCTGCATGTGCTGACAATGGGGCAATGGACGGGTCAATTTTACGAAGGTGTTGTGCATCAACAGCAATAATTTCCTGCCATCCACCTTCCATTGAATGCACCCAATCACCTGCATTTATACCCGATACTTTGCTTTCCAATACCTGACCAACAATGGCCCCGGAGATGGCTTCCTTCATAGGAATAGGGGCTGTGTGTCCCATGTGTCGATTGCGGATGATGGAGCCAACATAGGGGTCTAACGATAGGTGAACGACACGCACAAGCGCGCCGTTTTCCGGACAATTAGGGGTAGGCACATCAATAGCGATGAAATCATCAGCGGTTGGTTTGTGATCTATTGTTGTTTTTGTTGTGATCAGTTTCATAATATTTAGCCTTCTACGATTTCAATGAGGGTGCCGTCAGGGTCTTTCATGGTGCCAACGCGTTTGCCTTTATATATAGGGCCGTTACGTATGACGGGGTCGGTGATCCATGGTCCAGTGAGTGTATTAAAGTCAGGATGCCAGATTGTACCAATGGCGCATCCGGGCGGAAGCATTCCAGAATGTCTTTCACGCTGGGTTGCTGCATCTGGGTATTGGTCTACTTCCAAAAATACATCTCTATTGTGAACCATGGTTGAGATGCGGTGGAGTGCGTTTATGTCTGTACCATATGCGTTTGCAAGCATTGTGTAGACGATTTCCATGTCGCGTCCCATGTGAAGTCCGACATGTTTCTCAATCCATTTATTCGTTGCGTCCATATCGCTTGCGCCCATAACAAGGATAAATAGCTTATCGAATAGAGTTTCAGCTCTTGGGAGGTCAAATGCAGGAAGGTCGTCTTTGATCTGAGTTAGATAAACAACTTCTTCGTCTGGGCCTTTTACCTGCATTGGGTGAATTGCAGGAAGCCCCTCTATCTCGCGCGGAGGACCAATGATTTCAAATGGGCTATTGAGGACACGTTCATTTGCGGCAAGGACATCTGTGACGCAAATTTCAATCGCATTCCAACCATATGTGCGCAGTGCTTTATAGCTTTCTACACTTGGTTGTTCGACAAAACGGATATAGACTTCGGCCCCAGAGCTTGGCTGCATTATCGCATAAGGGCAGTTGGTTGTATTTGGCGTACCCCAGCTTGCTGCTAGATTCGCGTCGATTTGGCCTTCCTCTATTACGGTGTAATCAAAATACTTGGCGTATAAAGAAGTCGAGCGTTTGATGTCGGCAACGGCCAAGGTTGCTGAACGTAACAATTTCATAATTCAATTGTCCTTTTCAAATCGAGCGAAAGTGCTTTACTTACTAAATGATATATCATTTGATGTGTAAAGTTCCAAATCAAAAGGAAAGTTATTATGTCTGCTTATATGATTGTTTTCGCAAAAATATCTGACCGCCAGCCTTTCATTGAGAAATATGCGGTGCCGGCAGCCAAACTTGTCGCGCAATATGGCGGTGAATATGTTGTGCGTGCACCAGGCGTTGAAGCCAAAGAGGGCGGCATGTTTGATGGTCAGAGTGTTGTGATTTCCAAATGGCCAGATAAAGCAGCAATAAATGCATTTTGGGAAAGTGCTGAATACCAACAGCTAAAAGAGGTACGCGCGGCCTTTAGTGAAGCGCACGTTATGGTCGTTGAAGAGCCAGCAAAATGAAACATTTAATTGGTGTATTATTGGTTTCGACTGTTTGTTCTAGTGTTGCGGTAGCGCAGCCGCCTCCTCTGGCAGATTCGCGTGAATCCATGCCTGCCGCTGTGCAGCTGAAGAGTGAGATGTTTGCCAAGACGATTTTAGAATCGGCGTATGAAGCTGCGGGCGGGGATAGTTTTACGCGCCCCAAAACGCTTTGGCTGAAGGGTTATAATATAATTCGAGCCGGAGATAAGGAGTTGCTCTGGGATAAGTACTCCATGTGGCGTGAGTATGCGTCAAATAAAACGGATGCGCACGAAGCAAATGGCAAAGTGAGAATTGAGGGCTGGACGAATGGAAAGCTTCAATTGTTGCTCTCTTTTGATGGAAAGCAGACCTATAATCAAAACGGTTTGATGGAAGATCAATCTGCCAATGAGATGTGGGCAAATAGTTTTGGATTTGGTGCAATTCGCCATGCGCTAGATGATGGATGGTCTCAAAAGCGAGTCGCGGATCGTCAAATAGATGGTGAGCCGGCTTATATGATTGAATTAACTGACCCATCAGAAAAGCAAACCTTATTTGGAATTCGACAGTCTGATTTTGCGATCGTGTATGTGGGGTTTGATACACCACGTGGATGGCATGAGCGGCGGTATTCACATTTCTTTGAAAAGCCTGATGTGAGCTGGAAGCAGGCTGGTCGGGTGAGATTGTTCTACAATGGACAGAAAGCGAATGAAGCAGTGTGGACTGATTTTGAGGTAGATACTGTGTTTGGCGACGAGAATTTTGTCATTACAGGCACGCCTAGTCAGCCAGAATTTTAAGAATAAAATAGAAGTGGAAATGAAAAAGCCCAGCTCAAATTTGAGCTGGGCTTTTTGTTTGAGACGTTGGTGTTTCAGATTAAAAAGGTTTCACTGCACCAAAGAAAGCAGTTGTAAGGATCAGTACCCAGTATAGATACGCAACATTACGACCGAGTTGGATTGATTTATCCAGTTTTGCTTCGAGCTCAGCATTTGGTCCCTGTGCAAGGATAGGGAAAATCTTACGCCATTCATGCATGATGATACGTAAAATAACACCGATAATGAGTGCTAGACCGTAGGTTAGGATTTTTGCGGAGAACCACATTTGGCCTTCGCCTGCCGCGAATGGACCATTGCCCATGAGGGATGAAAGCGCACTAATAATAAGGATTGGGATAAGTGGGTAGCGCGTCCAATCCTCAACCAAAGCAAGCTTGTTACCTAATTCGTTTGTGCGGTTTGCAAAAGCGCCCCATGTGATGACCATCCATACAACCCATAGGAGCCACATTGCGACCAACCAGCCGCCACCAAGGGGTTGGACGCCCCATAAATAACCCATGTGTAGGCCGAGTGGGAGGAGGGAGATGATCCCTGTGCGGGCCATGATATCGATGCGGTAGGCGGTCGACATGTGACGTGCGCGCTCTTCCAAGGGGAGCTTGTGGTTGACCACTTTATAAGATGTTTGGAATACACCCCATTCACCACCTAACCAGTACACCATGGCGACGATGTGTAGCCATCTTAGAATGTGCAATTCATTCGTTGCTAAAAACTCTCCCATGGGAGCCCTCCGAGTTGGTATTCTTTATTGGTATCTTGGATTTAAATGATATATCTTTTTAGTGATGGTGCAAGTGGGCGAAATTGAAGCAGGTTTGATTTTTTTGGAAATGCTCGAAAAAATAAGGCATTTGCACAATGATGTTTATGCAAATGCCTTATTTTTAGACTTAATTTTAGAAGTGAAAGTTAGTCCGTTTGAGCAAACTCTTCTGCGACTTCTGCGCTAGAGGCTTCATCTGGCATGGAGGCTGCTTCAACATCTTGCTGCATGATTCGGAACACGCGTGCGATATATTCCTGCATAAGGAGGCCACGCTCATCAGCTTCAAAACGCGCAGGTTTGTAGGCTTCGATTGATTCCTTAGTGACTTTGCCATCTCGCTCTAAAAGACGTTCAATTGTATCCATGCGCTCACGTATGACGGCGACCTCTTGGACAAGGGCGTGAGTGATGTTCATGAGACGCTCAACATCAGTGTCTTCTAAGAACCACGGGCGTTTGCCTTTAGATTTTGCGCCAGCCAGTTTTACGGGGTCAATTGATTGAGTGCTCATTAGACTGCCTTTCTTGCGCCAACAACATGCCATGCGGCTTTGCGGCCATAATCTTCTTGTTCTTTATCTTCGGCTGCTTCTGGGAAAATGTCCGCATCTACAACAGCTGCGACGCCGCCATGAATAAGGCTTTCGCGGTCGAAACCAGCATCTACCATCCATTGATCGAGATCAATTTCGTGGACTTTTGTCCAGAAGGGTTCGTTGTTGTAAAATGCATCCCAATCACGCATGGCTTGCTCGAAAAGAGACATAGAATCAGCGTATTGTGGCTGTTCAACGTGGAGCACAATGCCGCCTGGGCTAAGGAGGCGGTATGTTTCTGCGAAGATTTTAGGCATGGATTTGTAGCTCGTTTCATGCAGGAACATGGTCGATTGGATCCAGTCAAAACTACCATCTTCAAAACGGCTTAAGTCTGATACATCAGCTTGAATAAATTCAACATTTTCAACGCCGAGTGATTTTGCGCGTGCGAGGCCGTAACGTAGCATTGGGGCACCCGCATCCACTGCAACAACATGTGCGTCAGGGAAGGCTTGGGCGATTGGCAAGACATTGTGTCCAAGACCTGCCCCTATATCGAGAATACGCTTGGGTTTGAAGTCTGGTAGGTTTTTAGCAACCCATTGAGAGACTGCAACTCCGCCGCCATCATTGAAGCGTCCTAACATGCCGCCAGTGGTCGCAAAGATACCTGAATCGTAATTTGCTGCCCCTGTGATATCGCCCTGTACTAGCTCTGTGTAGTAGCTGCCAGGCATGCAGTGATGGTCTATTGCTTCTGTGGAGCGTGGCTGTTTGAAGTCTGGATCAAGTTTGAGGCGGTCATCACCTTCTGTAAGGAGGCGGGCTTTTTCATTCAACGCATCAGCTTGGCGAAGCGTCACCCACCGGCCTGCTTGTTGGCGTGATTCCATTGTGGAGCGGCGTAACGCTGACCACCATTGAAACATTGGGTTTTTCGTGAGTGCTTTGCGCACTTCATGACGATCTTTAAAGTCTCGTCCGTTTTCTTCTTTGAACTCTGGCTCAACGCGCGTTTGATAGGCTTCAGCGACACCGCCCATAATACGTGTGGAAAGGTGGCGATTCATCTGCGCCAGAAAGTTGAAGCGTGCAGTTTCGTCATGGGTTGTTTCTGGGTAGACGGCGTGTTTGCCTACAACGCGATAATCTGGAGGCCCGTCATATTGGAAAGCTGGGCTGTTATTGCCGCTATTTTTTTTGTCTACCATGTCGCATCTCCCGTTTTTTTGATGCCGATGTCGGCTTTCTACGTGACTCATTTAGGGATGAGGGGTATGAAAGTCCAATAAAAGATATATCATTTATATCCATAATTGCCATAAGGGGAATAAAAAAATGAGTACTAAAATTGTCGCACTGTTTAATTTGAAGCCTGATGTCAGCGTGGAAGACTATGAGAATTGGGCGAAAAGCACAGACATTCCAACTGTTAATGGCTTAAAGTCGATTGATGATTTTTCTGTGTTCAAATCAGTTGCACTTTTAGGCACGGATGCAAAGCCACCTTATTCGTACGTGGAAATTATTGATGTCAACGACATGGATGGATTTGGTGCGGATGTATCAACCGAAGCCATGCAAGCGATTGCGGCGCAATTCCAAGGCATGACAAGTGATCTGTTTTTTATTCTAACTGAAAAATTGGGGTAAAAGGCGATGGCAAGCATGAAGGGTAGAACGGCTGTTATCACTGGCTCTGGCCGTCGGGCTGGTTTGGGTGAAGCAATTGCAGTTCGGTTGGCCAAAGAAGGTGTGAATATCGTAATCTCTGATATTGGTGCCCCAAAAGATGACGCGACAGGTGCTGAACATATTGGTTCGACTGAAGAGATGGAAGCGATTGCGACTGATCTGCGGTCCATGGGTGTTGAAGTATCTACAAAGGTTTGTGACGTGCGCTCGCTAGAGAGTGTTCGTGAGTTAGCTCAGCACGCCGTGGATACGCATGGCAGCTTAGATATCTGGGTGAATAATGCAGGTATTGGCTATATTATGAAGCCATTACTGGATGTAACCGAGGCAGAGTGGCGCGCCGTTATTGATGTTAATCTAACGGGTGCGTTCTTTGGTGTTAAGGCTGCTGCGGAAGTGATGACGAAGCAGGGCAAGGGCGGGCGTATACTCAATATCGCTAGTCAGGCAGCCAAATCTGGTTTCCCACATGCTCAGGCGTACACAAGCTCAAAGCATGGTCTTGTGGGACTCGTGCGATCTGCGGCAGTTGAATTGGGTGGTGACAAGATCACTGTCAACAATGTGTGTCCAAACCATGTGACGACAGGTCTTGGTGCTTGGCAGAATGAGTATTTTGCAAAAGTAACAGGCGCAGAGTCCGTTGAGGCATATATGAAGGCAATGGCCGCACGTATCCCGATGGGGCGCCCTGGTTTGCCTGAAGATACAGCGAACGCAGTGGCGTGGCTATGCTCAGACGAGGCCCAATACATTACCGCAGAAAGTATGAATGTGTCTGGTGGAGAGGAGCCACACTAATGATGAAGAATAATGAACCTGCTCCAGCAGACTTTCGATGGCCAAATGGTGGAAAACTAGCGCTGTCTATCGTTGTGAATGTTGAAGAAGGTGCTGAGAAGCGCGTGGATGAGGGCGATCGCGGTCCTGAGCCTGTGGACGAACTAAAAGCGGTGCCTAGAAAGCCAATTCGTGTCTACAGCAATGAGAGCAATTACGAATACGGAATTAATCGCGGTGCGCCACGTGTGCTTAAAATTCTTGATAAAGCAGGCGTGAACGCAACTTGGACAGTGTGTGGGCAAGCCCTTGAAAAAGCGCCATGGCTTGCAGATGCAATTATGAAGCGCGGTGATGAGCCAGCTGATCATGGTCATAAATGGGCTTTCACGGCATTTATGGAAAAAGATGCAGAAGCTGCGTTTATTGAAAAAAGTGCAAGCAGCATTGAAAAGACCTGTGGCCGCCGTCCGGCGGGGTGGTTGTCTCGGTATCTATATTCAGCAAACACACGTGGTTTATTGAAAGATGCTGGATACCTTTATCACATGGATGATTATTCCGATGATTTTCCTTATTGGGATGAGGTTGAAGTGGCGAATGGTTCTAAAGAGCCGATTGTAATTCTTCCCTACGCTATTGATAGCAATGATATGAAGTTTTGGATTGATCCTTCATTCATGCCGGACATGTGGTTGGATTATGCAAAGCGCACATTCAACTGGCTCTACAATGAAGCGCAAGAAGAGGGAGCGCGGATGATGAGCTTGGGGCTGCATTTGCGCATTATCGGACGTCCCGGGCGTATCGAAGTTTTCCAACAATTTTTAGAACATGTACGCAATCACTCTGATGTGTGGGTTGCTACGCGTGAGCAAATTGCTGGGCACTTTGCGGCAAATGTTCCAGCGAGAAAGTAAGTAAGATGAAATTGAAATTTATTGTAGGTATCGCAGCTGCACTTGGGCTGTCAGCATGTGCAACAACGGACAATGCACCTCACGGTCACGGAAATATGACGGGTGAAGAGATTGTCCAGTATCGTGACAAAAACCCTTATCCTGTGAACCCAGTAAATCTGCGTCGCACGACTATGGTTGTGAAAGATATGGAAGCGGCGCTTGCTCTATATCGTGACGCTCTAGGTATGCAGGTTGTATATGATCAGGAGCTATCTTCAGAAGGTTTGTCTATGCGACACAAGGCTGATGGTAAAAACCGTTCGCGGCTTGTCTTGATGCAGACTAATTCCGGGCAAATGGGAATGGTAGGGCTTTGGCAGTTTTTAGATCAAACTGATAAAGATCTTGCTGAGCCAGATCCGGCTGACTTTACTCCTGGTGAGATTGTGTTGCTATTTCATGCTGAAAACTTGAAAGAAACTTTCGCGAAGGCTTCAAAGGTTGCAGGCGTAAAAGTTTTGGGTGAGCCACATGAGCGGCGTTATCCTTCGCCGGCGGGAGACATTGTTGTTATGGTGTCCATGCTTGTTGATATGAATGGTCACACAATAGAATTAAATCAAAAGCTTCATGACCCACGGGATGCGAAGTAGAGCATTTTATATGTGAGTGCTTCCAACGGAGGCTAAGATAGTTTTAAGCCGCAGCTGCGTTATCGCTCTGCGGCTTTTTTCTTGGATTATGATATATCTTTTCAGTTCTTGATTGACATTTTCCGGATGTTCAGTTTAATTTGTCCGGACAATTAAATGGATTGAATCATGACCCACACATTTAGATCTTTATTATTTGTTCCCGGCGCACGCGCAGATCGGTTTGACAAAGCTGCGGCGGCTAATGCGGATACAATTATTATCGACCTTGAAGATGCTGTTTTACCAGAAGATAAAGATAGCGCGCGAGCTGCGACGCTAGAGTGGCTGAGTAAGCGCCCAAAGAGTGTTGTTGCTGGTTTGCGGATAAATAGTCCCAGATCAGCCACCGGATGTGCAGATATAGCCGCTTTGTCAGCATCAAGAGCAAACCCAGACTTTGTCATGGTTCCCAAAGCTGAAACCAGTATTGATATTGAGATTGTAAAAGAGGCACTTGGTGGAAATGTGCCGATTATCTCTGTTGTTGAGAGTGGTCGCGGATTGAAGAATGTCTTTGATATTGCAGCGGTATCAAATGGCGGCGTGTTGTTTGGCGGAGCCGATTACAGCGCAAGTCTAGGTGCTGACCTTTCAAACTGGGACGCAATGCTGATGGCGCGAGGTCAAGTCGCAGCGGCCTGCGGTGAAGCGGGTGTGCCAGCATATGATGTACCGTTTTTAGATGTTCAAGATAATGATGGTCTGGTTGAAACAACCACCAAGGTCAAAGCCTTTGGCTATGCTGGACGTACATGTATCCACCCGAAACAGGTTGAAGGTGTGAATGGGGTGTTTACCCCGAGTCCCTCTGAAATTGAGGATGCAAAAGCAATCATCGAATCTTTAGAAGCGGCTCAAGGTGGAGCTGTTTTACATAAGGGGAAATTGGTGGATCGGCCAGTTATCCTCGCTGCGCAACGTGTTTTGGCAAAAGCCTCCCAAGAATAAAAGGAAATGACTATGGTACAGAACTGGAAAGAAGTTGGACCAAACCGCTATCGCGAAACATTTGGTCGCTATTACGAAGATTTCCATGAAGGTGATATTTACGAGCACCGTCCGGGTAAAACTGTCACTGAATATGACAACCACATGTTCACATTGATGACGATGAACACGCACCCAATGCACTTTGATGCAGAGTTTGCCAAAGCATCTGAGTTTAAGAAAAACCTTGTTGTGTCTCCTTACACATTGGCTTTGCTGATTGGTATGAGCGTGACGGATTGTTCGCAAAAAGCGATTGCAAATCTAGGTATGGACGAAGTGAAGTTCACCGCTCCTGTGTTTGCTGGTGATACGATTGTTGGTGAAAGTGAAGTTCTTAAAAAACGTGAAAGTAAATCACGCCCTGGCCAAGGTATCGTGACGATTGTGACACGTGGATACAACCAAGACGGCACAATGGTGTGCACGTTCGTGCGTAACATGTTGATCCCTTCACGCGGAAACGCTGTGGAAGATAAAGTCGGTAATTACTAGGAGACGGCCATGACTAGCGAAGTGATGACACCAGAAGAAGAAGTCATGATCCTCGACTCCATCGAGAAATGGCTAACTCAAAAAGTTAAACCCGTCGTGATGCAGCTTGAGCATGATGATGAATATCCGCATGCGTTGGTTGAAGATATGAAAGAGCTTGGTCTCTTTGGTGCACTAATTGAGCCTGAGTTTGGCGGTCTTGGTATGTCTGCGTCTTTGTATTCAAAGATTGTGACGCTGATTTCGTCTGAGTGGATGAGCTTGTCGGGTGTGTTTAACTCACACTTGATGATGGCCATGATTGTTCAAAAATTTGGTACGCAAAAGCAAAAAGAGCACTGGCTTCCAAAGTTTGCGACAGGTGAAATTCGTGGCGCGCTTGGTCTCACTGAGCCAGATGCGGGGACTGACCTGCAAGCGATTAAAACGAAAGCAACACGCGTTGGCGACAAATATGTTGTTGAAGGCGCGAAGACTTGGATTACCAACTGTATTGAAGGTTCGTGTGTGGCTTTGTTTGTGAAAACAGACCCTAATGCAGATCCGCGCTACAAAGGTATGTCTATCCTGATTACCCAGACGAAAAACCCAGAAACGGGTGAGCCTCTTCCGGGTGTGACGAATGGTAAAAAGCTTGAAAAGCTTGGCTATAAAGGCATCGACTCTGGTGAGTTGATTTACAAAGATTATGAATGTGATGCCGAGCTTTGCCTCGTTGGCGGCGAAGAGGGCAAAGGCTTCTACATGGCAACTGGCGGCCTTGAAATCGGTCGCATTAACGTTGCAGCGCGCTCTGTTGGTATTGCTAAACGTGCGTTGGCCGAATCTGTGGCTTATGCGCAATCTCGCAAAACTATGGGCAAGCCAATTTGTGAGCACCAAGCTATCCAGCTAAAATTGGGTGAAATGGCCGCAAAGACACGTGCATCTGAACTCCTCGTTGAAGATGCTGCACGCTTGTATGATGCAGGTGAGCGCGTGGACATGGAAGCTGGTATGGCGAAGTATTTTGCTTCTGAAACAGCTGTTTACTGTGCAACAGAAGCGATGCGTATTCATGGTGGTTATGGGTACTCGAAAGAATATCCAATTGAACGCCTTTACCGTGATGCACCGCTTATGTGTATCGGTGAGGGAACAAATGAGATGCAACGTATCATCATTTCCAAACAGCTTGTGAAGCGTAACCCAGTTTAAACGGAGTTCATCTTATGACCGCTAAATTACTTGAAGGCGTTAGAATACTCTCTGTTGAGCAGTATGGTGCCGGACCTTATGGAACTATGCTTCTTGCTGACTTGGGCGCTGAAGTAATTAAAGTGGAAGATGCTGGTCGCGGCGGTGATGTTTCGCGATCAGTTGGCCCATATATGCTGGGTGAACAAGACAGTGAGTTCTTTCAGACTTTCTCCTATGGGAAAAAGTCTGTGACACTTGATCTTAAGTCCGAAGAAGGCCGCAAAGCTTTTGAGGAATTGGTCAAAACGGCAGATGCTGTGGCGAATAACCTTCGTGGTGATCAGCCTGAAAAACTGAAGATTACTTATGATCACTTAAAAGCGATTAATCCTAAAATCGTATGTGCTCACTTGTCGGCCTATGGACGTAAGTCTGAGCGCGCAGCATGGCCCGGTTATGACTATTTAATGCAAGCAGAAGCGGGCTTTATGTCTATGACAGGTGAGCCGGATGGCCCTCCTGTGCGCTTTGGATTGTCTATGGTGGACTTTCACACAGGAAGTCACCTTGCAACGTCTCTGCTAGCTGGAATTCTAAGTTCCTCCCGCACTGGTGAAGGCTGTGATGTCGATGTTTGTCTATTCGATACTGCCCTTCATCAGCTTTCTTACCCCGCCACTTGGTATCTAAATCAAAAACATAAAACGGGACGGTTACCTCGTGGCGCTCACCCATCCATCGCTCCCAGTCAGTCTGTAAAGACGTCCGATGGATGGGGCCTTCTTATGTGCCAGACGCCAAAGTTTTGGTCGTTATGGTGCAAACTTACGGGTGCTGAGGCGCTTGCAACAGACGATCGTTTCGCCACTATCCCTGCGCGACGCGAGAATCTGGAGGCTCTCACTACGGAAGTGGACGCTGTGATGATGCAGCGTTCCACTGCCGAGTGGATGGATATTTTAGGCGGGCATGTACCATTTGCGCCTGTGATGGATATCGCTGAAGCTTTAGATAGCCCTTATGTTCAGCATGTTGAAATGACGTCACAAGTTGAGCATCCCGATGCACCTAAAGGATTACGTGCGCTTTCTTCGCCATTCCGTGTAAACGGAGAGCGTCCAAAGCTGACGCGTGCTCCTAAAATGGGTGAGCATTCAGAAGAGTTGATAAAATAATGAAACTATCCGGTCTCAAAGTACTCGACCTTTCGGCATTCCTTCCTGGTCCGCATATGACGATGATGATGGCTGATCATGGTGCCGATGTGATCATGATTGAGCCTGCTAATGGTATGGGAGAGCCCACTAGGGAGATCGGACAAAAAACGGATGATGGTATTTCTGTGTGGTTTCGCAATATAGCGAGAGGAAAGCGCAGTTTAAAACTGAATCTGAAGGACGAAGAAGGTCGCGCTTTATTTTATGCGTTGGCCAAAGAGGCGGATGTCGTCATTGAAGCTTTTCGCCCAGGTGTTGTGAAGCGCTTAGGCGTTGATTATGAGACGCTGAAGGAAATGAACGAGAAGCTTGTTTATTGCTCAATCTCGGCTTTCGGACAGGATAGTTCACTTGCATTAAAGCCAGCGCATGATCTTACAATTCAAGGCATGGCGGGGATTGTCGATTTTAATCGCGGTTTAGAAGATGGTAAGCCAGCAATGCCGAACATGCCTGTGGCTGACACAACAGCTTCTTTGATGGCTTTATCAGGTATCCTGATGGCCCTTTATCGTATGCAGCAAACGGGTAAAGGTGATTATGTTGATATCGCCATGTTTGATGCATGTATTGCTTGGACACCCAATGTGCTGGGTCCAACATGGGGCGAAAATAAAGAGCCTGTTGCTAAAGATATGCGCAGTTTTGGCGGCAGCGCGATGTATAATCTGTATGAAACTTCAGATGGTGAGTTTGTCATACTTGGTGGGTCGGAAGTCAAATTCGCTGCCAATTTATTAGAAGCTATGGGCCGTAGTGACTTGTTGCCCTATGCTAAAGTTGAACCCGGACTGGAACAGGCACCTTTGCGTGATTTCTTTAAGGCGCGTTTCTCTGAAAAGACTTTGAAAGAATGGCAAGAATTTCTTGCCGATGTTGATTGTTGTTGGAGTTGGGTACGCAGCTTAACTGAAGCGATGAACGACCCTTTTACGCAAGAGCGAGAAATGGTGTTTACGGATGCGGATGGGTATAAACATATCGGTCCAGCTATTAAATTTAAAAATGAGCCTCCTCGCCTTAGCGCCAGAATTCCTTCCTATGGCGAACATAGTGAAGAGATTGCAAGAGAAGCGGGCATTCCCGAAAAAAACGTCATAGATTTAAAGCAACGTGGTGTGATTTAAGGCCTAAATTCTCAAAACCTTTCTTTATTTTAAGTTTGGGCCTTTTCAACCTTCTCAAAAGATATACCATTTATTTGTCTTTTGGAGGAGAGATCTATGTCGCGCATTTTTACGATGCTTGCCATGGCAACGCATGTTGCTTTTGGCATGAATGCATACGCTCAAGAACGACCTGATACAGGGGTTTCTGGGGTGTATGAGGTAGTTATGGGGGTGAGCGATGCGGAACCTTCAATTGAATATTTTGGCGAGTTTGGGTTCGAAGTCGTAAAATCTTCAGCGCTTACAATAGAACAGGCTGAGAAGATTTACGGCGTGCCTAGCGCGGCAAAAATTTACCGATTGCAAAATGGTGAAATCGATTCACACGGCCTTTTGCGAATTATCGAATGGGAGACACCACTGGGCGATGGTGTCGGATATGCACCAGCTGAAACTATCGGACAGCGCATGGCTGTAATGCGTACGAGAGATGTGTTCCGGATTTTTGATGTCTTCAAAGACATGAGAGAGCAAAGTGGTGTTCCTGTGTCGCCAACGGAACCTGTATATGACGATCTATATGATATGGATCAGGGCGCTTACTCTATCACCACACGTCGGGTTGGTGTGCGTGAGATGGCTGTATATGGCGAGTTGTTCAATCATATCTTTTTCCAAAGATATGGGTATGTCATTCCAGGGTATGGCACGATTGAAGATGCCGAACTGCAAACGAGCGAATTTACGCATCATGATTTTGTGATCAAAGGCGATATCGCAGAAGTTACCCGATATTATGAAGACGTTTTGGGGTTCGTGTCAGAAAATGAGCCTGTATTGGATGGTGACTGGCAAAATGGCCCTCGCAAAGTGTTTCAAATGGATGATGGAACAGCGCATTGGTATCGTGGGTTCGTGTCCCCTAATAATATTTGCGGAAAGCTAAAATTCTTTACTGCACGAGATCCTGAATTTGTCCGCGATAGGTCTGACCAGCAAAGGTTGGGCGAACTTGGCATTACAATGCATACCGTATTTACGCCAAAAATCGGCATGGTTCATAAATTGGCAAAAGAGCATGGCCTTGAACCTACCAAACGTATCCGCAATGAGTTTGGCGAAGATAGTTTCTTCTTCATTGGGCCTGATGGTTCAAGTTGGCAAATCCTTGAGCAGCCAGAATTGAAGAATGTGGTTTCAACTGAATTTAAGCTTGAGCAGGTCGCTAATTAAGCGAACTTAATGTCCATGGAGGGGCAAACCAATGACCAAAACATCTGAATTTGTAAAAGTAATATTAGCGACCACAGCTGCTATAGCGCTTGTCGCTTGTAGCAATGAGCCAGTTGAGACTGTTGATGTTGAAACACCAGAAGCAGTTGTTGAGGAGGTGGAGGTTTCCAATAGTCTCCAATTTAATCCGTTGGATTCAATGTCCCCCAAAAGCCAAAGAGAAGATGCACTCGCATTACCTTTGCAGACTGTCACGCTTTCTACGACAGACCTTGAGGGGACGAAAAGGTTTTATGTGGATGGAATGGGGATGACATTAAATGGCCCGTTTCACGTGTCTCCTGAAACAAAAGCACTTCAACGGGCATTGTGGGCTGTTCCAGAAGATGTAGATTGGACGGAATACAGTCTGACCCGCCCAAGTGGAAAGGTTCAAGATCGTGGAGCGATGAGCATCCGTGTGTTGGTGTTGAATAAGGAAACGCCACATGTTCATGCGTCATGGGATTCTCGCTCATATGGCGGGTTCTCAATGGGCTTTCCTAACATGGATAATGTGAAGCTGGATGCGAAGATCCGTGCGTTAGGATTCACAGCGCGCAATGAGCATGAAATCTACGAAGTGCCGCGCCTTGATGGGTCTATGTATGAA
This sequence comes from uncultured Hyphomonadaceae bacterium, assembly GCA_964351655.1. Classification (GTDB taxonomy): domain Bacteria; phylum Pseudomonadota; class Alphaproteobacteria; order Caulobacterales; family Hyphomonadaceae; genus Hirschia. The sequence goes on along the minus strand of CAYGPD010000003.1, from coordinate 66,198 downwards.
ATTCAAGAAACAATCTTTGATGCGCCTGATTATGTGCATGGTGTCGGAATTACACGTGTGGATATGGATGCGCTTGGAGCAATTGATGCCGAGACGGGGCTAGGCGGGCCGGGATACTCTGCGCAGGTTGTCGATGATTCTGTGCCTGTATTGGCGTTTTACACCGATGTACTGGGATTGGAGATCCGTCGTGACAGCATCTTCAAGAGTGCTGGAAAAGATGGCGCAATGAGCCTGCCAAATGGATCTGAGTTTCGGTTCGCTATTTTAGCGGCAAAAGGATATGGACCGGGTGGGCATATGCTTTTTGTCGATTTCAAAAATGTTGATGGTATTGAAGGAAACGCGCCGCCACGCGTTCCAAATCGCGGCATAGGCATGTGGAGCTTTCCTGTGAAAAGCTTAGATAGTGTTATGGCAAATGCTAAGACTGCTGGAACAAATATTGTGCATGAGCCTGCTCTTATCGATGACCCTATTCACGGTAAAATTCGAGTGGCGACTTTCTTGGCACCGAACGAATTCCTTGTAGAGGCCTTTGAGAAGGTTGAAAGCTAATGAGAAATTTCATTGTGGGGGCAGCAGGAATTTTGCTGCTGGCGGGCTGTGGTGCGGATGATGTGCCCGCATCCAGTGAAGCTGTTGCACTAGTGCACGACACGCATGAAACGGGTGCCGGTAAAGATTTTTCCATTCCAAACGGCCCAGAAACTGGACTTTCTGGATGGACAGAAATTGTGATCACAACACGTAATTTGTCACAATGGCGTTCATTCTTGACCGAAGATGCAGGATGGGAAGAGCGAAATTCGGGAGAAATTGACCCAGCGCTAGCAAAGCTTTGGAACATTCCGGGTGATGTTTCAGGCCAAGAAACAGTATTTGCCAATATTGGTTCGAAGAGTGGATTTATTCGCTTTGTAGAGCTTGAAGGCACGGATCAGGAAATGATCCGTGTTGATGATCGTCCTTGGGATGTGGGTGGATACTTTGATTTTAATGTGCGGGTTCTTGGTTTGCGGGATCTGCGTGAGAAAATGATTGCACGTGGATGGCAAGGTGATTCAGAGCCTATTCAATATACGTTTGGTCCTTTTGAGGTCATTGAATGGATTGCCCGAGGTCCAGATGGGGTAAGGGTAGCTTTTATTGAGCGATTGAAGCCAACACTTGAGGGCTGGCCTGACCTTAAAGCTATGAGCCGTACATTTAACGCAACTCAAATGGTGCGCGACATGGATGCAGCGCGTTCCTTTTTTCAAGGTGTGTTAGGTATGAAGGCTTATCTTGAGCATAATGGAGCGAGTGAATTCGCTGGTCCCAATGTATTAGGGCTGCCATTTGAAACAGCAACTCAAGTACCTCGCGATGTATATATCCTTCACCCTCAAGGTGTTAACGAAGGGTCCATTGAGCTTGTGAAGTTCGAAGGAGCGAGCGGACGAGATATCTCAGACCGTGCGTTGCCTTATAACTTTGGAGTGTCCGTAACGCGTTTTCCTGTCGAAAATTTAGAAATGACAATGGAAGCTATTACTGCACGCGGTGGTGAGTTCGTCTCAGAAGTTGTGGAATTGGAGCTTTCAGGAATTGGTCCTGTTAAAATTGTGTCTATGTCTGCACCGGATGGCGCACGATTGGAAATATTTCAGAAACTTAACTAGCCGTTTGTGCGTGTTAGGTTGATTTCATAGGCAAAGCGGCCGGCAGGGTGGAAACTTTCCGATAAAAGGAAGGTTTCCTCAGCTGCATTTAGGTAGCGTCTGATTGTGTGCAATGCTGGGCTTTTGGGTTCAACGTGGAGAAGTTTAGCTTGTTCATTAGTGAGGGCTATCGCTTCCATGCGTTGGGTAACATCTTTCACGCCGACTTGTTTGTGCTGTTCGATCCACTCGGATATAGGTCCGGTTAGTGTATTGATTACACTGGCATTTGGGGGTGATAGGTCAGAGCGGATATATACTGTAGTGATGGCTTGAGGTGGTTGTTCTCCTACCGCTCGGCAACCGCGGAACCATCTAAATGGCCCAATAAGCCCAAATTTTTCTAATGTGTTTTCATCACACTCACCTTCTGTATTGATGGTGAAACGGGCTTCTCTGGCGTATTGGAGTATGGAGTCAAAGTCTCCTATAGGTTGCGCGAAGCTTGGGGCGGTATAATCAGCAACTATTGTACCGGCGCGACGGCGGCGCAGGATAAGACGTTCTTCAGATAAGATACGTAAAGCGTCACGGGCGGTATGGCGAGACACAGTATAAGTATCGCAAATTTCCATTTCAGTTGGAAAAGCATCACCGGGTTTAAATGTCCCTGAGATGATCATTTCTCTAAATATATCAGCAAGTTGCTTGTAGCGTGGTTGGGTATCTTTAGTCATTCTGCTAGAGTGTACTCCGGATATCTGTCCATGCCGTTTGCAACTCCTCGCGGAATGCTGGATCAGCGATTGCGATGAGAGCTTGTGCGCGTTGTTCTATAGTTTTGTCTTTGAGTACTGCAATTCCATGTTCTGTGACAACTGTATCTATGTCGGCGCGCGCTATAGACGTGGCATTGGGCTGTAGGCGGGGTGTTATGCGTGTGAGGGTGCCGCGTTTTGCTGTTGATGCAAGTGCGATAATGCCTTGCCCATTGGGTGCTATGGCGCTGCCGCGCAAGAAGTCGACAAGACCACCGGTTCCTGAAATTTGTTTGCCATTTATAAACTCAGCATTTGCCTGACCAAAGAGGTCAACTTCAATCGCCGAGTTAATTGCTTTGAGATTTGGGATGGCGGATAGTGTTGCGATGGAATGAGTGTGTTGGACGGGTTCAAAACATACAGTTTCATCTGTTTGCAGGTGTTTATATAAGCGGTCTGTTCCTATTGCGACACCTGTCGTGACACTGCCTTTTGAGCGATCAAGACTGCCAGAATCAATGAGGTCGAGTAGGGGATCGGATATCATTCCGGCGTGAATTTTCAGGTTTTTGTGTTCTTTTAGGCTGCTCAATACGGCTTGTTGCACATTGCCTAAGCCAAATTGAAGTGTGTCTCCGTCGTCAATGAGGCTAGCTATATGCTGGCCGATTTTAGCGAACGTGTCTGGTAAATCATTTGGTGCAATTTGAATGAGGGGCGTGTCGGTTTGGGCTGCACATAAAAAGCGACTGAGGGGGTATTTAGGTGCATTGGGAGGCGATGGCATTGCGTGGTTAATTAAAGCAAGAACGGGTACATCATTTCGCGCTAAAATAGCTTGAGAAAAATCTGATGAAACACCTAAGCTTACATTCCCGTCTTTATCGGGTGGACTAACCATAACAACGCCGCCATCAAGAGGTGTTGAGGATAGCCAGCGCCAACTTTGAGTGTAGGAAAGTGGTAAAAATTGAGTGTCACCAGTTTCAAAGCTGGATCGCAGGTCAGCACTTAGAAAAATGGTTTCTGCTTTTGCTGTCCGGTGAAGGCTCGCCCAATCGGTTTTATTTACACCTGGAATCCATATGCCCAGAAACGTTGTGTTTTCTGCAAAGGCATCATCCTCTTTTAGATGAGTAGCGAGGGCGTGTGGCTCTCCACTACAGCCAGCAACATATACTCTTGGAGTAGTTGGAAGCGCCTTTTTAAAAATAGTTAGTGCATCTGAAATTGAATGGTATATCATTTAATTTGCCTATTTTGCTCTTTTTGGGTTCACGCAACCATATTGATTATGCTAACACTATAATATGTCCGGACAAATTAAATATACCTCTTTCTTTCACGACTTGGCAGAAAAACTGTCGCAGGAAGCTTTGGCATGACGAAATTCATAGATGCAATCGTTGAACATGGTTTGAACACGAAGTTTGAGGACATGCCGCCTCATGCTGTACACGCTGTGAAGACTTTTCTGCTCGATACAATTGGTGTGGGCATTGCAGGCGCAAATGCGCCACTTTCAAAAAAAATTCGAGCATCTGCATCTCGATGGGCGGGTGGTGGACGTGCGAACGTTTGGGGCCGTGATAGTGGTAAGACGAGCGCTGCAAACGCTGCGTTTATCAATGGGTTTCAAATTCATTGCCAAGAATATGACTGTGTGCATGAGCCTGCTGTTGTTCACCCTCTAGCGACTATTCTGTCGGCTTTGTTAGCAGAGATAGATAGCAAAAACGAAACTGTGTCAGGAAAAGATCTTGCAGTGGCTATGGCAGTAGCTGTGGATTTTGCGGCGGGTATTGGTGTTTCGGTATCAAGCGCTCTAAAATTCTTTAGGCCGGCAAATGCCGGAACCTTTGGTGCGACTTTGGGAATTTCTAGATTACGCGGATTTGACGCGGATCAAACAAAAAATGCACTTGGATATGCTTTAGCATTTTGTTCAGGCACAATGCAGTCTCATGTTGAGGGTAAGCCAGCTTTACCAGTCCAGATCGGTAATGGTGCACGGGGCGCTGTGATGGCGTGTGATCTTGCTGAGCTTGGTATGGAAGGTCCGCATGACAGTCTTGAAGGTCCGTATGGATATTTCGCGCTGTTTGAAGATGAATACGATTTAGAACCGGTAATTCAATCGCTTGGAAAAATCTGGCGTATAGCTGATGTTAGCCACAAACCTTTTCCAACTGGGCGCGCTGCACAGGGCGGAATTGTACTTGTACAGATGCTAAAAGTACAAGGCGTGACATCCGATAATCTTGAAAAGCTAACCTTGCGGGCACCGCCCATTATAGAGCGGTTAGTGGGGCGTCCGCTGACTGAAAATATGACAAGCAATTATGCGCGTTTGTGCTTTCAATATTCGGGAGCTGTAGCGCTGATGACGGGGAATGTGACACTGCAGGACTTTGCAGACGCATCACTTGTTGATCCACAGGTCCACCAATTGGGGCAACGTATTCATGTAGAGAATGATGGCCACCCTAGCCCTGCTGCTTTTGCGCCTCAAACAGCGATCGCTATACTGAAGGATGGAACTACGGTTGAAGCATCAATTGATGCTTTGTTTGGTTCCCCTATATCCCCGATGTCACGCGATGAACATATCGCTAAATTTCGTTCCTGCTGCGCTTTTGGCTGGGGACAAAATAATACAAAAATAGAAGATACTCTCATTCAACTCACCGACAATTTGGAAACGCTGGACGATTGCGCCCATCTTTCCCGTCTCGCAACCGGACAGGAGGCCTAAATGGCTGATACGCATAAAAATTACTTTGATTCCGCTGACTGGAACCAAATGCAGAAGGATCACCCTATTGGGGATGAATTCATCGCCTTTGCTAAAAAAAGTAAGGATGAAATTCGCGCGCATCAGGAAAAACTGTTTGCGCGTTGCGTCGCGCGTGCCTGGCAAATTCCATTTTATCAAAGATTATGGGGAAATGCGGGTATCGAAACGGGAGATATAAAGGGACTCGATACTTTATCTTCTCTGCCAATGTTTGATAAAAAAGACATAATGGAATCCATAGCGCTTGCGCCACCATTGGGTGATTTTTCGGGATTCAATACATATCCTGATGGGCGCCCGCCGGTCATTATGCACACGACTTCGGGAACAACCGGTACACCTCAAGTTCTACTATTCGGTGCGAAAAGCCGTGAAGCGCAAAACCTGCTACTGGGGCGTCTATATCGTTTCCAAGGTCTGCGTCCTGATGATGTTGTGCACTCTGTTTATGGGCACGGCATGATTAATGGTGGTCACTATGTACGTGAGTCTGTGATTCACTGGACGAGTGCTTTGTTTATGTCTGCGGGTACGGGTGTCGAAACACGCTCCATCAAGCAGGTTGAGTTGATGCGTGATTTTGGTGCGACTGTGATTGTTGGTTTTGCTGATTATATCAAAAAGCTTGCCCGTGTTGCTGTAGAACAAGGTATTGACCCTGTTAAAGATTTGAACATCCGTATGGTATCGGGACATCTTGGTCGTGAAGATAAGCAGAGCTTGTCGGAGTCGTGGGGCGGCGTGGATTGTTTTGATTGGTATGGTGTGGGTGACACTGGATGTATTGCAGGTGAGGGGCCAGACCGCAACGGTCTCTATGTTATGGAAGATGCTCAATACTTAGAAGTTTGTGGTATTGATGATGGTAAGCCCGTGGCGGATGGACAGGATGGAGACATGGTTTGTACGTGTCTCTACAAGGATGACATTTATCCGATCATTCGTTTTAACACCCATGATGTGACACGTGTGCGTACAGATTCATCTGCATTGGAAATTAACTTCAAGCGTATTGAAGGTTTCCTTGGGCGTTCAGACAATATGGTGAAAATTCGCGGTATTAATATCTTCCCACAAGCGATGGGTCCATTGCTGGAAGAAATGGATAATTTTGCTGGTGAGTTCATCTGTAAAGCTGAACGCGATAGTTCTGGCCGTGACGAGTTTATTGTGTGTGCTGAAGTGAATGGTCCACGCGGTGAAACAGAAGTGGCGAAGTATAAAGCATTCTTGAAACAGAAAATCGGTATAGATTGTGGTATTGAGCTTTCTGGACCGGGTGATCTTGCTGCATTGACGCAAACTGAAGTGCGTCAAAAACCTATCCGTTTGATTGACGAGCGTTTTTAATGACACCCATTGAGCGCTTTCAATATTATCGTGATCGTATCCAGTCGCTAAACCCGCAATTGAACGCGTTTGTGAGTTTGCGATTGGAAGAAGCAGAGGCGGACGCTGAAGCCTCTCAATTGCGCCATGACAATGGACGTGCATTATCACCAATCGACGGTTGGTGTATCGGTGTGAAGGCGAATATTGCTGTGAAAGGCATGCCTCACCATGCTGGAATTGCGGCGTACAAAGATGTGATTGCACCAGAAGATGCTGTGGCTGTTGCGCGTTTGAGGGCAGCAGGTGCGGTGATACTCGGCATTGTGAATATGCATGAGGGGGCTTTGGGCGCAACGACGGATAATGAAGCTTTTGGGCGTACGCAAAACCCTTGGAAACACGGTTATACGCCTGGTGGATCATCCGGGGGATCTGGAAGTGCAGTTTCTGCTACATTGTGTGATGTGGCGCTTGGATCTGACACAATGGGTAGTGTGCGTATTCCGTCTGCTTATTGTGGTGTGCAAGGGCATAAGCCTACCACGCAGTTAGTGCCTGAAGACGGTGTGATTGCATTGTCCTATACGCTTGATCATGTGGGGCCACATGCGCGCAGCGTAGATGAACTAGCTGCGGTTTTAGCAGTATTAAGTGATCAGGCTGTGGTGACCCAGAAGGTTGATCTGTCGGATCTGCGTATCGGCATTTGGGATGGCGCAGGTGATGTTGCATTGGATGCGGATGTTGAAGCAGGTTTTGCAAATGTTGTTGCAAAGTTAAAGTCTGCGGGCGCATCATTAGAAAGCGTGACACCGCCTGAGTATTTGTATGGCAAATCTCGACGCGCAGGCTTGTTGATTTCTGAATGTGAAGCCGCTGAAGTGCATGCGGAAAAATTGGCTAAAAACCCAGATGGGTTTTCACCTTTATTTAGAAAACTCATGGCGTGGGGCGTTGCGCGCCCTGCACAGGAGTTGAAAGACGCTTATGCGCATGTGAAGGCAGTACATAACGCTGCTAAGGTGGTGTTTGAGCGGTTTGATTTTGTGGTCGCACCGACAGCGCCGCAAAATGCTTTCTCATTTGATGCGGACGTGCCTGCTAATCAGGCTGACTTTACGGCATGGGCTGACTTTGCTGCTTTGCCTGCAAGTGCTGTCTATACGGGCGTATCTGAAAATGGATTGCCATTATCTTGTCAGGTGATGGGGCCAGAAGGAGCTGATGCGCGGACTTTAAGTGCTGCATCTGCATTAGAGCGATTGTTTGGTCGGCCACCTGCGCCATCTATTTAAATGTAGTCTATAAATACTTAGAAAAAAGGCTCCCAATTGGGAGCCTTTTTGTTTTGACTATTTGAATGTGAAGTTTGGGGGACGCTTTTCAAGGAATGCTTTAAAGCCGTCTTCAAAGTCTTCATTGGCGAAGCCTTGCAGGAATAATTCCTTTGCTTCTGTTGAGGTTGGCGTCCAACCTTTATCTAGAATACCCGAAATCATTTTCTTAGTTGCGCGTGTAGACCATTGAGAGATTTGACCGATCTGGCATGCAAGTTCTCGCGCCTTTTCAATTGCAGGCGTTTCGGTTGTGAGGTGATCAATCAATCCCATAGATTTAGCTTCGGGCGCTAGAAAAATGCGACCCGTGAATAGGATATCTTTGGTAGCGCCTGCGCCAATGGCGCGTAGTAGTCGGCGCGTATCACCGGCAGGATAAACCATGCCAAGTTTGCCCGGTGTTACTCCAAATTTTGATTTTGAAGATGCGACGCGAATATCTGTCGACATTGCGACACTTACGCCACCACCTATACATGCCCCATCAATGGACGCAATTGTGGGTTTAGAGCAGTTTTCAATTGCAGTTAAAGCTGCATCAATTCCATCGGCGGCTGCTTTGGCTGTTTCAGCGGTGCTATAGATTGCTTCAAATTCAGAAATGTCAGCACCTGCCGCAAAAGCACCAGCATCACCGCCATGAATTATAATGACTTTTACATCTTCATTTGCTTCAGCTTGTGCAATGAGATCAGGGATAGCCTGCCACATTTTAACAGACAGCGCATTACGTTTTTCAGGTTTGTTTAAGACGATTTCGGCATTGGAGCCAACAACGTCTAATCGGATATCTTGGGTCAAATCTAATCCTCAGAAAACGCACTTAGCGGTGCAGGTGCGCCAGTATTAGCGATAAGTGCTTTACGTCTCAAGAAGCGCTGGAAACCCGATGCGCCCATGCGAGATCCGCCCATTCCAGAGAGTTTAAAGCTATGTTTTTCAGCTTCGTGGAATGTTGATGTTAATGCAGCGTCGTTTAGACTTACTGCACCTGCTTCAATGTGCATAGCAAGAGCTGTTGCGTCTTTGAGATCGCCTGCAAAAACAGCTGCAGAAAGCCCGTACTCTGTGTCATTTGCCATAGCTATGGCTTCTTCATTGGTTTCAAATCCCATCACTGGAATTATTGGACCAAATGTTTCTTCCGTCATGACTTTCATTGAGTGGTTTACATTGGAAAGAACTGTTGGTTCTAGCCAGAGGCCTCCGCCATGGTTTTCTACTTTTCCACCAGCTAGTATTTTGGCACCTTTGGCTACGGCATCTTCAATATGGGATGTTAGAATTGCAGCTTGCCTGTCAAATATGATTGGCCCAATTTCACCAGATGAAATCTCTGGCCAATTTAATCGTGCGGCTTTTGCTTTCTGAGCAAGTAGGTTTGTGAACTCTTCTAAAATGTTGTTTTGGACATAGACGCGCTCAATTGATTGGCAAGCTTGTCCTGTTGAAACCGTCGCGCCGCGAAGTGCTGCGTCCGTCGCGTGTTCAATATTTGAATCAGCAAGAACGATGAGGGGGTCTTTGCCGCCTAGTTCAAGGAAGGCTGGGATCATTTTAGCAGCAGCGGCAGCAGCTACTTTGCGGCCAGTAGCAACCGATCCTGTGAAGCATACCGCATCCACAGATTCTATGAGGGCAGCGCCAGTTGCACCATCTCCCTGCACAAAACAAAAGACACCTGCCAACGGGCTGGATTGAATAATTTGTGTAAGAATATCAGCAAACCGAGGGGTAACTTCTGAAGGTTTCACCATCACGGAACACCCCGCAAGAAGTGCGGGTACTGTGTCAATCATAGATAAAATAAGCGGAAAGTTCCACGGAGATATGACACCAACTAAGCCATATGGCATAAACTGAGGCGCATGTTGGAGCTTGGGGTTGGATATTCCTTGCGTCCATCCGCGTGGAAGTAGTCTGTCAATTTGAGCTGACCAAGCCATTATAGCGCCAACTACGCCATCAACTTCTAGTGCGGCAATTTTGCGCCGTCCTGTATCTAGTTCTAGGGCAGCGGCTATTTTTGCTCGATTTTGAACAAGCGCGTTGGCAAACTCTTTGAGCTGTTCACTACGTGTTTCTAGGCTTAGTTCACGCCATTTTTTTTGATTTTCACGTAGGCGTTTCGCTTCACTTTCTATGATATTCGCATCCACTGCTTGGATCGAGTAGTCTAGCTCACCATTACGCGGGTTTCTAACTTTTAGTGTGCGTGTCATGGTTTAACCTAATCCAAGAGAACCGGGGTTTACATTGCCATTAGGATCAATAGCGGCCTTTATTTTTAATAACATAGCTTGAGAATTTGCATCTCGGTTTTCACTGTAGGGGTAGGTTCTCCCGATTTGGAAGTGAGCTGCCCCATACTTTTGAAAAATTTTAACCACTTCCTTGCGCGTATCAGCTACTAGCGCAGTGACTTCTGGATTTGGGGCATGACGCTTGGTTTTCTTTAGAACGTTTGGTTCAATCGTTGCTTCGTGAATAGCAAAAATCTCTTCAGGCCAAATGAAAACAGGTTCGATTAGAAAGCCATTAGTGGATAAGGTTGTTGTGAGATATCCTGTTTGAATCTTGTGATTTTCAAATTCTGCCTTGCGAGAGTTAAACATGGCTTGAATCTCATTCCACACAGTCTCAGCTTTTGACATTGGTACGATACCGTGAACGGGAACCCATCTTTCACCCTCTGGTCCAAGTATGGTGTTCAATGGCGTAAATGGGTTTGAGCGAATGATTTTGGGGATTGAGTTTTCAGTTTCTACAGCACTGTGTTTCGCAACAATATCACGTAGGCGTTTCATATCTTCTTTTACGCCAGCCTGTGATCTGCCTTCCACAACAAAGTGAAGAGACCATGTGTTGGCTTCAACGAAGTCACGTCCGGCAAGTGCGATCTTTGCACCTTCTTTAATGCCTTTAAGGAGTGAACCTTGGCCTTTGATGACATTCCCAAGCGTTTTTACATCTGCTAGCAAGGACGCACGCTGTAGGCGAATTTTTGTGAGGTTTGGGTCGAATCCGAAGACTTCACTTGCAATGCCTTGGCGAGCAACAGCTGCGGTGGCGCGGGCGCTATCTTGTTGAGTTTTAAATTCAAAACTAGCCCAGTCTTCAAATTCTGGACGTGGTATGAGACGGAAAGTTGCTTCAGCTTTGAAGCCTAAAGAACCAGCGTCTCCTAGGAAAAGACCTGTAAGATCTGGTCCGTAATGGCGCCAGAATGGAGAGCCCCCATTTGTGCCTGCTGTCCCTGTTTTAACGACTGATCCATCCGCTAGTACTACTGTGAGGGATGTTACGCTTTCTGTTGACGGGCCATATGTTCCAGCCCCGAAGAAAGCATTGTTTTGAGATAAGCCGCCGCCCACTGAGGAAGAGAGGCCTGACAATGGGCCCCAGAAAGGTGTACGAAGTCCAAGTGGTTTCAGGGCGTCGTCTATTTGTACCCATGTAACGCCTGCTTGGACACTAATATACATGTCATCTGCATTGATTTCGATGATTTTGTTTAAACGAGAGAGGTCAAGCATTCCTATGTTTTTACGATCAGGTGTATACCCGTTTGTATAGGACATGCCGCCGCCGCGAGGGTTTAGCGCTACACCATTGTCATTTGCTAACTTTACAATATGTGTAAGTTGTTCAACGCTTTCAGGTGTTGCAATAAAAGCTGCGTCCTCGCCTTTTGACCAGATATCTTGGCTCATCAAAGCTATAGTATTGGCATTTTCGATGCATCCTGCATCAGCAAATAATTGACGAACAGATGCTGACATTTGAGCGGCGTGGGGAGTGTTATTTGTCATGATTTCAATATCCTAGAACGATGTCGGCATCCACAAGCCCATCAATGCGGCGGCGAGGAGCAATATCCATATTCCGACAACAAGGGGACGTGCGCGATTGAGAGTATCTGCTATTTGGTTTTGTGCGTTTTCTGAGTTGGTTTGCATGAGGTCTCCAATGGCGGGTCCAAGGGGATTGAGAACCTTGCGAATAAAGAGGCCGAGACTAATACATGCTGCCAGAATGAGCATTTTTATGCTGAGGAACACAGGGATATTGAGTATTCCTATAAAGCCTACGATTGCAAAACCGGCGAGTCCAAGCAAGGCACCATGCCTGAAGACCATATCAAGGCTTTTAAACAGTTTAGGAGATTTACCGTGATCGAGGTGAAGTTTCCACACAAGCAATAGCCACGCTAAACTTAGCAAGATGACAGCACTAAGCAGGAGGGGGGAGGTCGTTATCCACCCCTTAGCCTGCGCGACAACTAACCCAGTTGGCAGCGCCAGAATAATTGCAGAGCGAGGAGCCATGTCGACATCATTCACGACTTTTAAGGCGAGAAGACGTTGTTCACGGCTTATGTCCGGCTTTATTAAAAAGCGGCTTGTGTAGAATGCGCCGAGGTCGCCGCCTAACCAGTAGACAAAAACCAGAACGTGCAACAACGTAAAAAGGGCTTCAAGAGGCAATTGGATTCTCCATTCTTTAAAAGGTATATCATTTAAAAAATGGAATGGCGAGGCCTAGTTACTATTTTTCTGTTTGCCAGTCTGCTTGCTGTGCATCACTACGGTTTAGGCGCATGTGATATTCAAATTTATCTGCGCGATAGCTTGCGGTTATATTTTGAACTGGACGACCTTTAGCATCGCGCATGATACGATGAATTCTGAGAAGTGGCGATCCAGCTGCTACGCCTAGAACTGCAGCGACGGCCGGTTCGGCAGCTGATGCTGAAATTGTTTGTTCGGCGCTTATCGGCGCGTGCCCAGCACGTTCAAGTAGTCTGATAAGGGATTGATTGGTGAGTTCACTATCGTCGTAGGCGTCAGCTACGTCATCGGGGATGTATGTGACAAGGTAGGAGAAAGGTTCGTCATTTAACTTACGAAGGCGCACAATACGTTGAACACTTGCACCTTTTTCCAGCTCTAAGGATTCTGCTATCGCAGGACTTGCGGTACCCATTGTGCAGTCAAGAAGCTGTACGGTTGTTTCAAGGCCCATACGCGTTAAGCCATCTATCATAGTTTCGAAACTACCACGGATAGTGGGAGCAGATGCATCATAGATAACAACAGTACCATTTCCGCGTTGGCGGCGAACAAGGCCAGCGACGGCGAGTTCGTTCATGGAGCGCTTCACAGTTATACGGGAAATGCCAAGCATCTTCGTAATATCTTGTTCTGCGGGCAATTTTGTATTTAGTCCGAGCGTGCCGTCCATGATTTTTGCACGTAGAATATCGTACAGTTGTTGATATAGCGGTGTGCTAGATTTCTCGTTGATTTCTGAAGGTGAGATGACTAGCGGTACTTGCTCGGGCATAATTGGATTTCCTGAAGAGTCGTGGCTTTTGACTCTTGTAATCTGAATTTCCGAACTATCCAAACAGAATGCGACAAATTGCACCATTTAATGTGGTGCAATCTGCATTTTGAATACTATTAGCTGACACCTTTTGTGATGTCGTTTACTGGGCCACCAGCAGCACGATGTTTAATAGAATCAAGGTCTTTCCAGATTTTTCCGCCAATATACTGACCAATAGAATTGGAAAACTCTTGGTATTTCACCGTTTGATACATTCCGCACGTCAAGTATGGGTCTCCATTCATAAGTGTTTGTGCATCTTCTAGAGAATCAGCAAGCACCAAGAATATGGACCCTACAAGCGCTTCTCCGCCCGGCTCACGGACTGGGCCTGCTGTGATATAACGTGTCCAATTGTCTTCCACGTGTTGAAGGTGGCCGGCTAAATGCTCGGCGCGAGGTTCAGCACTGCTTGGACCATCGGTACATGTCACCAAATAGCATGTTTGTGTCATCTTCGGTACGAAGGGTGGTTTTTCTGGAAAAGTCGTCATGGGGTCTCTTTCTATTTCAATATATTGCGAGATGCGAGGCTGTCGATGACTGCCTGCTGTTGGGCTAGTGCCTCCATGCGCCCAATCATCTGCCCGTCTGGTGTTCGGTTGGGAGGCGCGTGAGTAGCCCGTGCATACTCGGAAGCAAATGCTGTATTTGGTAGGCGCGAGAGTGTGTTGGTCATTCCTGTTTTACGACGTGTTTCGCGCAAAGCATTTAGGTCTAAGACAGCGTTGGCGTTAAGTGTTTCGCCAGTTCCCGTTTCTGCCAATGTGCGGCCATACCAATCTAGCACCGTAGACATTGCATCGGTGGAAGCTGCGGGGACAGGTGTTCCAATAATGCTGGCGGAGTTTGCGGAGACGACATATGAAATGTTCTCAATCGCACGTGCTTTTTTGCAAATGTGCTTAGGCGTAAGCGTTGGTGCGCCAACTTCAGATGTTGGGTGAAGAATAATCTCGGCACCTTTAAAGGCGTGCATGCGCGCAATTTCAGGGTAGAGAATTTCTTCACTTGCGATTGTTGCCAAAACACCAATTTCAGTATCGGCGACGGGGAAAACTGCTTCCTCACCATACACATCCAGATACTTATCCCACACATCGTAAGGACTCGGCGTATAGAGGGAGATCATGCGGCGATACCGCAAAAGTGTGTTTCCGTTCGGTCCGTAGACAATGTTGGATTGAAAGTAGAGATTAGGAAAATTGGGGTCAGTTTCGTAGTGGTTTGAGCATAGAAAGATACCTAATTTTTGAGCGACTGCCGCAAGTTTATCAGCAAACTCACCATCCATACTGATTGCTGCTTTGGCCTGCCATTCTTCCCGTGTTTCACCCAAAGGAAAACCCGTCATCCAGTATTCTGGTAGTACGACGAGTTTAAGGTCATAACCGTTAAACCCTTTTAGGAATCCCTTACCTGCACCGATTTGCTGCGTGATACGGACAATTGCGCGGTCCATGCGCGCATGTGCATCTTCAATTGTCTTATCTTGGTTGACGGCGTCACACACTGTTTGAAGTGCAAGAGCGGAATATCGCATTATGATGTTCCTTCACTAAAATCTAGTGCGGTTTCTGAAGCTGTAGAGAATGCCAAACCATCTATGTTCTGAAGGGATTTGAGCATTTCGCATACAGCGTGAATGCGAAACGGTTGGCCAAGAATATAGGGTGTTAATGTGAAGGCAAATGAGCTTGCACCTTCTTTTTCAAATAGAGAGACTTGGTATTCAGCGGCGTCTTTGATCTGCTTGATCCATTCACGTTCTGATTGGCTTCTATCCAAAAGCAATTTGAAATCAGATAATTCATTGTAATTTGGTAGCGCACAAATATCGCCGTGTTGAGTGTGCATCATGAGTGGGCGTGTATCTGCTTCCCAATCCAAACAAATGTCAAAGCCTGCTTCTTTAATGAGGTCCAACGTACGTGTACTTTCATTGCGAGCTGGAGACATCCAAGTAACAGCATCGGGAAAAGTCTCGCGCACGGTGTTGATATAAGCGCGTTCTTCATCTTCACCGAGGTCTTCATAGTGAATGTGAGAGGTCGATACACCATGTGCAGCTATTTCGTGTCCGGCTTCTTTTATTGCCGATATTAATGGAGGATAGCGTTTGGCGATCTCTGCGTTGATGGCAAAAGTGGCTTTTACATTCGCTTCCGCGAGTGCTTCTAAAAGACGATAAACACCAACACGATTTCCGTAATCACGGGTCGTGAAATGACGCAGATCCGGATAAGGGGTTTGCATTGCGCCTGGGTGTTTGAATGGCTTGGCAGCAGGATCTAACGGGAAAAACTCTAGCGGAATAAGAATGTTCGCATGTGTTTTTATGCCCGATTTCAGCGTTATCGGAGCACGACGATCTGCTGGGTCCCAACCGTAACGGTCCTGATCCATTCCATGCGAGCGATGCGGATATTCTAGGTAACTATCTGGTAGGGGCAAAGCCTGTCCCTCCTATCATTACGCCACGAGATTTAATGTCCTCGAGCGATTGGTCCCAATAATTTTCACGAAAATATTCTGCGATTTCAGCGCCTGTTGTGAACCAGACGTCGTCTTTGTGAGAGCAGATGTGTTTTAGAGCCTCTTCAAAACACGCTAGGCGATGTGGCTGGCTGACAAGGTATGCGTGCAATGGAATACACATAACTGTTCCAGATTTTTCACCCTCTTTTAGGAGCTGGTTGAAATGATTGATCAGCAATTCTGTGTAGCGCTCTGGACTCCAGCCTTGAACAGAATAGGTGATGACATCATTCACTTCGAGTGAATATGGCATGGATACCAGTTTGCCTGTTTTCGTTTTCAAAGGCTGGGGCTGATCGTCTTGGAAAAGGTCGCATGTATACCAAAAATCATATTCGGCTATGAGGTCGAGCGTTTTTTCTGTATGCGTTAATGCAGGCGCTAAATATCCACGAATACGCTCACCTGTGGCTTGTTCAACAGTACGAATAGAGTCTTCAAGAACTGCACGTTCTTGAGCTTCGTTCATTTCGTAACTAAAGCGCGTATTGTATATCCCGTGTGAGAAAAACTCCCACTTACGCGCAGCGACAGCTTCAATAATTTCGGGGTGGTGATCTACGAGACCAATCGAAAGAGATATTGAGCCACGCAAATTATATTTATCGAATAAATCCATTAACCGCCAATGGCCAACGGTGTTTCCCCATGTGCGTTGAGAATATCCGACGACATCAGGATTTTTGCGTGGCCAAGGCTGACGCAAAGGGTTTGTCGGCGGCATATATTCATAATATTCAATGTTTGGAGCTATCCAGAAGGCAAGCTTTTTACCATCAGGCCATTTTATTTTGGGGCGTCCTTGATAGGGCCAATAATCATAGAGATTGGGATCTGAGTGCATTAGCCTTTATATCCTTCAATCGCATCGAATACTTCGGATACGTTCACGACATCTGCATATTTTATGAGAAGGTCGGTGAGGTTCGCGAAGTGGAAGCTTTCGTGTTTATCAGCTGTAGTTTCGATTGGAACAATTGTACGGTAGCCATGACTGAGGGCATCAACTGCAGTTGCGCGGATGCAGCCGGATGTCGAACCGCCTGTGATAACTACAGTATCAACTTTGTGCCACGTCAAAAAGCTTTGGAGCGGCGTTTCAAAGAAGGCGCTCGGCATACGTTTTGTGTAAACCGCATCTACTTTTTCATCTATTTCTACACGGTCATCAAATGAATGGCGGTCAGAACCGTATTTGATATTTTGGAGACTGTCAGGGGTATCTGTACGGGTGCCCCAAACGCCAGCGTCAGCCGCATTTTCCATATATGCAACATGTGTCCAAATCACAGGGAGACCTTTGTTACGTGCAGCTTTGGAAATATCATTGATGTAGGTCATCTGATTAGGATCAGTGATATAGGCTGTTTTTGGGTAGAGGTCTGGGCGTGTGTAGGATTTTTGTGGGTCTACATTTACAATGGCGAGTTTTGAGCCAAAACCAAAACGTGCGCGTGCAGGGTTTGAGCGGGTTTCCTCAAATATTTCACGTGCGGTCTTGTTGGAAGTGACCATTGTCGGTTTGGAAAGGTCGTGGGTCAAAATAATCTCCGATTTGATTTGGTCTCTTGCTTTTTGTTACTTTCTCAAATGATATACCAATTGGAAAGAGCATTGTGCAAATTATTTCAAGAAAGATTGAGCTATGATCAAATATGTCGCAACCACAATTATAGGTATTCTAATTGGTGCGGGCACAATGAGCGTGCTTGGCGGTACCGGAAACAAGACTCCTCAGAATGCTGAAGTCGCGCCAGTTGAAGTCGCAGAACAGGTAGTAGAGACCCAAGTAACATCTGAAGCTAGTGCACCAGCATATATGGTTGTTCTTGGAGATGTAACGGACCGAGACTCATTTGGCGCAGGTTATATTTCTAAGCTTCCACCTTTATACGAAAAATATGGTGCAAGTTATATTGCAGTGGGCGGCGGCGTTGAGGTGTTGGAGGGCGAGTACGCACCGCAAAGCTATGTTATTGGCAAGTGGCCTTCTAAAGAAGTGGCGAAGGAATTTTGGGATAGCCCTGAATATGAAGCTCTGAAACGCGCAAGAATCGATGGTGGTTGGGCCGATTTCGATGTGCTGCTTGTTCAAGGTTTGCCAGAGACTAAGTAGTTTCCATGATATGACTTTTACGAGTATTGATGAAAAAATGCGAGTAAAAGCTCTAAAAATACGAACTAAATTGATTTTCTATGCATTCTTTTAGTTATTGCACTTGCTATTTTCTCCACAAGCTTCATACCTATGGCTCGAATTTTGGCCGGACAATCAGGCATAGACGGCGTTAGTTGGTCGTACGTTTAGAAACCTCCAAAAAAACTCGAACTACCGGGTTCATATGTTTTGAGCCCACAGACAAAAATACAGGAGTGTTTCATGAACACTGGAACAGTTAAATTCTACAACGACACTAAAGGCTTCGGCTTTATTGCACCTGACGACGGCGGAAACGATGTTTTCGTACACGCAACAGCTCTTGAGCGCGCAGGCATGAACGGTCTTTCAGAAGGTCAAAAAGTTTCTTTTGACACTGCAAAAGACCAACGCAGCGGAAAAATGGCTGTAGACAACATCAAACCTGCATAAGGTTTGCTTATTGTAAGCTGAAAGAGCCGCTTCCCTTCGGGGAGGCGGCTTTTTTATTACCTAAATCTTGGAGTAATGATTTAGGGGGCAGATTTTGTTTCAGAAACAATGCGTTCTGCGTGTTCTAAGTCAGCGACACTATCAATATCAAATGCAAATGCGGCATCCAGTTGGACTTTTTTGAGGTTCAGGCCATTCCCGAGGGCTGATTTCGCACCCTTATCTCCAGTGAGTGATGTGAATGTGTGGATGAGTTGGTGGGAGAATAAAGCCGGCGGCATTAATTTGCCTTCAACTTCAGTAAAAACAGCATCAACGCCATCTTTAAAAGCAAGAATGAGTGCTTCAAGGTGGTGGTTAGGGATGAATGGCATATCTGCTAGCAACACTATAAAAGGGCGCAAATTCTGACTCGCGCTTAGCGCCTGACATGCCACAGCAAGGGAGCTGCCTTGTCCCTGTTTTGGGGATGGGTTGGTTATGATGGTCCAGTGATGTGCATCTGCTATATGTCTGCGTTCGGGCTGGTCTGGCCCTAGGATTGCGAGCTTTGCAGACTTCGAGTCTGAGGGAACCAAACTGGCAGAATATTCGAGAATTGGTTTGCCAGATAATTTAGCAAGAAGTTTGTCGCCATCTTCATATCTTGAAGATAGGCCGCTAGCGAGCAAAACGAAATCGACATCATCCAATGTCATGACGGTGTGTGGCGTTTTTGAAAAGCGTCAATAATTTCAGCCAGAGTGGAGATCGCTAACATGGACGCATCGCGTAGGGAGGGGACCAATCCTATCGGGGCATGCATGCGGTCAATCTCATCTTTTTCGATTCCGGCCTCTTGCAATAAAATGCAACGTTTGGCGTGCGTTTTGGCGCTGCCAACAGCACCGACATAAAAGGCATCTCCCGCTAAAGCATTTTTGAGGAGGGATGTTTCCCATTGGGAGTCGTGGAACATGAGGACGAATGCCGTCCAAATATCATCATTGTGTTCTGGTGTTGTATCCGGTGTTTTTAAGTGCAGGCTTTGCGGGATGTTTTCTAAGTTGGCTATTTCCAATGTGTCTGTATCAGGCGACCATAATGATACGGGAATGCCGCTCGCATTGGCAATTCGGGCCAGAGCAATTGGGTCGGCACCGCGTCCGGCAATTCTTAGCTGAAGCTTGGGCAGGTAGGTGACGTGAAAAGAGCCGTTTTTCCATTCCGGTATCGGGGGTGGGTCAGAAAAACGTGGTGTATCAATTAGCACCTGTCCTTGGGAGCTAATCTTGATGGAAACAGGTTTGCGCTTGAGTAATTGCTGAGAGATGGATGAAAGCACTGCGGGAGAAAGGTTTGGGCAAATTGAGACTTCTATAGCGCCGCCGCAAGGGAGTTTGAGGTCGTAAAAAGGGGAGCCTTCACCATAGCGCAGCGTTTTAAATTTCGCTTCTTTAATCGCAGTAATAGCTTGCATCTTCACATCTGAATCAATGCATCCGCCAGAGAGATAACCTGCAATCTCACCATGTTCTGACACCGCCATAACTGCGCCACGCGCACGTACGGCTCCCCCAAGTATATCCGTTACAAAAACAAGTGCTGCTTTTGAGCCGTTTGACATAAATGATAACGCGGATGTGATGACATCCAGCGGATGTTCGGTTGACGATGGTGAAGGATTTTGTGACAAATGTAACATTCCATGTGCTTTTGGGGTGTTTTAGCAGCCATCCCCAAACATATTGGGAAGTGTGTATCGGTATCTAGTTTTCGTCGAGTTAGAAAGATATATCTGCATTAGTTTTAGTTAAGCAAAAATCGTTATATATAACAATTTCTTATAAAAATTTGAGAACTAAGCCT
The DNA here is from genome assembly GCA_964351655.1 of uncultured Hyphomonadaceae bacterium. Classification (GTDB taxonomy): domain Bacteria; phylum Pseudomonadota; class Alphaproteobacteria; order Caulobacterales; family Hyphomonadaceae; genus Hirschia. The sequence continues at coordinate 45,961 of CAYGPD010000003.1, read as the reverse complement.
ATTTCCTGTAGTGTTATGATATGATGAATGCATATATGGGTTCAACAATAGAGTTTGTAGGTTACAGGTACACAATATTTGAGGCTCAATGATAGTGGGCGTTTTGCAATTCAGGGGAAGATAATATGTATTCTAGCATATCTGATCTAATAAAAGGGGCGAGTCACTCCGCTCAAAAAACGGATGGGAATACGGCTTCAACTGCCAATGATACGAGTCCGGTAAATTTAAGTCGTCGAAGCTTTGTGGCGGCGTCGAGTGTGTTCGTGATTGGTGTGTCTCTTGCTGGATGCGCAAAAGCTGGAGAGGAAGAGGTTGTTATTGACCCTACGCCGCCAACGCCAGCCGGTCCCAGCCCACTGACAAATATAAAAGG
>CAYGPD010000003.1:0-45575 GCA_964351655.1 uncultured Hyphomonadaceae bacterium | reverse complement strand
ATATTAAAGGCGGTGATGCAACGCCATCTTTATGGATTTCAATTGAAAAAGACGGCACAGTCAAAGTGACCTGTCACCGCGCTGAGATGGGCCAACAATCTTGGACATCTATGAGCCAGATCGTGGTCGAAGAGTTAGAAGCGGAATGGGAGAAGGTTGAAGTTGTTCAAGCTTTAGGAAACCCAAAATACGGTGACCAAAATACGGACGGATCGCGTTCTGTTCGATACAATTTCCACCGCTTGAGAGTTGCGGGTGGTGCGATGCGCGCAATGTTGACCCAAGCTGCTGCAAACCATTGGGGTGTTGCTGTAGGCGACTGTCATGCGGAACAAGGTGTAGTGACGCACAAACCAAGCAATAAAACACTTACATATGGGCAACTGGCTGAAGCAGCTTCAAATCTGCAAGTGCCAAAAGAAGAAGAGATCACACTTAAAAATCGTGAAGATTGGCGTTTGATCGGTAAGGCGATTTCTTCACTGACAGTTGAGAAAATTGTTCATGGTGAAGGCACATTTGGTATGGATGTGCAGCGCCCTGATATGGTTTACGCTGTAATTGCGCATCCCCCACAAGTTTTGGGAAAGGTGAAGTCCTTTGATAACGCCCAAAGCCTTCAAGTGCCTGGTGTTTTGCAGACAGTGCAGATGCCTGAGGTAACTGCGCCGGTTGCCTTTAAGGCTCTAGGCGGTGTTGCAGTAATCGCTAAAGATACTTGGTCAGCAATTCAAGGCCGTGAAGCTTTGAGTGTTGAGTGGGATAAAGGACCAAATGCAGGGTTTGACTCTGATGCCTTCCTGGATGTTTTGAGTGAGCGCACGAAATCAGCAGGTGATATCCATCGCAAACGCGGCGATGTTTATAAAGCCTATGCAGAAGCTGATACAAAGGTAACTGCTGAATATAAGACTGCATTTCTGGTTCACTCGCCGATTGAGCCGCCAAGTGCGACCGCGGAATGGACAGGGGATGCACTTGAAGTATGGGCATGTGTTCAAGATGCACAGACAACACGCAAAACTATCTCTGATGTATTGGGTGTGGATATTGAAAAAATCAAAGTTCATGCGACTTGGTTGGGGGGCGCATTTGGACGCAAATCCAAATGTGACTTCGCGGTTGAAGCAGCAATCATTGCACGCGAAGTTGGGAAGCCTGTAAAAGTGGTGTGGACGCGTGAGGATGAAATTCGGCACGGATACTATCACGCAACAAGTGTGCATCGCTTCGAAGGTGGTTTGAATGCAGATGGCAAATGTACATCTTACTTGCACCGCGCTGCTTTCCCAACGATTACATCAATTTTCAATCCCGGTTCAAATGCGCCGACAAGTTTTGAAGTTGGTATGGGTGCTACAGACGTGGCGTTCGACGTGCCAAATCTTCAAATTGAAGGTATAAAAGCAGAAGCAAATGCTAGAATTGGGTGGTTACGTTCCGTTGCCAATATTCACCAAGTATTTGCGAACCAGAGCTTTGTGGCTGAAATGGCTGCCGCTGCTGGGCGTGACCCAAAAGACTTTTTAATCGAGCTGATCGGGGCATCACGTATTGATGATCCAAACGCTGATGAAAATACAAATTATCCAAACTATGGTGCGGATGCGGCTGAATATCCATTTGAAACGGGCCGTCTTACACATGTTGCTAAACGTGCGGCAGAAATGGCGAAATGGGGACGTGATCTTCCTAAAGGACATGGCCTTGGTATCGCTGTGCACCGCTCCTTCCTGACATATGTTGCGACAGTTGTTGAGGTGGCCGTGGATGACAAGGGTAATCTTTCAATTCCTGGTGTTTGGGTCGCTGTGGATGCGGGTACGATTGTCAATCCGATACACGTAAAAGCGCAGATGGAAGGCGGAACAATATTTGGCCTATCTAACGCACTTTATGGCAGAATTTCTATGAAGGATGGCGCGGTAGAGCAAGCTAACTTCCCAGACTGGCGTGTGTTGCGGATGGATGAAGCGCCACGTGAATTTGAGGTTGATATTATCGAGTCGAATGCACCGCCAGCGGGTGTTGGTGAGCCGGGCACACCGCCTGCCGCACCAGCTTTGGCGAATGCGATATTTGCGGCGACTGGGCAGCGATTTAGAACACTGCCGATCATAGGTGCGGATGACTACACTCTACCGCTTAACACTTCAGAAGACGCATAGGGGAGGCTGTAAACATGGCTGTTACGATTAACATTAATGGTAAAGACGAAACTGTAGATGCCGCTCCGGGTACACCTTTATTGTGGGTGTTGCGTGATCATTTGAAAATGACAGGCACGAAATTTGGATGTGGTGTGGCGCAATGTGGTGCGTGTACTGTTCACTTGGATGGTCAACCAACGCGTTCTTGCTCAATTCCGCACGATGCGCTGGATGGCGCGAAAGTGACGACGATTGAAGGAAAAGAGGGGAAAGCTGCAAAAGCTATCCGCGATGCGTGGGTTGATTTGAACGTGCCTCAGTGTGGTTATTGCCAATCTGGTCAAATAATGTCCGCTGTGGCGCTTCTTGAGGCAAATCCAACGCCGAGTGATCAAGATATTGATGATGCAATGAGTGGCAACTTGTGTCGCTGTGCAACTTACATGAGTATCCGTCGGGCGATAAAGCAAGCTGCGACAAGCTTGTAGTTTCACGAGATGGAAAAGATAAATTGAATGGTCTATCGGCTAATTGATCAACTGGGTGTGTCTGCACGTGGCGCAAATGATGCGCAAAGTGTGGGGGAATATCCCGTTGTGCCTTTGCCGACTGGCTTGCCTGTCTTGCAAGATGGGTTTGCGCGGACGATTAGTTATCTGCGACTGTCTATAACGGATAGGTGCGATTTGCGTTGCACCTATTGCATGCCTGAGCGCATGACTTTCTTGCCGAAATCAGACGTTTTGTCTTTTGAAGAGCTGACGCGATTGGTGGATGCATTCATTGCGCGTGGAATTACCAAACTGCGTATTACGGGTGGGGAACCGCTTGTGCGCAAGGACGCTATCGCGCTGCTGTCGCGGTTCGCATCTCGGTTAGGTGGCGGCGGTCTTAAAGAGCTGACGCTCACGACGAATGGTACACAATTAGCTCAACATGCTCAGGCGCTTGCCGATATGGGTATGAAGCGGATCAATGTTTCATTAGACAGCCTTGATAGGAATGTATTTGCGCGCCTTTCGCGGCGGGATGTTTTACCTCAAGTGCTTGAAGGGATTGAGGCTGCGGCAAAAGCTGGGTTGAAGATAAAGATAAATACCGTGGCGCTGGCCGATGCGAATGCGGACGAGATACCCAATATGATTGCGTGGGCCCATAGCAACGGGTTTGATCTGAGCTTGATTGAAGTTATGCCGCTTGGCGAAGAGATGACGCATCGCTCTTCTTCTTTTTTATCTCTACAGGACGTTAAAAAGCGGTTGGAGTCTCAGTGGACGCTAACGCATTTGGATGATTCAACGGGCGGTCCTGCAAGGTATATGCATGTTGCTGAAACGGGCGGGCGTGTAGGGTTTATTTCACCGCTTTCTCATAATTTTTGCGCCACCTGCAATCGTATCCGAATGACGTGCACGGGGCGGTTATACACTTGTCTGGGACACGAAGAAGGCGAAGATTTGCGGTCTGCTTTGAGGGATGATCCAAGCGATGACACGATGAATGCTTTATTGGATCGTGCTTTGGCTAAAAAACCTGAACGTCATGATTTTGATGCTGCACGAATTGATACGCCCTCTTCGCCACGGACTATGTCTGTTACGGGTGGATGATGGGTCAGCATCTTGATGTTATCGGATTTGATATTACTTTTATTGGTAAGTGTACGGTGTAACTTATTGTACTGTTATCATTAGAGTGCATTTTCAAAGAGCAAAGTAGATTGAGATGGGTAGGCCTTCACTTTTCAACCGCGATGAAGCGATTGAAAAAGCAATGAATAAGATATGGGCTGAGGGTTATGAAGCTTGCTCAGTAAAGTCATTATCTGAAATGTTGGGGATTACGCGTTCAAGTTTTTACAACGCCTTTGGATCGCGTGAAGAATTATTTCTTGAAGTATTTGACTTGTATCTCACTCAACTTCCCGAGTTACATTTGCAAAAGTGCAATGAGTCTGATGGCGCAAAGGATGTGATTACACGTCTTGTTTTGTCGCTAGTAGAAATACGGTTTGGAAATGATATTCGGCAGGGCTGTCTACTTGTAAACTGTGCTGTTGAACTGATTGGAAATACTGAAACTCTAGGGCAGGTGCTAAATAATGCCCTGTGTGGTTTGGCTGAGACGTTACAAACTGTGTTGTCTGAAGGCGTTGAGCGGGGGGAGTTATCTCCTGATCTTGACGTGTCGGCGGTAGCACATGGCGTGTTAGCTTTCTTGCTTGGTGTAAACGTTATGTCGAAGGCGGATATAAGTAAGAACGACGCTCTCGCGGCTGGATATGAATTTCTTGAACGGTATAATTTGAGAGCAGACGTAAAGCGCAGCGATAGTTTTATTCTCTAAACGTGCGACCTATCGAATCGAAAAGCGGTTTGGTGAGATAGGATAGAACATTACGCGAGTCTGTGCGAAGAACGACTTCAACCGGCATGCCTGGGATCGGTTGGAAATCAGTATTCGGCGATGTTGGGTTACCCATAGACACTATAACATCATAATAGGAAATGCCGGTTGTCTCATCTTGAACAGTATCCGCTGAAATTTTGAGCACATGGCCCTCAATTTCTGGAGTGTCTTTTTGATTGAACGCACTGAATTTTAACCTAGCAGTCTGAGCGATAAAAAGTTTATCAACGTCTTGGGGCGCTATTCTGACTTGAGCAACAAGAGCATCTCCTTCAGGCACTATGTGCATGAGTGGGGTGCCTGATGAGACAACGCCGCCAATAGTATGTGTGCGAATGCCAAGCACAATACCTGAACGCGGAGCTCTAATTTCGAGACGAGATAGCTGATCTGTCGCGGCTATTTTCTCTTCTAGCAATGTTGCTATACGTGTTTGCACATCGTTCAATTCAGATAAGACTTCTTCCAAAAATCCTTCTTCTAGCTGAATGATTTCAAGTTTAGCTTCTTGAATTCTGACATTGGTAGCTGCAATCTCAGAGATGAGTGTTTGAGATGCGCCATCTATTTCTGATTTGCTGCGTTGTAGGGCCAAAATACGAGGCTTAGGAGATAGGCCCTTATCTACCAATATCTGTAGGCTTGCGATTTCTTCATTCAAGAATTGTACTTGGTCATTTTTTGCCGAGATATCTGCTTGCAGCCCCTCTATAAGTCGCGACATTTGAGTCGTTTTTTGTTTCAATATCGCGATACGTGTATTGCGCGCATCGAGTCTAGCTTTGAGTAGGTCGGATTGAGAGTTGAGGGCATTCTTTAGATTGGGTGATAACTCAATATCAGGACGTAAATTCAATTTTGAGCTATTGTGACGCTCTGCAATGAGGCGGGCTTCTCTTGCCAACAAATCATTGAGTTGTGCATCAATACTTGAAAGTCTTGCTTGTGTAGCTGTGCCATCCAGTCGTATTAGCAAATCGCCTTGTTGAGTTTTTTGACCTTCTTGGGCGTTGATTTCTGTAACGATACCGCCTTCTAAATGTTGAATAGCCTTGTGCTGAGATTCTACGCCAATCGAACCGTTGGCGATTACCGCGCCTTCAAAAGGTGCAGCGACTGACCAAAGAAACAGTCCGCCAAAAATAAAACCGATCGTAGCCATTCCTGTAAGATAGAATTTGGTCGAATGCAGCTGTCGTGAATTTCCCGTTGTTTGTATCACGAGATACTCCTTTGGGTTGTTTCCTCAGGGGGCTCTGGTGCAGATTGCACCAAAGATAGCTGCTTTACTATACTCTCCTTAGGGCCAAATGCTTTGACCATGCCTTTTTCTAATATGAGCATTTTGTTGCAATGTTTGAGCGCAGATTGTCGGTGAACAATAAGTACGATTGTTGCATTTCGATCTCGCATTTTTTTGACGGCATGCTGGAGAGCTGCTTCTCCCTCACCATCAAGATTTGAATTTGGCTCATCGAGTATAACTAGCGCCGGATCATTGAAGAGAGCACGTGCTAGGCCGATGCGCTGGCGTTGTCCTCCAGATAGGTAAGCCCCTGCCGATCCAATTTGCGTATCGTATCCATCAGGCATTTCTAAAATGAATTCGTGACAATCTGCCGCTCTAGCAGCAGCAATGACACTGTCTGGATTTGCGTGCGGGTTAAAGCGTGCAATGTTTTCCTGAATAGTTCCTTCAAACAAATTGATAGACTGTGGAAGGTATCCAATTTGTTGCCCTAAAGTGTCCGTATCGAAATTTTCTCTGTTTGCATTGTCCAACCTGACAATGCCCGATTTTGGTTTAATGATGCCCGTTAGTAATTGGGCCAATGTTGTTTTACCGGATGCGCTAGGACCAACGATTGCCAAGCAATCACCTGGAACAAGGGTAAATGAAATGTCCTTTAATATAGGTTTGGGTTGCTGAGCTGGCCCAGCAAAAACGTTTTCGACATTTAATTTTCCAGTAATTGGAGGTAATTGCATGTGTTCTGTAGGTTCAACGGTTTGTTCTAGGGTTTTGGAAATGGCTTTCCATGCGTTTATAGCTGCTGAAACCGTGCGCCACTGTGAGGTAATCTGCTCAATAGGTGCTATAGATCTCCCCATTAAAATTGATGCAGCTATCATGGTTCCGGGTGTAGAATAACCTTCGATAACGAGCCAAGCGCCAAGCCCTAAAATTCCTGACTGTAGGATCATCCGAAAAGTTTTTGCGCTCGCTGTGAACATTCCAAGAGTATTGGACGCTGTCCTCATGTGCAGGTCTGCATCATCTAGTTTCTTACGCCAGATGCTTTTAAATTGATTGCGCATACCAAGTGCTTGCACCGTAGCAATTTGATTTGAAGTTTCAATTGCTTGCATTTGAGCTATGCGACTTGCAGTTTCGCCAGAGGTTAGCGACTTTGACGTTGTTATCTGGTTTGCGAGTGCAATACAGAAGAGCACCAATCCGCCGACTAATGCTAATAAGCCATATGCCCAATGTAGTGTGAACAACACGAGTAGGAATACCATCGACCATGGAGCATCGAACGCGGCTGTAATGACCGGGCTGCTTATGAATCGCCGAACTGTTTGCAGGTCACTTAGGGATGAATTTGCAGAATGGTTTTGGGATTGTATATTTGCATCCAAAACGGCATCAAATGTTGGTGAAGATAAATCGTCTTCCAATTTAGAAGAGGCAAGAGATAGAAGACTGTTTCTTACCCATTCTAAAATGCCCATGGCACTGTACATTACAACTATGAGAATTGTGAGGCCGATAAGCGTCGGAACAGACTTGCTGTTTAAAACCCGATCATAGACCTGCATCATGTACATGGGTCCGGTTAGGAATAAGATACCTATGGCGCAACTAAACAGGCACAGCATAACAATGTCTTGGCGCAGCTTGCTTTGCAAATTGCCAGTAAGCGCTTCGAGTCTACCCACAACATTCCCCCTACGTTGGTTTTGCTTTGTAATATTTCAAAGCATACTCAGGTATGGAAAAAAGCTGCAATTTTTGTACCAAAGTCACGCCCAGCTCATAGTAATGAGGGGGTATATATTGTTACAAGCTAGGCATCCTTCGCCGTGTTTAAGTTAGATTGTTCTATTTAATAAGATATATTTAAAGAAGTTTCATAGATTTGCCTACGACTGGCTAGTCAGTTATAGGCATGTTCGTTTGATTGAAAAAAAGGGCAACTCATTGCGCAGATGCATTTTAATTAGTTTAGAAAATACAGTCTTCTAAATTATGAATTTGGTGTGTGTTCCGCCGTTAGCCCATCGAGAGTATTTAGAATACAATGATTAGTCAGGATTATAAATTTTCCGTTGCGCCTATGATGGATTGGACGGATCGGCATTGCCGTATGTTTCATCGTGCTTTTACGAAGAAAGCGTTGCTGTATTCTGAAATGGTGACGGCAGATGCTATATTGCATGGCGATTTAGAGCGATTGTTAGGCTTCAATCCAGACGAACAGCCTTTGGCGCTTCAGCTCGGTGGCTCAGACCCTGTGAAACTCGCGAAAGCGGCTAAAATAGGTGAGGATTTTGGCTATAGCGAAGTTAACCTAAATTGTGGTTGCCCTTCTGATCGCGTGCAGTCCGGTGCATTTGGCGCATGTTTGATGCGAGAGGCTGAGCGGGTTGGTGAATGTGTGTCTGCGATGCAGGCGGCGGTAGATATTCCTGTGACAGTTAAGTGCCGCATCGGCGTAGATGATGACGAGCCAGAAGAGAGATTGTTCAGTTTTGTTGAGACAGTCTCCAAAGCGGGGTGTGACGTGTTTATCGTGCATGCTCGCAAGGCTTGGCTTAAAGGGCTAAGTCCCAAGGAGAACCGAGATGTGCCGCCATTAGATTATGATCTCGTAGCGCGCTTGAAAGAAGCTCGTCCAGATTTGATTATTGCGCTCAATGGTGGTTTGCCAGATTTAGAAGTTGGGCTTACAGAGCTTCCAAGGTTTGATGGAATAATGCTTGGACGTGCAGCCTATCATACCCCCGCTATTTTGGGGCAGGTTGATCGGCGTGTCTTTGGTTTGGATGTGGCGGACGTATCAGAACACGAAGCGCTTGAAGTGTATCGCCCCTATATGTTGGCCCAATTGCAAGCAGGGTCTAACCTACATTGTATGACACGACACATGATGGGGCTATTCAACGGCTTACCTGGAGCGCGTAAATGGCGGCGTATATTGTCTGAGCGCGGGCCAAAAGCTAAGGGCGTTGAGGCGATTGAAATTTTGGACGAAGCTGCTGCTGCGGTTCAGCTTCAGTCTGCTTAGCTTTTCTACGATACGACTCTATTGATGAATAATGATAGCAGCCTTGGACACTTCCCATGACGTCAAGCGTTCAAGGAAGGACATGCCTAGGAGTGATTGTTCCAGATTATCATCGAGGACGACAGCGTCCACATCCTTTAGAAGGACACGGCCTATTTCCAGGCGTTTAATGGTAATAGATGCGCCATAGGTAGAACCGGAAGCTGTTTTTATTTTTATATCTTTTTCCATTGTCGCAAAGTCATATCCCAAGCGTCTTGCGTCTTCCGGCGTAAGAACGCAGATACTGGCACCAGTGTCGACCATGAAGTTGATTTGGTAAAGATTATCGACGCGCGCTTGTGCCCAATAGTGGCCGTCGTCGCGTTTGCGTAAAGATGCCGCAAGCTGACCGGGTGCAGCTATGTCAAACTGCGTCATGGGTTTCTTAACGTTCGTCACCGCTGTTTGGATTTGGGCATCATTCTCTTTGGGCTGTAATGTATCCATACTTTTATGGAGAACAGTCGCTATAACGAAAGCGGCTGCGAAAACGATAAAATATGGTCCAATTTTATTGTTCAATGTGTCACCTGATAAAGAAGAGCGATCAAACCGCCGATGGCAATCCATACAGCTGCATATTTGAGCATTTGTCCTGCATTGGATTTAAATGCCGCATACATACCACCTGATACCAGAATGAGGTAACCACAAAGCAAAGATATTCTAGTAATTGAAATACTTTCACCCGTTCGGCTTTCAAAGCTGCCACCTGTGAGAAAAGCAACCAGAATGAGTGTGGCAAGTATGATAATGGCAAAAGTAAGAATGCGGGTCATGGCTGGGCTTTGATGTCTTTAATATAGTTACTTGAATTGTTTTGATTAAGTCTATCGGGAAGTTCTTTCATGATAGCCGTGCGTTGCTCAGGAGAATAGTGGGACCATTTCTCGATTTCGGCGAGCGTTCGTCCGCAGCCAAGACAGCTTTGAAGCGTAGCGTCCAATTCACATGAGTTTTTACAAGGAGATTGGATCACGGGGCAACTTTCAATTAGAATTTGTATTTGTTAATTGGTTAACAAAAACAATGCCTAAGTCGACCCCTAAAATCAAATAATCGTCACGAAATTTGTGTTGATTGAATGGGTTGAACGGGGCATACATGAGTCTCGCTTATAATTTGGATCTAGAACTGGACGGAAATATGTCACCTCTAGATGATATTCGTGCGCTTGTTGAAGGTGCGCCAGTTGGTGATCTGGCGGCAAAACAAGCGGCTATTGAACGTCAAAATCATTTGAGACAAGCTCCTGGTGGGCTTGGGCGTATGAGTGAGATTGTCGCTTGGATGGCGCAATGGCAGGGAACTGCAATTCCCAAGATCGACCAGCCAATGGTTGCTATTTATGCATCATCCCATGGCATTACAAAGCATGGCGTGGCGTCCCAGCCCGGTGCAAACACCAAACGTATGGTGGAAATGTTGCGCACTGGCGGGGCTGCAACAAACCACATCGCAGCTGCAGGTGGCGCTGGATTACGTGTGTTTGAAATGGCAATTGAAAAGCCGACAGCAGACTTTACCGAAGGTCCTGCGATGTCGGAAAGAGAATGCGCTGCTACCATTGCGTTTGGAATGGAAGCTATTGCTGAAAAGCCTGATTTGCTGGTTCTTGGCGAGACAGGAATTGGGGGCGGTACAGCAGCTGCTGCTGTCGCGTGCGCTATGTTTGGCGGAAATGCGACGTATTGGGTGCGTGCTGGGGCGTGGGTTCCTCCGGAAGTCGTTGAAGCGCGTGTGGAAGTTGTACGCAAAGCGATGGAAACTCATCGAGGCCACCTAAGTAATCCTTTAGAAATTCTTCGCCGTGTTGGTGGACGTGAACTAGCGGCATTGGTCGGTGCTATCATAGCTGCGAGAATGCAGGGTATTCCAGTAATATTGGATGTGTTTTCAACCTGTGTGGCGGCTTCTGTTGTGCATGCCATCAAGGCGGGTGGGGCAGATCATTGCCTTGCTGGTCATTTGTCATCTGAACCTGCTCACAGAGCAATTCTTGACCGCTTGAGTCAGAAGCCATTGTTGGATCTGGGGTTGCGTTGTTCAGAGGGGGCCGGTGCCTCGGCAACGATTGGGTTGTTGAAAGCTGCATGTGCTGCAAATGAGCATGCGGATATCGGTGACGATTGATGTGCTGGAATGCACAGGTTGATATTGTTCATCGTCTAAATTTGCAAGGTACCTGGAGGATTGGTACCTATAGCACTTGGAAAAAACATCCCGGCGATACATAGTCATTTACGGGAAGAATGATTTTATAGTTGGGAGTTCGGTATGCGTGTTTTTTTGGCTGTGACTTTAGGCTCAACACTCTTGGCTTCGTGTGCATCAGGGGTGACGAGCAGTTCCAATGTATATTCCAGTTACGTGCCGCCAAAAACGGGCAGTGTATTGACATATATGGCATATGCTGATGGCGAGCCTGATATGGAAGTGAAACAATTAGTTGTTTCTACTGGGGCAGATTACACGCTATATGCTAACTTGTCTGAGTATGGTGACCCACCTCAGCAAGAAGATTACTTTATTGAATATTCAGGACTTTACTGGCATGTGTGTGGCGACGCGGCACCAAATATGATGGAGCGGCGCGCATTACAGCAAATGTGGCCAATTTCTGAATCAACTAGTACGATTGTTGATGGGACAAGTCTTTCATTGGGGAATACTCCAACTGAAGTGAAAGTTATCAGTGTGGGTGAATTTGAATCTGAACTGCTTGGTACCCAACCTATATTTAAAGTTCGCAGCAGTTTTGATACACCTGAAACAACTGTGTTTGCTCCGGAGCTTTCGGTGGCTTTGCGAATTGATTGGGGCGATTGGGGAAGTGAAAACTATGCTGGCAATGATCAATTGCAAAGCATTAGCCTAGCAAGCCCCGGACAATATGATAATTATGTGCAATTTGGTATGTCGCAATGTTTGCCGGCGGCATTGCGTTAAGCGCTATCTGAGGTTTGAAATAATGCGGCTGCTTATAATTTAGCAGCCGCATTTTTTGTATGACGATTGTGACTTAAACTGCAATTAACCGTGCATGACGTTTTTTACCAATTGAAAGACGTGCCGTATTGTCTTCTTCAAGATCACTTAGATTGATCATGGCGCTATCATCAGCAATGGAGGCACCGTTCAGCTTAGCAGCACCTGCTTTGATATGGCGCCTCACCTCACCTTTAGATGCTGACAACCCCGATAGCACGAAGGCATCAACTACACTGTAGCCTGCTTTAATATCAGTGAGAGGCACATCAAATGATGGCATACCTTCAGCAGTCGCGCCTTCATTAAATACCTTTTCAGCGGCTAATTTGGCTTCTTTTGCAGCGTCTGCACCGTGAAGCATTGTAGTTGCAGCATCAGCAAGAGCTATTTTGGCATCGTTAATTTGAGCGCCTGTCAGTGCTTCAAGTTCTGCTATAGCTTCCATTGATAAGTCAGTGAAAAGCTTCAAGAATTTTGCAACGTCACCATCTTCTGTGTTGCGCCAGAACTGCCAATAATCATATGGGCTTTTAAGATCGGCATTCAACCAGACGGCACCGCCAACAGTTTTCCCCATTTTAGCGCCAGAAGCTGTTGTTAAGAGCGGCGTTGTGAAACCAAATGCTTGAGTGTTTTCAACACGGCGACATAGCTCCGTTCCGTTAGTGATATTGCCCCATTGGTCAGATCCGCCCAATTGGAGACGAACTTTGAGCCGGCGGTTTAATTCAACAAAATCATAAGCTTGGAGAAGAGCGTAGTTAAATTCAAGGAAAGTGTAAGGTTGCTCGTTTTCTAAGCGACGCTTTACTGTGTCCTGCATAATCATCTTATTGATTGTGAACAGTTTTCCGTAGTCACGCAGAAACTCGATGTATTTGATTTCTGACAACCAATCATCATTATTGACCATTACTGCATCAGTTGGGCCATCACCGAATTTTAGAAATTTCTCGAAGACTGATTTAATACTATCTATATTTGATTGAATTTCTTCTTCCGTCAGAATTGGACGAGATTTTTCTTTGTCAGTAGGGTCTCCAATTTTTGTGGTGCCGCCGCCCATAAGCACTACGGGTTTACCACCTGCTTGTTGAAGGCGACGAAGCATCATAATAGATACAAGGTGTCCCACATGGAGGCTAGGAGCTGTGGCATCGTATCCAGCATATGCAATAGGCATTTCTGTGTTCGCATATTCATCTAATGCGGCCTCATCTGTAATCTGATAGACATATCCACGCTCAAAAAGAGTGCGTAGAAGTGCAGATTCAGGCATGAAGGCAGTATCGGCCATTAGATTCGTCTCCTTTGATTGAGTTGGGCGATTAACACAAGACTTACGAGCTTTGGAAGAGGAAACAGGTGTTATGTCCAATCATTTAACTCAATTGTTTGAGCGTGGACCGCATTGGGTGCTCGGTTTTATGAGCGGAACGTCTTTGGATGGCGTGGATGTGGCGCTCATTCAGACCGATGGTGAAAGTATAAATGCTTTCGGAAAGTGGATTACAATAAGCTACACGGATGCTCAGCGAAAAGTATTATCTGAGGCGACAAAAGATGCTTTGAAATGGAATTGGAGTGGGCCGCATCCCAAGAGCTTTGAGAAAGCTGAAAAACTTATGACGCTCGCTCATGCTGACGCGGCAAAAAAGCTTCTTGAATATTGGGAGGGTGATGCACCGATCCTTGCAGGATTTCATGGTCAAACGGTTTTGCACAGTCCACCTGCAAATGGACAAAAAGGAAGAACACTTCAATTGGGCGATGGGCAACTTTTGGCAAATGAACTTGGGCTACCAGTTGTTTTTGATTTGCGCACTGCAGATGTTGAAGCAGGAGGGCAAGGAGCACCGTTAGCACCAGTTTATCACACAGCTTTGTTAAAAAAGGCAGGCATAGAGCGTGGAAATGTTGGAATGGGCGGGGTGGTGCTAAATCTTGGTGGCGTTGCGAATTTTACTTGGCAAGCAGAAGGATATGCACCGATTGCGTTTGATACTGGGCCCGGCAATGGCCCTATCGATGAATGGATAGAAAAACATGGCAAAGGAGCGTTCGATGAGAATGCAAAGTACGCTTCGGCCGGTGTCGTGCATGAAGACAAAATAAAAGAGTGGCTAACGCATCCGTATTTTGCTGCTAAACCTCCCAAGTCGCTTGACCGTTATGATTTTTCATCTGAAAAACTAGTGTCGGATATGTCTTTGGAGGACGGGGCGGCGACTCTAACTGCCTTTTCAGCCCGTACAATTCTTCATGCTGTCGCTCAGATGCCCTCAAAGCCCAAACTCCTTGTTGCTACGGGCGGTGGGCGGCATAATCCGCTGATAATGCAATATCTGAAGGATGAGTATGGTGATGCGATAGTTGACGCATCTATCTTGGGGTGGCGAGGCGATGCTGTCGAAGCTGAGGCTTTTGCGTTTCTTGCGGCTAGATCAGTGCTTGATTTGCCAATTAGTTTTCCAGAAACAACAGGTGTCCCTAAACCTATGTCGGGCGGACGCCTAGTGGAGCCCACCCGATAAAATAAGTCAAAATAACGAGTTGTCGTTGATCTTAGTCGTCATCGTCCTCATCTTCGTCATCTTCAATTTCGTCTTCTAGTTCTTCAATCGAAGGCAGGGCACTTGAGCTCGTTAGGGCAAGGCGGCGATCAAGATATGCGGATGCCATTTCTTCCAGTTCTTCAAGTTTACCTTGGAAGAAGTGGTTAGCTCCTGGAATTGTATCACGTTCGATTTCTTCTCCTTTTTGAACGCGAACTTTCGTTAGTGAGCGCTCAATGTCGGAAGGAGCTGCAACCCCGTCTTTTTCGCCTGAGATAATAATTCCAGAGGCAGGGCAGGGGGCGAGGAAAGCAAGGTCGTAATGATTTGCAGGTGGTGCGACTGCAATAAATCCGTCAATTTCGGGGCGGCGCATTAGGAGTTGAAGACAAATGTATGCGCCAAAAGAATATCCAGATACCCAGCATGCGCGTGCGCTATCATTGATTGATTCTAAATAGTCTAGAATATAGGCAGCATCTGAAAGTTCGGCGGGGCCTGCATCGAACGTGCCCTGCGAGCGACCAACTCCCCGAAAGTTGAAGCGCAATGTTGAAAATCCGCGTTTCGCGAACATTTCATAAAGTGTAATAACTACAGGGTCTTGCATGCTTCCACCTGCTTTGGGGTGTGGGTGCAAGATTAGCGCGATTGGTGCTCCTGGTGTTTCGGATTCTTCGTACCGAGCCTCGATACGACCAGCTGGACCAGGGATAATGACTTCTGGCATAAACGGAATCCTTCTAAAACCTATGGAAGTAAAAAACAGGCGATACCTCAATCTGGGGGTAAATTACAAGTTTTTCTGTTAGGAACTTAACTTTAGCATATTACTTGACTAAATTCATCGGGTATATAAATCCAATAATGAGAATAGTTTGCAGGAGTGTATTTGATGAAATTGGGATCAAGAGGACGATACGCAGTCATGGCGCTCGTGGATCTTGCTACACATGAACAAGGTGGGCCAGTTTCGTTGTCTGATATTGCTGATCGACAAAAAATATCACTTTCCTATCTCGAGCAATTATTTGCCAAATTGCGACGCGCGGAACTTGTAAAAAGTGTTCGTGGCCCAGGGGGGGGCTATTTGTTGTTAAATCGCCCAGATCAAACAATGATCAGTCAGATTATTGTGGCAGTTGATGAACCAATTCAAACAACGCGTTGCGGTGAAATGGGGGGGAAGCCCTGTACAGGTCGCTTAGAGCGATGCGCCACTCATGATTTGTGGCGTGAACTTAGGTTGCACATTATCAAATTTCTTTCTGGCGTGTCGATCAAGGATGTTATGTCGGGTGATGTTAAGGGAATGTCCGGCGTATTAGAATAGATGTAGGATCGGGAACTTGCCAAAGATAGACCCCATATATTGCGATTATAACGCAACAGCGCCATTGAGGCCGCAAGCCAAGGAAGCAATGCTTCGTGCAATGGAGATTGGTGCAAATCCTTCTTCTGTTCATGGAGCGGGGCGTTCAGCAAGGGCGTGCTTGGAATCTGCGCGTGAAATAGTGGCCGCGTCTATTGGTGCTTGTCGTGAAGATTTGACTTTCACAAGCGGAGGAACAGAGGCAAATTCAGCTATTTTAAATGGTGTGCGCCTGCAAGAGCCGTTGTTGATGCCAATTGTGTGTGGTTTTGAACATGATGCTGTTCTTGCTCAATTGCCTGATGCGATTTTAACGAAAGTTACTCCAGACGGACAAATCGACCTATTATGGTTACAGGAGTTACTTACAAATTGGCCACACGATGGACGGGCCCCGTTTTTATCATTGATGCTAGCTAATAATGAAACTGGTGTGGTTCAACCAGTTGAAGCTGCAGCGGACCTTGTACATAAAGCAGATGGATTTATCCATTGTGACGCGGTGCAAGCTCTCGGAAAAATGCCAGTTTCTGTTCTGGATGGTGAAATAGATTATATGACTTTATCTGGACATAAAGTTGGTGGTCCGGCTGGGGTTGGTGCGTTTTATATTCGGGCCGGTGCGCCCTTTAAAGCTACTTTACTAGGCGGAGGCCAAGAGATGGGGAACCGCTCTGGGACGCAGAATCTTATTGGTGCTGCGGGGTTTGGTGCAGCAGTCGAGACTGCATTGAGCGACCTAGCCAAATTTGAGACGTTAGCGTTGAAACGTGATATGATGGAAGCACGACTAAAAAGTGTGGCAAATGTGACTGTGTTTGGAGAAAATGCGCCACGTTTAGCGAATACATCTTGCTTGAGTGTTGAAGGTTTGCGAGCTGAGACCCAAGTGATGGCTATGGACCTTGAGGGGGTGGCTGTGTCATCAGGATCAGCGTGCTCATCGGGTAAGGTAAAACAATCGCATGTTTTAGCATCGATGGACATCCCTAAAGGACTTGCCATAGGTGCTGTGAGGTTTAGCTTCGGCTGGGCTTCTGAAGATACAGATTTTGAAAAAGCTGGAGATGCGTGGATACGCACTGCACAGCGAAAAGGGGTGAAAATGAACACCTCGAATAAGGAGAATGCCTGATGGCTGACGACACACGCCCAGAAAATATTGTAAAAGATGGCGTTGATCAGGCAACTGTTGATGCGGCACGTGCACTTGAATCCGATAAATATAATGCAGGCTTTATTACAGATATTGAGCAAGAGTTTGCGCCTAAAGGGCTAAACGAAGACGTTATTCGATTTATTTCTGAAAAGAAAAATGAGCCTCAATGGATGCTGGATTGGCGACTTCAGGCATATGAACGCTGGCTGACTATGGATGAGCCTGATTGGGCGATGGTAAATTATCCTAAAATTGATTATCAAGACGCCTACTACTACGCGGCTCCAAAGGGCAAAGCCAGATACGATTCAATAGATGACGTACCTGAAGAAATTCTCGAAACGTATAAGAAATTGGGTATTCCGCTGCGCGAAGCTGAAGTGTTGTTGGGTGTGGAAGGTGCGTCTGAATCAGCAGCTCAAGCGCGTGAGAAGCCACGTGTCGCAGTAGATGCCGTATTTGACTCTGTATCGGTTGCAACCACGTTTCAGGCAGAATTGAAGAAAGCTGGCGTTATTTTTATGTCGATTTCTGAGGCTGTGCATGAATACCCTGACTTGGTAAAAAAATATCTTGGAACAGTGGTTCCTCAATCAGATAATTTCTTCGCGACGCTTAACTGCGCGGTCTTTTCCGATGGGACATTTGTTTATATTCCTAAAGGCGTACGTTGCCCGATGGAATTATCGACTTATTTCCGGATGAATGCTCAAGGTACTGGTCAATTTGAGCGCACGCTAATTGTCGCTGATGAGGGGGCGTATGTATCTTATCTAGAGGGTTGTACGGCTCCGATGCGCGATGAAAACCAGCTTCATGCTGCTGTTGTCGAGCTAGTTGCACTAGATGATGCAGAAATTAAATATTCAACTGTGCAAAATTGGTGGCCGGGTGATGTGGATGGCAAAGGCGGCGTATATAATTTTGTGACGAAACGTGCCGATTGTCGTGGTAAACGCTCGAAAGTGTCGTGGACTCAGGTTGAAACTGGCTCGGCGGTAACTTGGAAATATCCAAGCTGTATTCTTCGTGGTGACGATAGTGTTGGTGAGTTTTATTCCATTGCGGTAACGAACGGTCATCAGCAGGCTGATACTGGCACGAAGATGATCCATTTAGGTGAGCGCACCAAATCTCGGATTATATCAAAAGGGGTTTCAGCTGGGAAATCAAACTCGACTTACCGAGGGTTGGTGTCAGTGGGTAGTAAGGCAAAAGGATCTCGAAACTTCACTCAATGTGATAGTTTGTTGATAGGTCAGACATGTGGCGCTCACACGGTTCCATATATTGAAAATAAGCGCGCCGATGCCCAATTGGAGCACGAAGCAACTACGACCCGTCTTTCTGAAGATCAATTATTTTATTGTCGTCAACGCGGCTTGGATGAAGAAGAAGCTGTAGCGTTATTGGTCAATGGTTTTGTGAGGGATGTAATCCAGAAATTACCGATGGAATTTGCTGTCGAAGCACAGAAACTTCTGGAAGTTAGTCTTGAGGGAAGTGTGGGATAGTCATGAAATTTCGTTCGAGAATTGTAACAGCTCTAGGAACGGTTCTATTCTTGTCGGCTTGCTCTGCAACTAGTCAAATAGAGCACTTTAGACCAGAGAATGCTGCAAAAGATCAAAAGCTTTTGTTTTCACCGATGATTCGTCATGGTGAAACTTTATATCTTTCTGGTATGATTGGGCTAAAGCCTGGAACAACAGAGCTACCTGATAGTGTAGAAGAGCAAACCCGTAATGCTTTTGCTGCGATAGAGAAAACTCTTAAATTAGCTGACGCTGATTTAAGTCACCTCATAAGTTGTACAGTTTATCTGGCGGATATGAATAATTATACGGAAATGAATGAAGTCTATGGTTCATTCTTTGGCTCTAAACCACCGACCAGAACAACTGTAGAAGTTGCCGCATTGCCATTGGGTGCGCAGATTGAAATTTCCTGTTTAGGGTATTTAAATCGGAACACATAATCATGGCGAACTATTCTCATATACGCGCCCAAGCTTTTCGAGTGTCTATGTTTTCCTATATCAGTGATGCTTAGCATGAAATTTCGGTTTGGAAATGTAGAACATTACCGGTGCCGTTAATGTTGAAATTCAAGTTTAGTTAGGGTGACTTCGTGCTGTTTCCAGCGTGGCTTCGTTATGGTGTAAACGGGTGTAGAAATAGTGGATCGTGAATTTCTATTACGTTCAATGTTGACGCCGTTTTAAAATAACATACTAACCTTGTCGGGTATTGTGAATTAGAAATCAGTTCCTATGTGAATGGAACATATAAAGAATGTTGGAGTAACACCTCGTGCTAACCTTAAATGAACTCGTCGCTCGTGTTGAAAAAGAAGATGGCGAAGGCAAAGAGATTATCAAAGGTTTGAGCATAAATGTGCCGGCTGGCGAAGTGCACGCGATTATGGGGCCGAATGGGGCGGGTAAATCTACGCTTTCATATGTCTTAACGGGCCGCGATGGGTATGAAGCGACATCTGGTAGTGCTGAATTAAACGGCGAAAACCTTTTAGAGATGGACCCTGAAGAGCGAGCCGCGAAGGGGTTATACTTATCCTTTCAATATCCTCTGGAAATTCCGGGCGTTCCTGTAATGACGTTTGTTCGTACAGCGATGAATTCCCAACGCAAACGTCGCGGAGAAGAAGAGATTTCTGCACCCGAGTTTTTGAAAAAAGCACGTGCGGTTGCAAAGGTTTTAAAAATTGATGCCGACATGCTCAAACGTCCGCTAAATGTTGGATTTTCTGGTGGAGAGAAAAAACGACTTGAGATTTTTCAAGCGATGATGCTTGAGCCTAAGTTCTTGATTCTAGATGAAACAGACTCAGGTTTGGACATTGATGCTTTGCGTGTTGTGTCGGATGGGGTGAACGCGTTGCGTGCGCCCGATCGTGGTATGCTGGTGATTACACACTATCAGCGTTTGCTTGATCACATTAAGCCAGACAAAGTGCATGTGCTTGCAGCAGGAAAGATCATCAAAACGGGTGGACCTGAACTAGCGTTGCGCCTTGAAGATGAGGGTTATGACGGCGTATTGGCGGAGGCGAATGCGTGAGCAATCAAACACTTATCCATGACCCTAGCCCCGCGGAATCTCGCCTGATTGAGGCTTATAACGGACTAAAAACGGATGCGCGTCGCACGCGTGCTTTTGAAGCTTTTGCGGCTAAGGGCTTGCCTCACAGACGTGTCGAAGGATGGCGTTGGTCTGATGTGAGAGCTGCGCTAAAGCCTTCCAAAACAGCTTCTGGTGTGCCTGTGGGCGACGCTTTCTCTGCGTGTGCTATGCCCGTGCTACGCTTTAGCAAGGAGGGGTTCTCTGCGCCTGCTAACCGTCCGCCGGGTGTGCGCTGGACCCAGCAAGTGGATGCACCAGCATTTGCAGCTGCTGAAGAATTGCCAATGGCCGCCCTTGCATCTGCTTTGGCAAACAGTCCGAGCATTGTTACAATTGAAATCGCTGGTGAACAAACTCAGCCTTTGAAAATTGAATTTGATGCCGATGCGGCTGATAATTTTGCGCATGTTGAGATTGTGTTTCGCGAAGGTGCATCGGCAACGATTGTTGAAAGCCATTTGAACCAAGGTGGCTTTTCGTCCATAGCGCTTGAGTACACATTAGAGAAAAATGCAAAAGCTGAACGTTTGGTTTATCAAGCAGCCGATTCGAACGCAGTGCAGATTGTGACAACAAATGTGCACCTTTATGAGAATGCGATTTTTTCACAGACAGCGTTTGCAACAGGTAGCAAGCTTTGCCGAGTCGAGACGCGAGTCGTGCATCGTGAAGAGGGTGCGAATGCAACCTTGAATGCTGCTTATCTTTTAGGAGATAAACGCCACGTCGATTTTACCAGTTTCGTGCGTCATTCGGCAGGACATTGTCAAACTGCACAAGTTACAAAGGGTGCTGTTAAAAAGGGTGGCAAAGGCGCGTTCCAAGGCAAGTTTTATGTTGCACGCAATGCACAAAAGACTGACGCAGCGATGGCCCATAACACTTTGTTGCTGGAAGATGGTGCGGAAGTAAACGCAAAACCGGAATTGGAAATTTATGCAGATGATGTGCAATGTGCGCACGGAAACACTGCAGGCGCGCTGGATGCGGATGCCCTTTTCTATATGCGTCAACGCGGGATACCTTTGATTACAGCAAAGGCGATGCTAACACAGAGTTTTATTGCTGAAGCTTTTGCTCAGATTACAGATGATGGATTGCGAGACATATTCGAAGAGGAGGCACGCCGGTGGCTGATGAACTCTCTTTAAAATCAGAATTTGATATTCAAACAATACGTCAACAATTTCCAATTCTGGATAGGCAGATTGGTGGAAAGCCACTTGTATATTTAGATAGTGCAGCTTCGTCACAAAAGTCTGACTATGTGTTGGATGCGATGTCTAATCAGGCGCGCACAGCCTATTCAAATGTTCATCGTGGTTTGCATACGCTTGCAAATGAAACAACAGATGCATTTGAAAAAGCGCGTGAACTTGTGCGCTCTCATCTAAACGCGAAATCTGTTGATGAGGTAATCTTTACCAAGGGCGCAACAGAAGCGATCAATCTGGTTGCATCTGGCTTAGCGGAAACGATCAAAGCCGGTGACGAGATTATGGTCTCCGTTATGGAGCATCACTCTAACATCGTGCCGTGGCATTTCTTGCGCGAACGTTTTGGTGCAGTTATCAAGTGGATTGAAGTTTCTGAAGATGGTTCCCTTGATATGGATAGCTTCAGGGCGCAACTATCGCCAAAGACACGCATTGTAGCTGTGACGCATATGTCGAATGTGCTGGGTACGGTTCCGGATGTCGCGACTATAATAAAAGAAGCGCATGACGCTGGTGCACTTGTATTGCTTGATGGGTGTCAGGCCGCTGTGCATTTGGAAATTGATGTTCAAGCGTTAGATGCTGATTTTTATGTGTGTTCGGCACATAAAATGTATGGCCCGACGGGTATTGGCGCGCTTTATGGAAAGTTAGATATCCTATCTGCCATGCGTCCATATCAAGGGGGCGGTGAAATGATTGACACTGTCACCCGTAATGGCGTGACATATAATGCGCCGCCGCATCGTTTCGAGGCAGGTACGCCAGCTATTCTAGAGGCTGTAGGGTTTGGTGCTGCTGTGGAGTGGATGCAAAAATATGTAACTCCTGAAGCGCGTGCGTATAAAAAGGCTGTATATGAGCGCCTAGCAGAGGGTGTGCGTGGTATAAATGGGTTGACCATTCACGGAACAGCTGAAGGTAAGGGGCCGGTGCTGACTTTTTCGATTGAAGGTACGCATCCACATGACCTTGCGCAGATATTAGACCGATATGGGGTGGCTATTCGTGCGGGAAACCATTGCGCTCAGCCTTTAATGTCCCATTTAAAGGTAAGTGCAACAGCGCGTGCTAGCGTTGGGATCTATAATACATTGGAAGAAGCTGATATGTTTGTGCAGGCGCTAGAAAAAGCGCGCGCCATGCTTTTAGCTTAGAAGAGAAAATAATGGCTGACGATATAAAACGCGATGTAATTGAACCCGCTGCTGCTGAAGCTCCGGCATCAACTGGGCCTATTCCACAGGATGAGTTAAATCGCATCACTGATGATATAATCGCACGCATTAAAGAAGTGTATGACCCGGAAATTCCTGTCGATGTGTATGAGCTTGGCCTCATATATAAAGTTGATTTGAATGATGAGCGTCATGCTGATGTAGAAATGACACTTACAGCACCTGGTTGTCCTGTTGCCGGCGAAATGCCGGGCTGGGTTGAAGAGGCTGTATTGAAGGTTGAAGGCGTACATACTTGCAAGGTGAGCCTTGTATTTGATCCTCCTTGGGATGCTTCGCGCATGTCTGATGAGGCACGCCTTCAATTGAACATGTTGTAATTCAAGCTAACAAAGCACACATATATATCATGGCTAGAAGACCCAGACCTAAAATTGTGACGCTCTCAGATGCTGCTGCTAAGCGTGTAAAAGAGATTATGTCTGAACGTGATGCAGGTTTTTTACGCGTAGGCGTGAAGAATGGTGGCTGCGCGGGCATGGAATATGTAATGGATTATGCTGAAGTACCCGCTGCGCTTGATGAGCGTGTTGAGGACAATGGCGTAGAAATTATTGTTGATGCGAAAGCCGTGCTATTTTTACTTGGTTCTCAAATTGACTATGAAATATCCCCTTTGCATTCCAAGTTTGTGTTTAAAAATCCAAATCAAACGGATGCGTGTGGCTGCGGTGAGAGTGTAACGATTGCGCCATTTGTGGATGCTGACGAATAACACTTACTCATCTAGGTCGCTGGGATGAAGGGGGGGAGGATATGCTTGCGTATTTGAAGCTGAAATCTCCCCTACGCTATTTTTTAAGTGTAATAGTTACAATACTCGCTGTTTTTAGTGCGTTTGTTGTGTTGCCATTGGATTTATTTACACCGAGCGCTTGTATTGCACTTGTGTTGGTGTGGGCATCATTCATTGATATTGAGCGCCATATACTTCCAAATATATTGACTTACTCTCTCATTGGTATGGGTGCGGCTTGGGCAAGTGTGTTCCGATTTAATGAGTTGCATCATCATTTCATAGGGTTAGTCGTAGGATATTTAGCACTGCGACTTGTTGATGTTGTGCATGTGAAACGTACTGGACAGCATGGAATGGGGATGGGTGATGCCAAGCTTTTTGCAGCTGCTGGAATTTGGTTGGGGTGGATAGGTCTACCAAGTGTTCTTCTTGTTGCTGCTATCTCTGGTTTGCTTTTTGTTGGAGTGGTTAGTTTGGGAAGCGGAAGAATGCGGCGTGATATAAGAATCGCGTTTGGACCTCATCTTGCGATTGGTTTCTGGTGGGTGTGGCTTTGCGGTCCTTTGGGGCAAGGTATTTCTCTGTAGAGATATTTCGACACGCTTTTTTTGTTCTAAATTAAATCAATAAAGACAGTGCACTGAGGATGAATTTTGTGTGCGGGAAGGTACGTCAGCATAGGCTTTTTTATGCTTAATTTATGGTGCAAAAGTGTCATCACTTAGGGGAATTGTGGTCTTAATGGATGCAGAGAAATGCCCACCTGTAACATGACTGTCACATAGGTGTGCGATAGCGCGGAGGTCTTTCTAGCAATGTTGAGCCGTTGGGGCGGTTGTTGCTGGAGAACATAAGTTTTGCTTCACGCCACTCTGTAGGGGGTATACCCAAATGACTTCGGTTAAGAATTTTCGCCGCGCATTACTAATTGGTGCAGCCAGTTTAGCTGTTTTTGCTTGTTCACAAGGTTCTAGCATCACGTCTCCAGGTGCAACGTCTCCAGGCACAGGAACAGGCACACCTACGCCGACACCGACACCAGGTGGTACACCTACTCCAGCTGCAGCGACATGTGCTTCAGGTTTCAACACTCTAAGCTCTGTTGCTGGCCAAACAGTTTGTGAAATTACTGGAAATATCCTGACTAACTTAACTGTTCCTTACATTGAAGGCGTATCTTACCGCATCAACGGTCGTGTAAATGTAGGTACAGATGCAGGTGTTAGCTCATCTGTCGCACCTGATGGAAAATATGGCAGACTTACAATTGAGCCAGGCGTGACATTGTTTGGTGAGAGTGGTGCTGACTTTTTGGTTGTGAACCGCGGTTCACAAATATTTGCTGATGGTACAGCATCTGCGCCAATCATCTTTACAAGTAGATCTGACCTTGAGCGTCGCAATGACACAGATTCAACGAATGATTTCGGTGGCGACAGCATTGGTGAATGGGGCGGTGTCGTTCTTTTGGGTGATGCGCCAATTAACCGTTGTTTAGATGCTTCTACGCCGGGTTCTGCTGGATGTAACAACGTTATTGAAGGTGTAACTGCTCCTGAAGCTGTTTACGGTGGTAACGATGCTTTCGACAACAGCGGTAGTTTGCAGTATGTGCAAGTACGTTTTGCTGGTTTTGAAGTATCAACAGGAAAAGAACTTAACGGTATTTCTTTCGGTGGAGTTGGTTCAGGTACAACAGTGAATCACATTCAAGTTCACAACAACTCTGATGATGGTGTTGAGTTCTTCGGTGGTAATGTAAACGTCAAATATCTTGTTCTAACTGGTAACGATGACGATTCAATCGATACAGACAATGGTTACCAAGGATCAATCCAGCACGCGATCGTTGTTCAACGTGAAAACGGCGGTGATAACATTGTTGAAGCGAGTTCTGTCGCGCCGGGTACTACACCGTCTTCAGACGCCAAAATTGCAAACTTCACTTTCGTGGGTAACCGCTCAAACGCTTTCCGCTTGAACTCTGGTACAATCGGTAAGTATGTAAATGGTGTTGTGAACTACGCTGGTGGTGGATGTTTCCGTTGGGAAGACAGTGCTGGTGATGGTGTTGCCGGATATGTAGGCGCTTCGGACCCGAACTTTAAATCTGTGTTGTTTGACTGTTCAACCGGATTGAACAAATCTTCTGGATCAGACAATGCGGCAGTAACCGCGGCACTTGCTGATGACGCAAATAACACACAAGCGACAAACTCATTGGCAAGTGTGTTGTTTCCAGGTCCTGTTGAAACTGGTGTAACGCCATTTGACGCTGCGACGCTTTCTTCTGAGCTTGAAACGACAACCTACATTGGTGCATTTGGTCCTGAAGCTACTGAAACTTCTAACTGGGCTGCTGGTTGGACATTTGGTCTGTTTGAAGACAAGGGATGTCCAACAGGAACGACAGATTCAGGTTTGACCTTGGGTGACAAAACTGTATGTCAATTGTCTGGAACACTCACAACAGACGTAAGGCTTACACGCGGTAATGTTTACGAGATTGATGGTCGTGTAAATGTTGGTATTGATGTTGGCGCTGATGGTACAGCTGCTGACGGTGATACAGCAATTCTGACTATTGAATCAGGTGTAACTTTATTTGGTGATAGTGGTGCGGACTACATGGTTGTTAACCGTGGGTCTAAAATCTTCTCCAATGGTACTGCGGCTGACCCTGTTGTCTTTACATCAGAACTTGATCTAGCTGCTGATCAATCTGGTCGTGAAAATGCGATTGGTGAATGGGGTGGATTGGTTCTTCTTGGACGTGCACCAATAAACCGTTGTTTAGATGCATCTGCTCCAGGTTCAGCTGGCTGTAACAATGTGGTTGAAGGTGTAACTGCACCGGAAGCTGTGTACGGCGGTAACGTTTCTGATGATAGTTCTGGTGCCCTAAACTACACACTTGTGAAACACGCTGGTTTTGAAGTTTCTACAGGTAAAGAACTTAACGGTATCTCTTTTGGTGGTGTTGGTTCAGGTACTGTTGTTGATTATATCCAAGTTCACAACAACTCTGATGATGGTGTTGAGTTCTTCGGTGGAACGGTCAACGTGAAGCACCTTGTGCTAACAGGTAACGATGACGACTCAATCGATACAGATAACGGATACCAAGGTACTATTCAGTATGCGATTGTTACTCAACGCGAAGATGGCGGTGACAACATCGTGGAAGCAAGTTCTGTAGCTCCAGGTACTGCTCCGCTCTCCAACGCTAAAATTTCTAACTTTACCTTCATTGGAAACCGTTCGAACGCTTTCCGTCTGAACTCAGGTACTGTTGGGCGTTATGTAAACGGTGTGGTTAGCTTTGCTGGTGGCGGTTGTTTCCGTTGGGAAGGCACAGCAGGAGACGGCGTAGCCGGATATTCTGCGGCTGTGGACCCTAACTTTGGTTCTGTATTGTTCGATTGTTCTACTGGTCTGAATCAAGCATCAGGATCAGATAATGCCGCTGTAATTGCCGCATTAGCTGACAATTCTAACAACACACAGACGACAAACACGCTTACGAACACATTCGTAAATGGTGCATCTGAATCAGCTGTAACAGCGTTTGATGTAACAACGCTTTCTAGTGACCTAGAAGCTGTGGATTACATCGGTGCAGTTAAAGATGCGAACGACACATGGTGGAAAGGCTGGTCTTGTGGCTTAGAAGCTTCAGACCCTTGCTAACACTGATCTAAAAAATGACCGAGGAAGGCTTAAAACCTTCTTCGGTTTTTTCGGATTTTAATTTGCCCGAAAACGACCCGTCTTTAACGCGTGAATTTGTCTGGGCTACAAGTTTTGTAAAGGTTTCACCTCAAATGTTCTCAAATCATACTCGTCGGCTTTTGCTGACAACTTCATTGGCGTTAGCAATCCTACCTCAAGCGATCGCTCAAGATGTCGATGGCAACGATGATAGCGCCGGACGCCAAGACACAATTGTTATTCGAGGCGAATTTATTCCTGACCCACAACGTGAAACAACACAAGTTGCTTCATTTCTTTCTGCTGAAGATCTCGTACGTTCTGGAGACTCCAATGCCGCGCTTGCTCTAACACGCTTGAGTGGATTGAGTGTTGTTTCTGGAAAATTTGCATTTGTTCGGGGCTTGGGTGATCGCTATTCTTCATCACTTTTGAATGGGTCTCCACTTCCAAGTCCAGAACCCCTTAAAAGAACAGTTCCGTTGGATTTGTTTCCGTCAAACATTCTTGAAGGTGCAGCTGTTGAGAAGACATTTGCTGCGTCTGCTCCAGGTGAATTTGGTGGTGGTTTGATCAATTTGCAAACCATTGGAATGCCAAGTGAAAACTTCATGACATTCAAATATGGTATCAGTGGGGACACTGTAACGACTGCTGAAAAAGGCCTCATTTACGGTGGAAGTGATCTCGACTGGAGTGGTTATGATGACGGTTTGAGAGATGTTCCTGCTCCTTTGCAGAATGTTTTGAATTCGGGCGAAAGATTGAGTTCATTCAGTTCTTCTGAAGTTGAAGCGGTTGGTGAGAGTCTTGTAAACTCTCCTCTAAGTGTCATTCAGCAGGCCAAACTAGGCCCTGCTGTAGAAGGGTCTATTTCTGCAGGTCGCAGTATCTATGCTGGTGAAGTTGAAGTTGGTCTTATCGGGGTCGTTGGGTACGACCAAGATTGGACGACGAAAGATGTTGCGCGTAACTTTGTGCAAGGTAATGAAGCAGGTACACGTATAAACTCAACCCAAACATCGTTTGATGCTACAGTGAACGCATTGGGTTCATTGACATTAAACTGGGGTGAAAACGAAGTTCAGACGACTGTCTTTTACGTTCACTCAACGACCAAAGAAGCACAAATTGATACTGGTGTAGACTTTAACGCACCGGGTGCGAACAGTCTTGTACATGATGAATCTACTGGTTGGTATGAGAGAGAACTTGCTTTCTATCAACTTCGCGGTGAGCATTTTGTGAATGATTTTACATTCAACTGGAGAGGAGCTGTTGCGAGTTCTTCAAGAGACGCACCGTATGAGCGTTCTTTGCGTCGATTGGTAGATAATGTTGGGGATGCACCTAAATATTCAACAGCAAATAACTATCGCATTAGCTTTTCAACATTAGAAGATGAAATGTTGAGTGGTGGTGCTGATCTTAACTACACAGCCTATTTGGGCGGTGACCGTGAGATGAATTTGTCCGGTGGTTTAGATTTCTCTACAACTGACCGTACTTATAATTTCCTTGGACTACGTTTTGCTGGCGGAAACTCGCTTCCTGACGATGTTGAGATTGCTAGACCGGACTATTTGTTCTCACCTGACAACATTGGCCCTACACGATTTGTGTTAAGCGAAGTGTTATCAGCAAATGACTCTTATGCTGCTAGCTTAGATATTGCTGCTGGATATGTTGAAGCTGAGATAGATCTTGCGCAATTTATCCAAACAACATTTGGTCTACGCTATGAAGAAGCAGAGCAGAACGTAAGAACGTTCGATCGTTTTGGAAACGAGGGAACAGGTGCTGTTTCTCTTCAAAACAACTACTTGTTGCCAAGCGTGTTGTTAAACTGGAACTTTGCGGATGATCTTCAATTGCGTTTGGGGTACTCAAACACAATTGCTCGTCCACAGTTCCGTGAGTTGGCTTTGTCTAGTTATATCGATCCAGATACAGACCGTACATATCGCGGGAATAGTGGACTGATTGACAGTGAATTGACTAACTTTGATGCGCGTCTTGAATACTACTTTGGACGCAATCAGTTTGTATCTATTGCTGGTTTCATGAAAGAAATTGAAAACCCAATTGAAGAGGTTCAATATTCAACTTCTACATTTGTTTTCGAAACAACTTTCATCAACTCACCAAAAGCTGAATTGTTTGGTGGTGAATTAGAGTACCGCACGAAATTTGCGCTACCACTTTCTAGCAAGTGGGTTCAGGATCGTGAATGGATGTTCTCAGCTAACTACACTTATACTTCAGCAGAAATTCAAGCAGAAGAAGGTGATCAAGTATTTGATCCTCTTTCACGTTCTTTGAAAGATGCTTCTTTGTATTCACTGGATGGTTCTACACTTCAAGGTACTCCTGAGCACATTCTGAACTTGCAATTTGGCTGGGAAGGCGATGTTGATCAACTAACATTACTTCTTGGGTGGGTTGATGAGCGTATTTTACAACGCGGATTGGATACTCCTGGTGCGATTGTGCCAGATGTGGTGGAAGATCCAGGTATTCAGCTTGACCTTGTTTACAAACGTGACTTCGTGCTCGCTGGGCATGATATTGGGTTTAGCTTGAGTGGTCGTAACTTATTGAATGAGGACCACACCGAATATCAAATGAGTGAAGGTTTGGGTAAAACAGACTTCTATTCATATGAGCGTGGTACAAGCATATCAGCGAGTGTATCTGCTACATTCTAGTGGATATCTGACTTTGTTGGTGAATTGACATAGAGTAGCTACAAGACCTAATGCATCTTGTAGCTACTTTTATAAGTTTTAGGGTGGTTCTATTAAGTACAGAAAATAAAATAGAATGAATGTGATGTGATGATTGCGTGTTAGGTATAACGTGGTTTTCGCCTAGTATTGAGTAAGCCTACCTAAATTAAGGTGATGATATGCAAGGTAATGGATTGAATTTCGTCGCGGATTGGCCGCGCGTGCTTCGAGTATTGCATATTGCTATTATATTCGTCTCAATAATCGTTTTGGCAATTTTTAGCGCTCGACTTGTATGGCTTTTGAGCGTGGGTCCAAGCTTTGTTGAAGAAAAAATCTCCTTTGACCGAAAGTCATCAGTTGCTTCCAGCGTGAGTACAATCGACGTCAGCATGCTGTCTCGAATAACGCCTTTCCGCATGCAAACTTTGGATCCAGTGGGTCTAGAAATTGCATCAAACCAACCTGATGCGCCCGAAACTGAGCTGGACATCACATTGAACGGCGTGCGTGCTGATGGAAATGGAAGTGGTGTTGCTTTTATCTCGACGGGCGGTGTGAATCAAACACGTTATAAAGTAGGTGATCCAATTAGTGGTCTACAGAATGTCGTAGTCGAAAGTATTTTTGCTGATGGGGTTTTGCTCTCCAGAGATGGACGAATTGAACGACTTTCAAACTTTCATGGCGAAGATATTGGTATCAAATCCCTTAAGGATGATGGCAAGAAGAGCATAGTGCAGGAAACGCCAGATCGTGAACAAGCACAAGCGGATCTAGAAAAGCTTGAGCTTGCTGAAACGACGCAAGATTTGGATTCTGCCCCTGAGGTGATAACGGAAACCTATACAATGCAGCGTAGTGAGCTGAAAGATATATTGAGTTGGGCGCGATTTGATGCAGCTTCTGTAGGACAAGACCAAGGTGTCGTCGTGTTTCCTTTAAATAGCGTCGTGTTTGCTAAATCAGGCCTTAAAACTCGTGATGTCGTGCACGCGATAAACGGGACACAATTAAATCAAGATGTGGATTATGAGGCATTGATAGCTTCTCTCGAAACAGCGCCAGACGCTGAAATTAATTTGACCAGAAATGGTGCCACTATGAAGCTGATCGTGAATGTGTCGGAATAATGCTGTTGGAAGTGAGTAGGTAGATGATTTCTAAAAGAAATAGACTTCGACACAGTGCGGCACTTGCCATGCTTGGCGGTTTTATCGCGCCCATGGGGCAGTATGCATTTGCCGATGATTTGGGTGAAACACGTGTACGTGCGGATGGCACGCAGACGCATGTGATGAATCTAAAAGACGTTGATATTTCAGTTCTTATTGACGATGTATCCGCCATTACTGGACATACATTTGTTGTGCACCCTAGTGTTCGCGGGCGTGTAAGTGTTTCTTCGCAAACGCCATTAACGGATCGAGAAGTTTTTCAGGTATTTCTGTCGACACTCCGTGTGAACGGATTTACAGCCATACCCTCACAAGGCGGTGTGTATAAAATCGTACCGGAGCAATCTGCTTCAGCTGAAGCAGCGCTTGCGCGCTCTTCTGTGAGTGGGGATCAGTTTGAAACTGCAGTCTTGAGGCTTCGAAATTTTGATGCTGCAGAAGCAGCTAAAATGATCAAACCGATTACGAATCCGCAAGGTCAAGTCAGTGCGAGTTCAGCATCCAATACGCTTATCGTTGTTGATTATGCTGCGAATATATCTCGTGTCCGTAAGGTCATTTCTGAGATTGATCAGGATCGCAATGAGACGTTGACTATGGCATTGGTAAATATGTCAGCCACGGAGATGGCCAAGACAGTCAACGGGATGAAAGAAGAGACTCGTTGGAGTAGTGGGTATGCCGTGTCGGCTCTTGCTGTGGAGAGTAATAACTCTTTAATTATCAAGGGTGAGGCGCGGGATGTTGCGGCAGTACATGAGATTGTGCGCGGGCTTGATGTTTCTAATCGGCAGGATGATGAATCTCTGAAAGTGCTTTCGCTTAAACATTCTGAAGCTGCGGAATTGGCACCAATTCTTGAAGCGATGGGGAAGAGGTTAGCCGAACAGACTAGTCCAGATAAGTCTAATGTTAGTTTGCCAACCATTGCCGTTTACGAGCCGACAAATTCACTCGTTGTAAGTGCATCGCCCATGGTTGTGAGACAACTCGAGCGCGTTGTTGAAGAACTAGACAGACGTCGATCACAGGTGCTTGTTGAAGCTATCATTGTTGAATTATCAGATGATGCCGCGCGTGAGCTTGGGCTTGAATTTGTGCTGTCTGGTACGGGAAATTCTACGACGCCCTTTGCAGCCACGAATTTTACACGCTCAACACCCAATGTTTTAGCTTTAGCTGGTGCATTGATATTAGGGGATGGTGAAACAGGATCTGATACTGATACAAGCTCATCTAGTTCTTTGCAAAGTGTTGCAATAAACTCGCTTCTAGGAAGTGCGGGGGGACTACTCGGAATAGGTGGTGAAACATCAGATGGAACCATTTTTGGTGCAATCTTAAATGCTGTTGATACAGATGTAACTTCAAATGTGCTTTCGACACCTCACTTGCTAACATTGGACAATGAAGAGGCGTCAATCACCGTTGGGCAAGAGGTTCCAATTACAACTGGTGAGGCTTTGGGAGATAACAACTCAAATCCTTTCAGAACAGTTGAACGCAAGCCTTTAGGGGTAACGCTGGAAGTTACGCCCCAAATTGGTGAAGGCGACAGTATTAAGCTTCAATTGCGTCAAGAAGTATCTTCAATATTTGATTCAGTATCCGGAACCGATTTCATTACGAATAATCGTGAGATCAAGACGACAATTCTTGCTGATGATGGTGAGATTATTGTATTGGGTGGTTTGATACAGGAAGAAGAAACGCTAAGCGCTTCCAAGGTCCCAATCCTTGGAGAGATTCCGGGAATTGGGCGCTTGTTTTCATCTGAAGGCACAACCAAAAAACGTACAAACCTGATGGTCTTCCTAAGGCCAACAATCATACGCGATGCTGAAACCATGCGCCGCACAACCCAACAAAAATATCAATATATTCGTCAAGAGCAGATTGCAGCGTCAAGAAATGAAAATGCAAATCTCGATGTCTTTATGAAAGAAGTCCTTGGGGTTGAAGAATAGTCTAAGTGAGTAGAGGGCGCGTGTGAGTAAAGTATCCCAACAGCGATTAAGCTATAGCTTTGCCAAAGAAAAAGGCGTTGTTCTTTTTTCTGAAGGTGAAGCTATGTGTTTGGGTATGCTTACAGGAGCGAATCCAGTTGCGCTGATCGAAGCGCGCCGTATTGCGGGGCGTCGAGTGACTATCGTTCCTCTTGATCGGGTAAAGTTTGATCGGTGTTTATCTGAAGTTTATTCTGGCGACGGCTTTGATTCATCTGACATTGATGATGCGCTGGATGAGCGTGGAGACTTAGATAGTCTTGCTGCAGGACTAAATGAAAACGCTGACTTACTTGATACATCAGACGATGCACCCGTCATTCGATTGATCAACGGATTAATTGCAGAAGCCGTTCGTACAAAAGCTTCAGATATTCATGTTGAACCGTTTGAAGACCGCTTGTCTGTGCGATTGCGCGTGGACGGTGTTATGCGGGAAGTTTTAACTCCTTCGCGTCGTGTTGCACCGCTGCTCGTGTCGCGTATCAAAGTAATGGCGCGATTAGATATTGCTGAAAAGCGCGTTCCTCAAGATGGTCGTGTGTCACTTAGTTTAGGTGGACGTCCTATTGATGTGCGGGTCTCAACTTTGCCTGCCCGTTATGGTGAACGTGTTGTGATGCGTCTGTTGGATAAGGAGTCTGCTCGCTTAGATCTCGATGAGTTAGGCATGCCTCCGCAAATTCTAACGACTTTGAAAAACGTCCTAAAGGAGCCAAACGGTATTGTGCTTGTCACAGGACCGACAGGATCAGGTAAAACAACATCTTTGTATGCAGCCTTAACACTCCTAAATGATCAATCCCGTAATATTTTAACTGTGGAAGACCCCATTGAATATGGCCTTGATGGAGTTGGACAGACTCAAGTAAATACCAAAGTTGGGATGACATTTGCAGCTGGTTTGCGTGCTATTTTGCGGCAAGATCCTGACATTGTGATGATCGGTGAGATCCGTGATGGAGAAACGGCTCAAATTGCAGTGCAAGCAAGTTTAACAGGGCATTTGGTGCTTTCCACCGTTCATACCAATTCTGCGGCTGCAGCTGTGACGCGTTTGCGTGATATGGGGGTTGAGCCGTTCTTGTTATCCTCCACCTTGACGGCTGTTGTTGCGCAGCGGCTGGTGCGCCGTTTGTGTGGTCATTGTAAAACGCCTTATAAGCCGGACGCGAATGAGTTAAAACTACTGGGATTACCCGAAACTGAAAACGGTCCATTTTACCATGCCAAAGGGTGTCAGCATTGTAACCAGTTAGGATATGAGGGAAGGTTAGGGATTTACGAAATTATTGTCATGGATTCAAAGCTTCGCAGCATGATCCACGATAATGCGCGTGAGCAAGATATTGAAGCTTATGCATTTGCGAAATCTGACACGCTACAGGGGTGCGGGGTGCAGCATGTTCGTCATGGGTTGACGACGTCTGAAGAGGTGCTTCGAGTCGTGCGACAATCGAGAGAATCTGATGGCGGCGTTTGAATATCAAGCGCTTGATGCGCAAGGTAAGAAATCTAAAGGAGTCGTTTCGGCGGACTCTCTAAAAGCCGCGCGTCGTGAATTGCGTAAGCAAGGACTGACGCCACTTAAAGTGGATGCTTCAAAAAGCAAAATAGACAGGAAAACACGACAGCTGAGATTGTCTTCCAAAGATAGTGTTTTGCTAACACGGCAATTGGCTATGTTAATCACGTCAGGAACACCTGTTGAGGAAGCTTTGGCAGCTGTCGGAGAAACGTCTAAGAAGAATAATGTTCGCACAGTATTAGCAGATGTCCGCGCAAATGTGGTCGAAGGGCAAACTCTGTCAGATGCGATGTCTGGTCAACGTTTAGCTTTTGATTCTCTCTATACGTCCATAGTGGCTGCAGGTGAAGGCGCAGGTGCACTAGATGCTGTGATGGCACGTTTAGCGGATTACCAAGAAAAAAGCGAAGACATGCGGGGCAAAGTTGTATCAGCGATGATCTATCCTGCAGTGCTGGCATTTGTAGCAATGTTGGTGGTTGTTGCTCTACTGGTTTTCGTCGTTCCACGTGTTGTTGAGCAATTTGATACAATGGGACAAAAATTGCCTTTGCTCACGCAAGTAATGGTCAATATTTCAAGTTTCTTACAAAGCTATGGCTTGTTTATTATAGCCGGTCTTGTTCTGGGTATCATTGCATTTGGAAATTTGTCGAAAGTAGAAAAGGTGAAACGACGTCTAGATCGTATGAGCCTTAAACTTCCTATAATTGGTGAAGTTGTGAGAAGCGTGGCTGCTGCCAGATTCGCAAGAACTTTTGCAACGCTAGCTTCTTCGGGTGCCCCCGTATTAGATTGTTTGCGAGCGGCACGTGAAACGACACCAAATTTAATTCTGCGGGATGCCGTTGAAAAAGTCATAGAAGATGTTCGTGAAGGTGGATCATTAA
Source organism: uncultured Hyphomonadaceae bacterium (assembly GCA_964351655.1). GTDB lineage: Bacteria > Pseudomonadota > Alphaproteobacteria > Caulobacterales > Hyphomonadaceae > Hirschia. The sequence continues at coordinate 10,226 of CAYGPD010000003.1, read as the reverse complement.
GCGCATCAATGGGGCGGACGGGGGCTTTCCCTCCTTTGGTAACTCATATGGCAGCAGGCGGTGAGGCGAGCGGGCAATTGGGCGTTATGTTCGATAAAGGCGCAGAATATCTTGAACGAGATTTTGAAAAGACGTCCGGCGTAGCACTTGGACTATTAGAACCAATTATTACAGTGCTCATGGGGGGACTGGTGATGCTGATAATATTGGCAATTATGCTTCCTATATTGCAACTCAACTCTGGTGCATTGATTTAGTCGGCAGAGATACAGGAATGGTGAAAAGATGACAAAAGACGCGCGTAAGATTGAAAATGAAGAGTGCAATGAAATGAAAACTGTTTCAGAGGAAGCAGGGTTTACTCTTGTTGAGCTAATGGTTGTTGTCTTTATCATGGGGTTGCTGGCAACAGTTGTCCTTGTAAACGTCATGGGGAATGTCGACACATCCCGTGTGAAGAAAGCACGAGTGGATATAGCAACTTTAGAAAGCAGTCTGGATCGCTACCGTTTGCAGTTGATAGATTATCCGACAACACAACAAGGCCTTGAAGCGCTGGTTTCAGCGCCAGATGATTTATCCCGTCCTGAATTATATCCTGCAGGTGGCTTTATTAAGCGTTTGCCGTTGGACCCCTGGGGGAATGAATATCAGTATGTCTACCCGGGTGAACATGGCGTACTGGATGTATATTCTTTTGGCGCGGATGGTCAGTTAGATGGTGAAGACCTGGATGCGGATATTGGAAATTGGACAGATTAGAAGCTTCCCTCCCCAATGCGCATGACGATGGCTTCACGCTGATCGAATTGTTGGTTGTGATATTTATAATAGGTCTGATGTCTAGTGTGGTTGTCATGTCCCTGCCTAAAGGCATGGCGGATGGTCAAGAGCAAGCAGAAGACCTTGCGAAAGCAATTAATTCTCTTTCACGAGAAGCCGTGGCGTCTGGGGAGGCGGTTAGCTGGACATTTGTTGACGGACAAAATTTATTTGAACGATATCACAAAGGTGAATGGATTGCGCTAAATGCCGCTTCTCGCTTCGTAGCGAAAAGCAAAACAACTCAAGATATCAAGGTAACAGTGTCCTTGTCGGGTGTTGAAACAGAACGTCGGCATTTGGTTGATAAACGGATCAAACCTGAGCCACCCGTTTTATTCTTTCCTACCGGAGAAGCTACGCCAGCGGATATTCAAATATCTTCAAGTGAATATGATGCAGTCTATAAATTAAACTCAAGTGGTGAGCTGATTTACCTTCCCCAGAACATAGGTGGGAGTCGATGAGCGCTCCAAAAATCATCCCTCCAAATGATAGCGGATTTACACTAATCGAAGTGCTAGCTGCATTGAGTATTTTTGCAATTGCTGCTGTCGGGCTTATTCACGTGTCCTCTGAGAATACGAGAGGTGTCCGTGCTATAGAAGACCGTATGCTCGCAACTATTGTTGCAGACAATGAAATGACATTGACCCTTGTGCAGAGAATGCCTTTAGAAAATGGTGTTTCTACGGGGCGTACTGTGCTGGCTGGACGCGATTGGGAATGGCGTAGAACCATCTCTACGACTCCCAATGCATTGATCCAACAGATCAAACTTGAAGCATGGGCAATTGAAAACGAAAGTGAAACTGAACCGAATGTAAATGTAGTGCTGTCTGCGTACAAAGGTAAATTGCAGCAATGAGCAACGAGACAGGATTCACACTCGTTGAAGTTATGGTTGCGACATTCATAATGGGCGTATTGTCTGTGATGGGCCTAGTTATGCTCGATGACACACTATCGACTAAAAACATGCTGGAAGATGTGTTGAGTAGTGTTCAAGAAATTGAGCAGACGAGATCAATTTTGAAAAGTGATCTCGCTCAAGTTTCTTCACGAGTATCACGAGATGAATTTGGTTTTTCAGCTGATACTATTTTTGAAGGTGGCGATGATTTGGACAATGTTGAATTGATGACATTTGTTCGAAATGGAAATGAAATGCCAGGCTTAAACACCGTAGGTTCAACATTGCAATTTGTGCAGTATAGATTTGAAGGGGGGGATCTTATTCGTAGAACCCGTGCACGGGTGGATGCAGTAAGTGATACCCCAATATATGACAGGGTGCTTATGTCTGACATTGAAGCAGTGAAAATTGACTTCTTTGATGGTGCTGGGTGGGCTAACAGTTGGAGAGGTTCCAGTGTATCCGGATCAGGTATAATGCCTGTTCCTCCCGCAATATCTCTCACCTTGTCGACCAAGCGCTATGGCCCTGTTCAGCTTTTATTCGCAACTCCGGCAGGGCATTGAAATATGATAAAACTGTTTGAGTGCAATAGTGGGCTTTTAAAGAGAGTCCTTTTTCAGCAGAAGACACATAATGAAAGCGGAGCTGCTCTTATAACGGCTTTGCTTATAGTATCAGTCATGTCGGTGACCGCTCTGAGCGTGATTGAAGGATTGCGGTTTTCCATGAAGTTGTCTGGTAATATGGCCCAACGCGAGCAGGCGCGGCTTTATGCACTAGGTGCTGAGCAGCTCGCCGTCGGCACGTTATCAGCTGCCCGAAAACTTGCGGTTGGAGAAAGTGAAAGTCGTTACCCTGCACTGGACGAATGGACACGGACACCGCTTCTATTCCCTATTGAGGGAGGGGCGATCAAGGGCAGAGTGAAGGATGGTGCAAATTGTTTCAATTTGAATTCGGTTGTACGGATGGCTGATGGTGATCGAACGATTGTTGCAAATGAAGTGAATATTCAAAGACTGGCGCGATTGTTTGAATATACCGGCATCTCCGTTGGTGAGACTATAGGCTTAGCAAATAGCGTCGCGGATTGGATCGACACTGATAGTGCGCCAGGATATGGCGGTGCTGAAGATCCAGATTATGTTGTCCTTCACCCGCCATACCGTACGAGTGCAACTTTGCTTGCGGATGTAAGCGAGTTGAAAACTATCAAGGGTTTCACCTCGGATATGGTGGAGAAGATGACGCCATGGTTATGTGCCCGTCCAAGTATGGACCTAAGTGCGATGAACATAAATACACTTACACTTGAAGACCTTCCGTTATTCCTTTCCTATCTAGGAGAGGATTTCAATGAAGCGACAGTCAGTTTTATTCTGGGAGAGCGTCCAGTGACTGGCTTCCAATCAGTTGCCGATATGTGGGCGCTGTCGGTATTTGAAAAAAATGAAGTGGAGGATCAAAACAAATCACTGTTTGCTGTCACGTCTGATTATTTTGATCTGGATGCTGAGATCAGCTATTACCAGACGGTAATCAACTTACACTCTACCTTACAAATTACAAAAAGCGGAGACATCACCAACATCTCTCGCAGATATGGGAATTTCTGATGGCTAATTGGCTTGTCGCTTTTGCAATTGATAAATTTGAAGATGGGTGTCACTGGCGTGTAGTAACCGACAATGGTGAGGTTTTGTCGAGTGGGGCTTCGCACTTTTCTGAATTGGTGGATGCGACGTATGATAAGTTGGCGCTCATCCTTCCTGGACAAGACATCGTAGCTGTTCGAGCAATATTAACTGCAAAAAATGATGCCCAGCTAAGGGCTACAGCACCTTTTGTGATTGAAGATGATATCGGTGCTGAAATAGATAGTCAGCATGTTTCTATTGGGTATCATGCGCCCGCAACCCGCCATTATACGGCAGCGGTAATCTCACATGATGCGATGAAGCAGTGGCAAACGTCATTGAAAGATGCTGGTCTTTTTATAGATAAGATTTTACCTGAATATTTGTGTCTTCCTAAAAATGAAGAATGCATAACCGAAGCCAATGTTGAAGATCGCAAATTGTACCGATTTAAAGATTGGGGATGTGGTTTTGATATAGAAACAGACTTCGAGTTAACCCAAAGCGCCGTAAGGGCTAGCATCAACAAATGGGAGCTTGATGAAAAACCTGACCTTTTAGAGTTTTGTCAGGTTCAGCAGGAATCGAAAGATATATTGAACATTCTAGCGCTGCGTGCAGTTAAAGAGCCTTTTTCATTATTGCAAGGAGAGTACGCGGTTAAAGCAACGCAAGCTTCGTCTGGAGGCAAAGGGTGGAAAACGCCGTTGTTGTTGGCGGCTGCAAGTTTGGCATTTGCATCAGTGTATAATTATGCAGAAGGCTTAACTTTGAAATCTGAAACACAAGTGTTGAGCACCTCAATTGCCAAGGACATCAAACGTGTGTTTCCGGAAGTTAAGCGCATCGTAAACGCGCGTGCACAACTCAAGGAACTGACGGCAGGCACAGGGCAAGCATCCGACTTCCTACAACTATCCGGACTGCTATCAGCTGGGGTGCAGGAGGTTAAAGGTATTGTGTTGGATTCATTGCGATATGATGCGAGGCGCAATGAGATTCAAGCAAGTATAACCTACGCAACCTACGAAGAATTAACGCTTTTTAAAACAACGATTGAGGCATTAGGAGGTTCTGTTCGTGAAGGTGGTTCACGCCAAGTAGGAAATATGCGCTCGGGTGAAATTACGGTGACATTATGATGATATATAATTGGTGGAATTCCCGAGAACCAAGAGAACAATTACTTCTTTTCATTGGATGTGTGCTTACTTTTAGTGTCATCCTCTTTCAATTTATGTATATTCCCTCCGTTGAATTTCGTGAGCAATCAGCACGTCGTTATAGTGCGCAAGCTTCGACACACATGGATGTCGTTCAAACTTTACGCTCCTATGAAAATTCACCTCGTCAAATGAGTGTGATTTCCAACGGACCAGTACAGGGCATTGTATCAGATAGTTCTGCGATATTCGGAATATCAATTAGTAGAATTGAACCAACTGAGAATGGCGATTTGACGCTGTGGATTGAGAAAATTGATCCACGGGCATTGTATGCGTGGCTAACTGATTTGGAAGTAAATCACGGGATATTTGTGAATAAAGCTTCCATTCGTGCGAACAATGATACTGTCACGGTGAACGCCAATATCTTCGTTAGTCGAGGAAGTTAGTGATGCGTTATGTTTTAACTAGCTTTTTGTTTCTTACTGTTTTTGTGGGCGCTTTACTCTACTTTTTACCACTCAAATTCGTTGTAGAAGCCACATCATTGAAATCGAAAGGTATCTATTATGATCGCGTAGTCGGTACTATATGGAATGGTGGAATGAGTGATGTGCATATCGCAGGGGAAGCTTTAGGAAAAGTTGGCGTATCTTTGAGGCCTTCAAGTCTAGTATTGTTAAAGCCAGAGTTTCAGTTTGAGTTTTTAGGTGCGGTTGGAACTGGTAGGGGTAAAGTTGTAATTGGCTTGGATAAGTCTTTGACGGCACGTGATGTGTTTGCCAATTTGCAGCTTCATGCGATCAAGCACCTGGATATGCAGCTTAGGCGTTCACCGTCTAAACTAAATCTTACTATTACGAATTTGCACGTAAATGCAGATGGAAATTGTGTGGATGCGAATGGAAATATGACATCTGATATTCTTACTGCAGTGGGACGTTCTTGGGGATGGGATGGTGCAGATATCGATGGTGTTGTTGCGTGCGAAGGCGACAATTTTCTCTTGAATCTAGAAAACAAGGATGGAGTAGACAAACTTGAAGCACGCGCGTTGTTTCGTCGGGATTTTAGCTACGAAGTGCAATCACGAGTGACAACAATGGATTCTCGTTTGGCGAATGCACTGATTAGCTTTGGTTTTCAAGGGCAAACAGAGCAGGGCTTATTCCTCTATACAAATGTATCAGAGCCGCGGGCAGATAATTTGCCATTATAATGTTGCTAACTCTTCATCTCATGAAGGACTATTGCCGTGTTTAAGAATTCTCTAATATTAAGCTGTCTCGTTGTAGTGATAGGAGTTTCAGGGTGTGTGTCGGCTGAGAAGCCATCCCAATCTCCAGAACCGCCGACGTCGGTTGTAGTCCCAAACGATACGGGGCTTCCATATGAACTGGGCGAACTTCCAGCTCAAACACTACAGACAGGAGATTGCGGACTGTTTCTGTTTGCATCCCGACCTGAGCCGCGGTTTGTTTTTTTTGGGGAAGCGGGAAGTGGAACAGCAAAGGTTCGTTTGAACAATGCTGATACGTTGCTTGTTCGCACAGAGGTCGCAGGGGATGTATTGGACCTTCATTATACGGAGCAGGTATATAAGGAACCAATAGAGGGAATGGAGTTGAAAATAACAATCAACGAAGCTGAACCTGTTGAAGGTGGGTCCCAGATTACGAGAGCATCGATAAGAATGAGTTCGCCAGAAGGATGGAAAATGGTAATCCCTGTGGGAGGTGCCACCTCTTGTCGTACCAGCTAAAATAAAAGTTGGAAAAGTTTCAATTTACGTAAGATTAGTGCTTGACGATACCATACACACTGGACTACACACAGCGCTCCAAACAATGATTAATCGAAGTTTGGCGATGCGCGGGTGTAGCTCAGCTGGTTAGAGTGCCGCCCTGTCACGGCGGAGGTCGCGGGTTCGAACCCCGTCACTCGCGCCATTCCTTTTAGGAATGGCGTCCGCGCATGAAGGTTTAAATTTCCTAAAATAGATGTTTCCATCGAAATGAAGCGTATTGCGCATAGATATGCTGCTTGCTTTATTGTGAAGTTTAATTCAGCTTTGCTGTTTGCCCTCTAATATAAATAACTAGAAATTTTGATGTGCCCTTTAATGGGCGGGAAATTGAGCAATTTATCCGCTGTCAGTTCTACTATTCCTATGTTTTGCATTGCATATCGAACCATAGTTTGGAATTTAATCCATGTTTCGAAACTTTTTGCACATGAGAACCAGTTGCATAATATCGCAAAAATGGTAAGGAGACTTAAACGTCATTCTTATCATGAATTGCTGATTTGTATTTATGAACGCTCCTATTCTATCCCAAAATTTAAATACTAAGAAATCGACGCACAAAAAGACGTCAAATTTTTGGAAGAAGCAGGCTCGCATCTGGCATTGGATTTCGGGCGCGATCTGCTTAATTGGTATGCTACTATTTGCTGTAACTGGGATCACGCTAAACCATGCGGCAGACATTAAAACGACTCCTAAAATTACGAATACTGAAATCACCTTAAGTGACGCTATGTTGGCAAGTGTGGAGGCTCTGCCTCTTGAGGGAAAGGTTGATCTTCCAAAAGATTTGGTGCGGTATTTTAGGCGGGAATTGAACGTCAATACAGCGGGTCGAAGCGCAGAGCTAACTGATATAGATATTTATATTGGATTGCCGCGTGCAGGCGGAGACGCTTGGTTGGCGATTGATCGAGAAACTGGATTGGTAGAGTATGAGACGACCTCGCGTGGTGCAATTTCTTATTTGAATGATCTGCATAAGGGACGCAACACTGGTAGCGTTTGGGCCCTGTTTCTTGATGTGTTTTCAGTGGCGACAATCTTCTTTTGTTTGACGGGGCTTTGGTTACTTCAGATCCATTCCAACAAGCGCGCCATTACATGGCCACTTACATTTAGTGGTTTGGCTGTGCCGGTCGTCATTCTTTTCTTTTTTGTACATGGGTAATGACATGAAAATGAAACTCACTCTTTCTGGGTTGGGCTTAGTCCTTGGTGCTGGCTCTGCGCATGCTGAAGGGCTTAGTCTGGATGTAGAACTGCCGCGTTTAGATGTCGCAGAATATCATAAACCATATGTCGCCATCTGGATTGCGAATGCCGACCACTCGGTCGCGGCGAACCTCTCGGTTTGGTATCAACAAGAGGATGGACCAGAGGGGGAAGGCGAAACATGGCTAAAAGATATGCGCCAATGGTGGCGTCGATCAGGGCGTTCACTTGAATTGCCTATTGATGGTGTTTCAAGTCCAACGAGGGCACCAGGACAGCATTCACTTCACTTTACAGAAAATTCGAGCCAACTGGTCGACTTGGAAGCCGGCGATTACGTGCTGTGCGTGGAAGCGTCCCGCGAAGTAGGTGGGCGTGAAGTTGTAAAACTACCCTTCACTTGGAAATCGAAAACAAGCCAAAATGTTTCTATGTCAGGTGAGACTGAACTTGGAAATATCACACTCAATATTGAACCTTAAAGCAGGTCAAAGGAAATAAAGTCATGAAACTTAAATTGAAGCCTCTACTCTTAGCTGCTGCGGTAGGTTTAGTTATTTCTCCAGCTGCACAAGCCCATAGAATGTGGATATTGCCGTCTACCTTTACATTATCAGGTGATGAGCAAGTGGTGACAGTTGATGGTGCTATTTCAAATGATCTATTTTTTCCAAACCACGTAGCTATGGATTTGGACAATATTCAGATCACAGCTCCGGATGGTTCTACAAGTTTGCCAGAAAGCGGATGGCAGGGCCAAATTCGCTCTACTTTTGATCTGAAATTAGATCAGCAAGGAACATATAAAATTGCTGAACAAGGTGATTTCTTCTTTGCATCATGGATAGAAGCTGGTGAAGAAAAACGTCAGCGCGGAAGCTGGGGCAAACTAGAAGCAGATGGCATTTTGGCTAAAGAAGGCGTTAAGCTGATGAATGCGGCGCGTCGTTCAGAGACTTTTGTGACATTGGGTGCGCCAACAGACTCGGTATTTAAGGTTTCAGGTGTGGGCATAGAGATGGTACCTGTTACCCATCCTAATGATGTGTATCAAGGAGAGGAAGCGTCCTTCACGTTTTGGGTTGATGGTAAGGTTGCTGTTGATTTGGAAGTGACGATCGTTAAAGGCAATGATCGCTACCGTGACGTCATTAATGAAGTTAAAGTTAAGACTAATGATGCGGGTGTTATTGCATTCACGCCCGAAGAATCTGGCCGTTACTGGATGACTGCAAGTGCAGGACAGCCAGGTGAAAAGAAGGGGCGGAAAATGATGTTGAGAAGTAGCTATTCAGCAACATTTGAAGCGTTAGTTCCCTGATAAATATACAGCCCCTGATTTTTGATCAGATAAAAAAAGAACATATTCAGCTCCCTGATGGACAGCTTAGGCTGGACCTTCAGGGAGAAACAATGGGGACAAACTGGTCTGCAAAAGCTTATCTGCCTGAAGGTGTAAGTGAAGCGGAGATTGATCGCAGTCTCAAGGCCGTTTTTAATTCTTATATCAAGGTGTTTAGTCTTTGGGAGCCGGAAGCGTTTATCTCCCGCTTTAATGCGGCTGAAGTAGGTGTTTGTTTAGAAGTGCCTAAGCTGTTTCAGCGGGTCTGGCATGCTGGGGTTGAAGTTACCCAACACTCCCACGGTGCTTTTAATCCTTTTTGTTTTTCGGAAATCTCAAATCGGGGATACAACCCTATAAAGGGTGTTCAACTAAGTGGCATCGCCAAACATCCAGCTAATGTCTTTCCAATAGGGCATAGTGTGATCACAAAGGAGTTGGTACCTCAGATTGATCTCAATGCAATTGCTAAAGGTGCAGCCGTAGATGCAATGGCGCATGAGCTACGAGAATTGGGATGTGTGTCATTTCTTGTTGAAATAGGCGGAGAATTTTTTGGCCAAGGTTTAAAAGCTGACAACCAGCCATGGTGGGTTGATGTTGAAAACACATCCTCATTGGATGCAATACATCGTGTTGCGTTATTGGGGGTTAGCGTGGCCACGAGTGGCAATATACACAAGCAAAGATTGAATTCTAGTGCGGAGAATGGGCATATTCTTCTGCATGAGCAAGACGAGGCAGCATTTACTTCGGTTACAGTAATACATCCCGTTTGCATGTATGCAGATGCGTGGGCAACGGCTTTGTTTGCTGCTCCAGAAACAGCTATGGAAATTGCTAACACTCAGAATTTAGCTGTTATATTTGAGTTTTCTACACATAAGATCTCATACTCTAAGATGTTAAAAAATCATTTTATTGAGTAAGTCGGAGTAGCGAACTGCCTCTAATTTTCTTCGATTCAAATCGGTATATACGCATTTTCCGATTGAAAGTGAACGAATGCTTTTTTCAAAATTCCAAAAATGCAGTTGACAATCATTCTCAACAATGGCTCATGGCTGAATATTGTTTATGAGAGTTATTCTCAAAGGGGTTTATAATGAAAACGAGTCAATTGTTGAAATCAACGGGTCTGCTCGGACTAGGTGTTTTGTTAGCTGGCCAAGGGTTTGCGCAAGAGACAAAAACTGAGAGCAAAAAAGATGTACAAGATACAGTAACTGTTTGGGGCACAAGCGTGTCGTCTGACACGCTCTTTCTTGGGGAGCAGGAGCTTGCGCTTAAACAAGCTGACCACTTGTCAGACTTACTA
>CAYGPD010000002.1:72326-175525 GCA_964351655.1 uncultured Hyphomonadaceae bacterium | reverse complement strand
AGCTTCAAGTGTTACGAGGGGCTGGCCTTTGGTTACATCATCTCCTTTTGCAACCGATAAAGACAATATTTTACCTGGCATAGGCGAGGTGATCTGACCGTCCGATAGCTCACCAGAACTTGATTTAGCTTTGCCTCTCGGTAACGATATTAGATATGGCCAACCTTGGTCGATCGTTAATACCCCACCTGCAACCTTCTCCCAATAAGGGTATTCATCGCAAATGGGGTCCACAGTTATCGTTCGAATGTCTGCGTCTACACATATCCGCATTGAGAGATCAGCTTTAGAGCCGTTTCTGAAGCCGAATAATTCTGTCCATGGACCGGACCTTTCGTCATCAGTCATGAAAAGAGAAATAGCTGTAAGCTTATCAGCTTCGAGTGGAGGTTTTCTTGTAAGAGCCTCCAAATTTGTATCAATGAATCCGGTAGTATAGTTTCCCGCTTCAAATGCTTCATGGTTTAGAAGATTGTAAAGAAAACCTGCATTGTTGATCACTGGATAAGTCGATACGTTTTCACACGCTGCAGCGAGGCTATGCATAGCAAGTTCTCGACTTTCTTCATGAACAATTAGTTTCGCAACCATCGGATCATAAAAAGGTGTGATTTCAGCGCCGTCTTGGATTCCAGTATCTACTCGCACATTATAGGGCATATTAAGGTGCTTGATTTTACCAATTGAAGGTAAAAATCCATTGCTAGGGTTTTCGGAATAGAGGCGTGCCTCCATAGCCCATCCATTAATACTTAAATCTTCCTGTTTGACAGGAATTGGCTCACCTGCAGCTACACGTATCTGCCATTCTACAAGATCAACGCCAGTGATTGCCTCTGTAACGGGATGTTCCACTTGCAAACGCGTATTCATTTCCATGAACCAGATGCTATCGGCATTTAGGGCGCCTGATGCATCAGCAATAAATTCGATAGTACCTGCACCCTCATAGTCAACGGCTTTGGCCGCGAGTACCGCCGTTTCACAGATACGAGCACGGGTGATTTCGTCCATGCCAAATGCGGGGGCTTCTTCAATAACCTTTTGATGGCGGCGTTGAAGTGTACAGTCTCGTTCAAATAAATGGACAACATTTCCGTGTTTGTCTCCAAATATTTGCACTTCAATATGACGCGGAGCTGTAATCCATTTTTCCAATAATACCCGATCATCACCAAAGGAAGAAGAGGCTTCGCGTTGGCATGATTTGAGAGATTCAGCAAAGTCTTTAGCATTGTCTACTTTGCGCATACCCTTACCGCCGCCGCCAGCAACAGCTTTGATAAGGACAGGGTATCCAATTGCTTTAGCTTCTTTTTCCAGACGCTTTACAGACTGATCCTCTCCAAGATAACCAGGCGTGCAGGGAACGCCCGCTTTTTCCATAAGCGTTTTAGCAGCATCCTTTAAGCCCATCGCGCGAATGGATGAGGATTTAGGGCCAATCCATGTAATTCCTGCTGCTACAACTGCATCTGCAAAAGCCGCGTTTTCAGACAAAAAACCATATCCCGGATGGATTGCGTCCGCGCCGGTTTGCTTTGCGGCAGCTATAATTTTTTCACCAATAAGATAGCTCTCCACAGCGGGAGAAGGGCCAATATGGACTGCCTCATCTGCGGATAGTGTATGCAGCGCATTTACGTCGGCATCGGAATAAACTGCAACAGTAGCGATACCCATTTCTTGAGCTGTTCGAATTATACGACATGCGATTTCGCCGCGGTTGGCGATCAGTATTTTATTTATCATGGCGCTACATCCTAAACATGCCAAATTGGGCATGATCTTTAATTGGAGCATTAAGTGTGGAGGCAAGAGCTAGGCCTACTGCATCACGTGTTTGGGCAGGGTCTATGATCCCATCATCCCATAATCGTGCGGATGCGAAATATGGACTACCTTCAGCTTCATATTTTTCGCGAATAGGCTTTTTGAAGGCTTCTGCCTGTTCTGGCGTCCAGTTTGCGGCGTCACGGTTTACGGTTGCCATAACGCTTGCAGCTTGTTCCCCCGCCATGACGCTGATGCGGCTGTTTGGCCACGTAAATAGGTAGCGGGGTGAATAGGCGCGTCCACACATCCCGTAATTTCCTGCGCCAAAGCTACCGCCGATTAACACTGTAATTTTTGGTACTTGCGCGGTCGCAACGGCTGTTACCATTTTGGCACCGTGTTTCGCGATCCCTTCCGCTTCATACTTGCCTCCAACCATAAAGCCAGAAATGTTCTGCAAGAACAATAAAGGGATCTTCCGTTGGCAGGCTAACTCAATAAAGTGCGCGCCTTTTTGAGCGCTCTCTGAAAATAGCACGCCGTTATTGGCCAAGATTGCAACAGGCATTCCCCATATGTGAGCAAAGCCACAAACGAGTGTTTCACCAAAGGTCGCTTTAAATTCGTGAAACTCGCTTCCGTCGACAAGGCGGGCAATAATTTCACGCACATCATAGGGTGTTTTTAGATCTTCGGGGATGAGACCATAGATTTCATCCGCATCATATAATGGCGCTTTAACCTGTTTGATGTTCAACTCAGGTAATGTTTGAGGAGGAAGCGTTGAAATAATATCACGCACAATAGTTAGTGCGTGATCGTCATCATCTGCCACATGATCTACCAAACCTGACTTTCGACCGTGCGTATCCGCACCGCCCAGCTCTTCGGCGGTAATTTCTTCACCAGTAGCGGCTTTCACCAAAGGTGGACCTGCTAGAAAGATAGTGCCTTGGCCGCGCACGATGATAGATTCATCGCACATGGCAGGAACATAAGCGCCGCCCGCTGTACAACTCCCCATCACACAAGCAATTTGCGGAATACCCTTCGCCGACATATTTGCTTGATTAAAGAACACACGACCAAAATGGTCGCGGTCAGGGAAGACCTCACTCTGGTGAGGTAGGTTTGCACCACCTGAATCCACCAGATAAATACAAGGTAAATGATTTTCTTCTGCTATTTCCTGAGCACGCAGATGTTTTTTAGCGGTAAGCGGGAAGTAAGTTCCACCTTTCACAGTCGCATCATTTGCGACGATCATGACTTGGCGGCCACTTACACGTCCAACACCGCATATGATACCGCCGCCAGGCACTTCATTGTCGTAAATATCATATGCTGCAAGTTGACTTAGTTCCAGAAAAGGAGAGCCTGCATCAAGAAGTTGTGTCACACGATCACGCGGCAGAAGTTTACCCCGTGCAACATGCTTATCGCGAGATTTTTGCGAGCCGCCAAGAGCTATTTTTGATATACGCTCTCTAAGCTCAGCGCTTAATTGCTTGTTCGTCGCATGACGTCTTTTGAAAGTTTCAGAACCGAGGTCAATTTTTGATTCTAGTGTTGGTGCGCTCATTGATTTAAAAGCTCCCGTGCGATGAGGAAACGGCGTATTTCGTTTGTACCCGCACCAATGTCATAGAGTTTGGCATCACGAAGTAGGCGCTCGACAGGCCATTCCTTCAAATAACCAGCGCCGCCTAATGTTTGTATTGCTTCCAGTGAGCATTTTACGGCGTTTTCACTCGCTAAAAGGATCGCACCAGCTGCATCAAAGCGCGTTGTTTGTCCCGCATCACATGCACGTGCCACAGCATATACATAAGCACGTGAGGAGTTGAGGGCGACATACATATCCGCGATTTTAGCTTGAACGAGTTGAAAGCTACCAATTGGCTTTCCAAACTGTTTGCGTTCTTTTACGTAGGGTATACACACATCCAGACACGCCTGAATAATACCGATTGGGCCAGCGGCGAGAACGGCACGTTCATAATCGAGGCCGCTCATAAGCACTTTGGCACCGCCATTAAGTTCCCCCATAATATTTTCGTCAGGAATAAAGCAGTCTTCAAATACAAGCTCTGCAGTATCAGATCCGCGCATGCCCATTTTGTCTAGTTTCTTGGAAACAGAGAAACCTTTGAAGCCTTTCTCAACGATGAAAGTGGTTACACCATGATTTTTATTGTTGGGGTCCGTGCGGGCATAGACAACGAGAGTGTCGGCTTCCGGAGCATTTGTGATCCAGAATTTCGTTCCATTGAGCACATAACCGCCATCCACTTTTGTAGCTTTGGTGGTCATGCCCAATACATCAGAACCAGCGCCAGCTTCGGACATAGCAAGAGATCCAACGTGTTCACCTGAAATAAGCTTTGGGAGATATTTGGCCTTTTGCTCAGGTGTTGCCCACCGGCGCAACTGGTTGATACACAAATTAGAGTGAGCACCGTATGAAAGGCCAACTGATGCGGAGGCGCGAGAAATCTCTTCCATCGCAACAACGTGCTCCAGATACCCAAGACCTAGCCCACCATCTTCTTCTGATACGGTAATACCATGAAGCCCGAGTTCGCCCATCTCTGTCCATAGGTGACGCGGGAATTTATTCGTTGCATCAATCTCAGCTGCAATGGGAGCAATTTTATCATTGGAAAACCGACGACACGTATCACGGATCATGTCCGCAGTTTCGCCCAATGCGAAATCAAGATTCATCATTTGCTTTAACTCCCGGTTTGGTTGGCGCTTATTTGCCTCTTTAGGAGAATAGTACCATTTTTCGATCAATAGATAAAATTGAAATTAAACTAATCATGGTATAGATATTGTCTATGATAGATCGTTATCTCCTTCGTTATTTTCTCGCAGTCGTGGATCATGGCAACTTTTCGCGCGCCGCAGCTCATCTCAATGTAGCACAGCCCACATTGTCTGTAGGTATTGCTAAATTGGAAAAGTCACTTGATGCAAAGTTGTTTCATCGCGCCAATCGCCGTATTCACATAACAGATGCGGGTACGCAGTTGCTGGAATATGCGCGCAGAATTGAAAGCGACTTCAATCAAGCGGAGCGTGCAGTACGGGGATTGGAACCCAAACCGGTCTTCCGATTGGGCGTGCTGACGAGCATTCCCGCAGCGATGATATCAGATGCGATAGGTAAAGCCTTAAATTTCAAGCTTAAAGATAAAACTGTATCTGATTTTGGTAGCCGCATTGAATTAATTGAGGGAAGCGAACGTGAATTAACCAATCAACTCGCAAGAGGGAGGGTTGATGCTGCAATTACGCTTGTGGATCGCGGTGGTGAACGCTTCTTAGAAGAAAAACTCTTTGAGGAAGGTTATTCTATTGCGATGTCTGACCGTCACAACCTTGTTAATCAACTATCGATTCCTGGTGAGGCTTTAGCAGACAATGTGATGATCGTGCGCCGCCATTGTGAGGCACTTTCTGAAACAAGCCGGCATTTCACGGAGAGGGGAGTGCGACCATTTTTTGCTTATCGTTCGTCCAATGATGAACGTGTGCTTGATATGGTAAAAGTGGGGTTGGGTGTTACGATTATGCCCGACAGCTATATCTGGCCGGGAGTACAAATGCGCAAACTTGCGGGATTTGAATTAGTGCGGTCTATCGGAATAATATGGGCACCACACGCGGAACATCTCGCACAATCACCACCTCCCATTGTGTCTGTTTTGCGTGAAAGACGCAGCAACATTTAACTCTGCAACAGTGAAAACTATCTTGGTTCAGCTTATAGCGGGGGCAATTTGCTCCCGCACAAATTCTAGGCATTCCATTTTAAAGTGTGAACACTTTTAGTGCGCCATTACGCAAATGCGTTCAAACTAGAAACCATTCGTTGTCTATATTGAAAGTTTAGAGCTAGCGTTAAATCAAGCAATGATGACGTTGCCGCATAAGTCGCAGTCCGCCGAGGGACGCGATTCGTATCTCAAGTTTCAATCTAAGTTATTGTAACTTTGTAGAATATTTCGAATTTCAATTCAATTTTGAAAACTGCGTTGCTTACGTATGTTTTATGCCCCGGTTAGGAATTCACATGACAATTGTGTCCAATGAAATGGTAAATTTAAACTCTTTCACTAAGTTTAGTATTCGTCCAATTTTTGTAGGTCTAGCAACATTTACAACGCTTATGCTTTCTGCATGCGGTGGTGATAAGCCTGCTGCAACAGAAGAAGTGAAGCAAAGCGCTTTAGTGTCGACTGATTCAATGTTGGCACTCGAAAAGACGGATCTCACTCTTGGTTTTATAAAACTGACAGATATGGCCCCTTTAGCGATTGCTTACGAAAAAGGCTTTTTTGAAGATGAAGGCTTGTATGTCACGATCGAACCTCAAGCCAACTGGAAAGTGCTTTTAGATAGGGTGATCGATGGTGAGCTGGATGGCGCGCATATGCTTGCTGGTCAGCCAATAGCTGCTACGATCGGTTATGGAACTAAGGCCGATATTATAACTCCATTTTCTATGGATCTGAATGGAAACGGAATTACTGTTTCCAACGAAGTGTGGGCTGAAATGAAGCCTCATATTCCTAAAATGGAAGATGGCCGTCCTGTTCATCCAATTAAAGCTGAATACTTAAAGCCAGTCGTTGATAGGTTTAAGCAAGAGGGTAAGCCTTTTAATATGGGAATGGTATTCCCGGTTTCTACACACAATTACGAACTTCGGTATTGGTTAGCTTCAGGTGGAATTCACCCAGGGTTTTACTCTCCAGACGATACATCTGGTAAAATTCAAGCGGATGCTTTCTTATCAGTAACTCCGCCGCCACAAATGCCTGCCACACTTGATGCGGGCACTATCCACGGCTACTGCGTCGGTGAACCATGGAACCAGCAGGCAGTAGTTAAGGGTATTGGTGTGCCAGTCATTACTGACTACGAGATCTGGAAAGATAATCCTGAAAAAGTCTTTGGAATTACTAAAGAATTTGCTGAAGAAAACCCCAATACGACCCTTGCTCTTACAAAAGCACTTATTCGCGCTGCAATGTGGCTGGATGAAAATGATAATGCCAATAGAGCGGAAGCGGTGGAGATTTTGTCTCGCTCTGAATATGTGGGGGCTGATGCTGAAGTTATAGCAGCTTCAATGACAGGGACTTTTGAGTACGAGAAAGGCGATAAGCGGGAAGTGCCTGATTTTAACGTGTTTTTCCGCTACAACGCAACATATCCATATTACTCAGATGCTGTTTGGTACCTTTCACAAATGCGCCGCTGGGGACAAATTTCTGAAAGCAAATCGGATGAGTGGTATGATGAAACAGCTAAAAGCGTATACCGACCAGATATCTATCTAGAAGCCGCTAAGCTTCTCGTTGCGGGCGGACAAGCAAATGAAGCTGATTTCCCATGGGAAACAGACGGTTACCGTCCTCCAGTCAACGAATTTATCGATGGCATTACATATGACGGGCGCGCTCCCAACGCTTACCTTTCGAGTTTTGATATTGGACTAAAAGGGTCCCAACGTATCGAAGCATCCAAAGTGGTCGAGTAAAATAGATTTAATTTTCAAAAGTTTGGGCGGAACAAATTTGTTTCGCCCGAATGTTCCAAGATTCACCAGTTCTGATGAACGGTAATAGTACGGATAGATAGAATGACTCTCGCTCAACCCATCGAAACAAAATTAGAAACTGACCCTGAGCCAGCACAAAATGTAGCTGCGGTTAAAGAAGCACGAAAAGAACGTATTTTTTCGAGCATAAACAAAGCATCCAAATTTCTAGATGCGGTTGGCTTGTCATGGGTTACTCCACTCCTCATGATTGCAGCTGGAGATGATCCAAGAGAGCAAAGTAAGGCGCTTTGGATGAGGCTTGGTGTACCCATCCTTGCTTTGTTGATCTTCATGTTTGCATGGGCCCAATTAGCACCAACTGTAAAGACTTCATTAGGCGCTATTCCTGGGCCGGCTCAGGTATGGGAGCAAGCTCAAGTTTTACACAAAGATCATGTTGCTGAAAAAGAAAAAGCTGATGCTTTCTATGCCCGACAGGATACTAGAAATGAGGCTTTGCGGGTAGCAGGGCGTAGCGATGAGATCCGCGAACGAGGCTATACTGGAAAGCAAACATATTATCAGCAAATATGGACGAGTCTAAAGACCGTTTTCTTTGGCTTTATCATTGCTACAGTTATCGCTGCTCCTCTCGGGATTATTATGGGGATGTCTCCAGCGATGAGTGCAGCTTTCAATCCTATAATTCAAATATTCAAACCAGTTTCACCGCTCGCTTGGTTGCCAATCGTAACGATGGTGGTGTCAGCAACTGTGGCCACTGACGGAAATATGTCAAAATCGTTTCTCACATCCGCGATCACAGTAACACTTTGTTCTTTGTGGCCAACCTTGATTAACACCGCTGTTGGGGTGGCATCTATCGATAAAGATCTAGTCAATGTTGGTAAAGTTCTAAAGCTTGATGCATGGACGAAGGTTACAAAGCTTGTGCTACCTTCAGCACTGCCGCTCATTTTCACTGGAATGCGTTTGTCTCTTGGTGTGGGTTGGATGGTTTTGATTGCTGCGGAAATGCTTGCTCAAAACCCAGGTCTTGGAAAGTTTGTATGGGATGAGTTTCAGAATGGATCCTCTCAGTCTTTAGCTAAAATCATGGTTGCTGTTCTGACAATTGGTATCATTGGGTTCATCCTAGATCGCTTCATGGCAGCTCTACAAACCATGTTTACTCACTCAACAAACCGCTAAGATTGGAGGCTATTGTGGCGATACTTTCGTTAAAAAATGTATCCAAGTGGTATGGTGATGGGCCAGACCGTGCGGAGATACTGAAAGACGTTAATCTTGAAGTGGCTGATACTGAATTTGTGGCCATTCTCGGTTTTTCTGGATCGGGAAAAACAACGCTAATTAATCTGATCGCAGGTCTTGAGTTTCCAGATACGGGTGAAGTGTTTAGTAAAGGCGAGAAGGTGGAAGGGCCGGCCCCTGATAGGGGATTGGTGTTTCAAAGCTACTCCTTAATGCCGTGGATGACGGTTAAAGATAATGTTGCCCTTGCTGTAGATACTGTTTTTAAAACTGAATCAAAGAAACAGCGTGAAGAGCGAACACTTCGGTATGTCGAAATGGTTGGCTTAGGACATGCAGCAGATCGCAAACCCTCTGAACTATCTGGAGGTATGCGTCAGCGTGTTTCTGTTGCGCGTGCTTTAGCGATGAGCCCAGATATTCTTTTGCTAGACGAGCCATTGTCAGCGCTTGATGCTTTAACACGCTCCAAGCTTCAAGACGAAATCACTGAAATTTGGGATCAAGAGAAAAAGACAGTTGTTCTAATTACGAACGATGTGGACGAGGCCATATTATTGGCCGACCGTATTATTCCGCTAAACCCTGGTCCCAACGCCTCTCTCGGACCAGATTTTGTTGTGGATATACCTCGCCCGCGAGATCGCACCAAAATGAATGAGAGTGATACTTTTAAGAAGCTCCGCAAAGATATTACCCAATATCTAATGGACGTAGGTGCTGCTGCAAATGTTGATGGTGAAGAGCCACTTCTACCCAATGTCGTGCCTATCACCCAGAAACCACCACGTGTTTACGAAGATGCTTCAAAAACATCTGGGCTCCATGAAGAACGCTATTTGGAGTTTTCAAAGGTTTGTAAAATTTACCCAACCCCCAAAGGTCCACTTACTGTTGTGGATGGCTTCGATACCTTTGTAAAAAAGGGAGAGTTCATTTCGATCATCGGTCACTCGGGGTGTGGTAAGTCTACAGTTCTTACAATGGCGGCGGGTTTAAATGATGTGTCTAAAGGCGGTATTATTCTAGACCACAAGGAAGTCGCTTCAGCAGGGCCAGACCGCGCTGTTGTCTTTCAATCACCTTCTCTTTTTCCTTGGTTAACCGCCAAACAGAATGTTGCGATAGGGGTGGATAAAGTCTATCCGGACGCGACACAGGTCGAGCGTGAGCAGGTGGTTGAATATTACCTTTATCGCGTGGGTTTAAAAGACTCCATGAACAAGCTCGCACAAGACCTATCAAACGGTATGAAACAGCGTGTTGGTATCGCCCGCGCATTTGCTTTAAGTCCCAAACTCTTATTACTCGATGAGCCTTTCGGAATGCTCGATAGTCTCACGCGATGGGAACTTCAAGAAGTTCTAATGGACGTTTGGCAAAAGACAAAAGTGACAGCCATGTGTGTTACACATGATGTTGATGAAGCAATCTTGCTCGGTGATCGCGTTGTGATGATGACCAATGGTCCCAATGCACGCATTGGTTTGGATATGCGTGTTGATATTGAACGGCCAAGAACGCGTAAGGCGCTGCTCGAACATCCAGACTATTATAATTATAGACAGCGCGTGCTTCAATTTCTCGAAGATTATGAAGGAGGCGCAAACCCAACCCCTCCGTCTGATGCGCTTGAGCCAAGTGAAGCCCTTAGCAGTGAAAGCGTGGCATAGGTTCAAGATGAAAAATTTTCAGTATTTTCCGGCTCAACTGAGCTTCCAGACAGGAGAGGTTCTATGAAACCCAGACTTGTCGTAATAGGTAACGGTATGGCTCCTGGTCGTGCACTCGAAACCTTATTTGATGTCGCGCCCGATGCGTATGAAGTCACTATTTTCAACGCAGAGCCACGAGTGAATTATAACCGCATTATGCTTTCACCCGTTCTTTCGGGTGAGCAAACGTTCGACGATATCATCATTCACGGAGATGGTTGGTATGTTGAACGCGGAATTACGTTGTATAAAGGTCATAAAGTCGTTGCTATCGACCGAGACTTACAAACCGTAACGTCTGAACACGGTGAGGTTGTTTCATACGACAAGCTCATAATCGCCACAGGTTCCAATCCATTCATTATACCTCTTCCGGGTCATAAACTAGCGGGTGTATTATCATATCGTGATTTAGATGATGTGAATGTTATGATGATGGCTGCAAAATCTGGCGGCCATGCAATTGTAATCGGTGGAGGGCTGTTAGGATTAGAAGCTGCAGCTGGTTTAAGAGAGCAGGGCATGGACGTTACTGTTCTGCATCTCATGCCGACATTGATGGAACGCCAACTTGACCCGTCAGCTGGTTATCTTCTTGAAAAAGAACTTAGCTCTCGGGGTATCAAAATTCTGACCAAAGCGAACACTAAAGAAATTAAAGGTGAAACAAAAGTAGAGGCCATTGTTTTAGAAGACGGCACCGAACTCCCAGCGGACATCGTTGTGATGGCAGTTGGTATTCGGCCAAATACCCAACTGGCCAAAGAAGCAGGCCTAGAGGTTGGTCGCGGAATTGTTGTGTCTTCCACGATGCAAACCTCAGATCCCGATATCTATTCATTAGGTGAATGTGTTGAGTTTGAAGGTAATGTTTATGGTCTTGTAGCACCGCTATATGAGCAAGCTCGGATATTGGGGCGCACATTAGCTGGTGAAGCGGACCATGCTTTTGTACATTCTGAAACCTCCACTAAGCTTAAGGTTACAGGAGTTGATCTCTTTTCAGCGGGTGACTTTGCCGAAGGTGAAAATCGCGAGGAGATTGTTTTCCGCGATGCTGCTCGCGGTATTTATAAACGCCTTGTCTTAGAAGAAAACCGTCTAGTCGGTGCTGTCCTTTACGGCGAGACTTCAGATGGTGCTTGGTTCTTCCAAAAAATCAAAGACGGTGCGGTTATTGAAGCAGAAGAACGCGAAAATTTGATATTTGGTCAAAGCTTTTCTGGAGCTACTCCACTGGACCCCATGGAGGCCGTTGCAGCCTTGCCGGATGATGCGGAAATCTGTGGCTGTAACGGCATATCCAAAGGAAACATTGTTTCCGCGATTGAAAAACAAAATCTCACAGATCTAGCGGGCGTAAGGGCTTGTACAAAAGCATCATCATCTTGTGGAACATGTACAGGTCTTGTTGAGAAACTTCTAGCTTGGAAGCTTGGCGATGCATTTACAGCAAATGCTGTACAAACTGTATGTGGATGCACAGAGCTAAGCAATGATGATGTACGTCGTTTAATTGTCACCAAGGAATTGAAGTCAATTCCAGCAGTTATGCAGGAGCTAGGCTGGAAAACGTCTTGTGGGTGCGCAAAGTGTCGTCCAGCGCTGAACTACTATTTAGTGTCAACATGGCCTGGCGAATATATCGATGATGCGCAATCGCGTTTCATCAACGAACGTGTGCATGCGAATATCCAAAAAGATGGAACATATTCTGTTATTCCACGCATGTGGGGCGGCATGACGACGTCAAGTGAGTTGCGCGCGATAGCTGATGTCGTGGATAAATTCCAAATACCAGCCGTTAAAGTTACCGGTGGGCAACGTATTGATATGCTCGGCGTCAAAAAAGATGATTTGCCCGCTGTTTGGGAGGATCTCAACAAAGCTGGAATGGTATCTGGTCATGCTTATGCAAAAGGACTGCGTACAGTTAAAACATGTGTTGGTACCGATTGGTGCCGCGTTGGTACGCAGGACTCAACAGGTTTAGGTATTAAGCTGGAGCGCATGATGTGGGGGTCTTGGACGCCGCATAAGATCAAAATTGGCGTATCTGGTTGTCCTCGAAACTGTGCAGAAGCTACTTGTAAAGATATTGGCGTGATTTGCGTGGATTCTGGGTATGAGCTTCATTATGCAGGCGCGGCTGGAATGCATATTCAAGGCACAGTTATTCTTACAAAACTTAAAACTGAAGAAGAAGTCTTAGAATATTCCGCAGCGCTTCTCCAACTATATCGAGAGCAGGCTTGGTATCTTGATCGTATCTACAAGTGGGCCGAGCGGGTAGGGTTGGATAAAGTAAAAGCTCAGATTGTGGATGATGAAGAAAACCGCAAGGCTTTGTATGAACGGTTCTTATATTCCCAGAAATTTGCACAAAATGATCCATGGAAAGAGCGTGCAAGTGAAGGCGTTGCATCCCATGAATTCAAAGCTTTAGAGCCAGCGGAGTAACAGTTATGGACGGAAATGCTATTGCGTCTAAATGGGTTGATGTGTGCGCGCTGGAGGATATTCCAGTACGGGGTGCACGGCGATTGTCTTGGAAGCAACAAGAGCTTGGGGTGTTCCGAACATCTGCACATGAAGTATATGTTATTGACAATAAGTGTCCCCACAAACAGGGGCCGCTGACGGAAGGGATTGTGCATGATACTGGCGTAACCTGCCCCTTGCACAACTTTGTTATAGACCTTCCAAGCGGGCGCGCACGCGGAGCTGACGAGGGATGTGTTAAAACATTCCCAGTAGAAGTGAGAGATGGTCGTGTGATCGTGGACGTTGGGGCCTTGTGATCTTATGCCCTTTGAAGAAGAGTTTTTAGAACCAACAAGCGAAAAAACGGCAACGACTTGTCCTTATTGTGGAGTGGGGTGTGGTGTGATCGCGACCCCTTCATCGGATGGACAAACCGCTGAAGTTAAAGGTGATGAAAATCACCCCGCAAATTTTGGGAAACTGTGTTCTAAAGGCTCTGCTTTGGGTGAAACCCTTACGCATGAAGAGCGCCTGCTAGATCCATTTATAAAGGGTATCAAATCTGATTGGAATTCGGCACTTGATCTAGTGGCTGGACGATTTTTGCAAACTATTGCCGAACACGGTCCTGATAGCGTGGCTTTTTATGTTTCAGGGCAGTTACTGACCGAAGATTACTACGTTGCCAATAAGCTGATGAAGGGGTTTATCGGTTCTTCAAATATAGACACCAATTCTCGATTGTGCATGGCATCATCAGTTGCAGGGCATAAAAGAGCTTTTGGATCAGATACAGTTCCAGGATGTTACGAAGATTTAGAACTATCGGATCTCGTCATTCTCGTAGGTGCAAATTTTGCGTGGTGTCATCCTGTCCTTCATCAACGTTTGCTTGCAGCAAAAGCAGATCGCGGAACACGTATAGTCGTTATCGATCCGCGTGAAACAGCCACGACAGATGCAGCTGATCTTCATTTAAAAATCAAGAATGGGGGAGATGTTGCGCTCTTTAATGCGCTATTTGCATATCTGGCAAATTCTCAAGCCTATGATGATGAATTTGTTAAAAATCACACCCAAGGTTTAGGCGATGCATTAGAGGAAGCGTCTAGGCTTTCCATGCAAGAAGTCGTTGAACAGACTGGACTTTCTATAGACGTTATCCAAACTTTTTTTGAATGGGTAGTTGATACACCAAACACGATGACTGTCTATTCTCAAGGCGTGAACCAATCTAGCGCTGGGACAGACAAGGTTAATTCTATCATTAATTGCCATTTGGTGACGGGGAGAATTGGTCGCGCTGGAATGGGGCCGTTTTCAATAACAGGTCAACCAAATGCAATGGGTGGAAGAGAGGTCGGTGGGTTATCTAATCAGCTGGCTGTCCACATGGATTATGATACTGAAAGTTTAGATAGAGTTCAGCGCTTTTGGAATGCACCTAATATTGCTCAATCGGCGGGACTTAAAGCCGTTGATATGTTTGAGGCTGTAGCGGAAGGAAAGATTAAAGCACTTTGGATTATGGCGACGAATCCAGCTGTATCTATGCCCAACGCGGGAAAAGTCAAAGAGGCGATAGAAGCGTGCCCGTTTGTCGTTGTTTCTGACATTGTGAATACGAGTGACACTGTTAAGTTAGCTGATGTGCAGTTGCCGGCAACAGCTTGGGGTGAAAAATCAGGTACCGTTACAAACTCAGAAAGACGTATTTCGCGTCAACGTAGTTTCTTGAAACCACCGGGGAATTCTCGACATGACTGGAATATAATTTCCGATGTCGCACGCAGAATGGGATTTGAGGGATTTGACTATAAGACATCTTCAGACATCTTCTTTGAATACGCCCAAATGTCCACTTTCGAAAACAATGGCTCAAGAGATTTCGATATTGGTAAGCTAGCAGATATTACATCTGCTGAATACGACGCAATGGCCCCATTTCAATGGCCGGCCAGAAAATCTGAAATCAAAGCTTCATCTCCCAAACGTTTTTTTGCAGATGGACAGTTTTTCACCCCCAATAAAAGGGCACGTTTTATATCCACTCCTGTGCGTCCCTCCGCCAGTAGTATAAGTGAAGATTTTGATCTTATCCTCAATACTGGCCGAATCCGTGATCATTGGCACACAATGACCAGAACAGGGAAAACACAAAGATTATCGACCCACATTGGCGAGCCTTTTGTAGAAATTAATCCTGTAGATGCTCAATCCATTGGCTTAGTTGATGCTGATATTTCTGTGGTGAAAAGCCAGTGGGGCAGTGCACATTTGCGAGTTGTGGTTACAGATAGAGTGTCTATAGGCTCAGTATTCGCACCAATGCATTGGACGAGACGTTTTTCGTCAAAGGGATGCGTGGATGAAATTACAAGTTCAAATTTTGACCCCATTTCTGGTCAGCCCGAAATGAAATATACCCCAGTTTCAATTCGAAAAATGCAATTGGACTGGTGGGCTTTTGGTGTTTTTGAAGAAGAACCTGACGCAAAAATTCTCGAAAAGTATAGCTACTGGGCTGTAACCCGTAGAGGTCTGGGCTGGAGTGTTGAGGTTGCCGGAACCCTTGAAGAAGCTGAAATCCAAGATTTTGTTGACGAACTTTGCAAGCCCTATGTTTTGGGAGAAAGTATTACTTTTGTAGATACAAACACAGGCGATATGAGACGGTCTTTTGTACAAAACGAAAACTTAAAAGCATTTGTGACTGTGTCTAGGCGGGGACCAGTAAAGGCAGATCGTGTTTGGCTTGGTCAATATATACGCAACTGTTTAGATTCCAATGCAAGACTTAATTTACTCGCTGGACGTCCTCAAGCGGGAGAGGCTACTGGTAAAATAATTTGCTCTTGCATGGGAGTAGGAGCCGGAACAATTGAGAAGGCCATATCTGCCGGTGCTCAAACGGTTGGCGATGTTGGCAAGGTAACATGTGCGGGCACCAATTGCGGATCATGTAAGCCAGAAATTGCCGCTCTGATTTCTGAGTATTTTTATGAGCGAGACAACAAAACAATGGAAATTGCCGAGCAATGACAGATAAATCCAACAAAGAAAGAATTGGGAAATTAACTCTCATTGGATGTGGTCCGGGCACGAAGGATCTACTTACATTGAGAGCAGTAAACCGTATTCAAAAATCTGATCTTGTTCTCTATGACCGTCTGGTTAGTGACGAAGTAGTTGCCTTAATTCCTGAAGGTGTACCACGCGTGTATGTAGGCAAGAAGCCAGGTGACGGTGGTGTTCAGCAAGGCGAATTGAATAGGCTAATTCAAGAGAGCGTCTTGAAAGGATTAAGTGTTTCCCGTCTGAAATCTGGTGATCCTATGATCTTTGGACGTGCGGCCGAAGAGATTGCGGCAGCTGGTATTGTGGGGGCAGAAGTTGAAATTGTACCTGGTGTTACAGCTGCGTTGGCTGCCGCATCGGAAGCGGTCATAACAGTAACTGAACGGGCTGAGTTACAGAGTTTTATTGTAACAACAGGTCGAGCGGCAGATGCAAATGCATTTCCAGATTGGGCAAAAATTATAAAACCTGGAGTTTGTGTAGCTTTTTATATGGGTGTCGCTCAAGCTTGGAAGATTCAATCAAATCTAATGGCTGCCGGTGTTCCTGCAGAAGCTCCAGCCGACTGGATTGAAAATGCTGGCACAGCGCAAGCACGCAATGTGAAAACAGTGCTAGGGCGATTAGCACATGATACCAAAGATCAAAACGTA
This sequence comes from uncultured Hyphomonadaceae bacterium, assembly GCA_964351655.1. Lineage (GTDB taxonomy): Bacteria > Pseudomonadota > Alphaproteobacteria > Caulobacterales > Hyphomonadaceae > Hirschia. The sequence goes on along the minus strand of CAYGPD010000002.1, from coordinate 158,987 downwards.
CGAAATCCATCTGTATTATTGATTAGATACCCTTATAGTCTGGCAGCTGCCATGGAACAAAAGGGTGTTCTTGTTTCTCTATGAATCCCCTGAGCACATATCGAGGTTACAGGGTGTGCTATACTTGGTATAGGTGAGACTTCTACGAGGAAGTCTCATTCACCCCTCTTGTTTCTTAGTAAACTTACTAAACTATCGCGGGAACTTTAGATGTTACTGATGGTTTGATATTTTCGAAGCTGGATATGTATTGTGCTGTTTTTTTAGGGTTGTACATCTTACCATCAATGAAATTGTCAGCGCTCATCGCGATTGATTTTGATGCCTCGTCAAACACCCATGCATGATGGTTTGCTCCTTCTAGCTTTTCATCAACCAAGGGTACAGAAATATTTAAGCTCAAAGCAGCTTGGCGATACACATCAGGACGGAAGGCCAGTCTTGAAATGTGATCAAAATTGATGTCAGATTTTATTTGTTGCCATCTAACCATTTGAGTTAGAATCCACTTTGCTTGTGATATCCAAGGAAAATTTGCTGCATATCGATGGAAGACGTTAAAGTCTGGAATATCTTGACGAAGATTTCCTCCTGTTTGTTGATTGCTTCCTGTTAGTGAGCTTTCTATTTGGTGTAGGGAAGTATCGACATATTCTTGAGTGGAAATTAGTTTAGCAGCTTCGACACGGTGCTCTTTTTTATCGAGCCATATAGATGCTTCCAGTAAGGCTTTAATTAAGGCGTGGTGAGTTTCTTCATGTTGATCAGCCCAAAGGCTACGTACAGCTAAGACTTTTTCGATATGTCCTGACCGTATTTCAGAAGATGTTATAAGCGTGTGGCCCAAGCCGGCAGATGTTGCGGCCGTGTTCCAAGGCTCACCTACACAGTAACCATCAATTTGCTTTGCGCGTAGACTTTCTACCATTTGTTCCGGTGGTACTACAACAAGTTCCACATCATGATCTGGGTCAATATCCGCAGCAGCAAGCCAGTATCTCAGTTCATAGGCGTGCATTGAGAAGTGATAAACATGTGCAAAGACGAGTTTTGACTGACCTGTTGCTTTACGCAATTCAACCAAGTGCTTAAGCCCGGTGGCTGAAAGAGGGCGTTGTAGCATGGATTCTGGTGAAATACTTTGCATATGCTGGAATAGGCTACTTGAAACAGTGATAGCATTGCCATTTAAGTTAAACGCAAACCCAGTTGTGAATTTTCCAGGATAAGGACCAAGTCCTGCAGCAGAAGCAACCACCATTGGTGAGAGCATGTGTGCGGCATCAATTACTTTGTGAGCCAATCCATCTCGCATAGCCGCCCAAGATTTATATCGCTGAAGGTTTACGTTTAGACCGTATTTTTCAAAAAATCCGTGTTCCTTTGCGACTGCTAGAGTAGCGCAATCAGAAAGCCTTGCAAAACCTATATTTATAAGTGGGAGGTTCATGTAGAAATCCTTTTAGCTCAATCTTCTAGCAAGCTAAGTATAGCGATGATATTTTCTGCAACGTCTTTTAGAGGCATTCCACGTTCTTGTGACATCGTACGCATAGCTGCGAAGGCTTGGTCTTCGGTCATGTCACGCTTATGCATGAGCATTCCTTTTGCTTTTTCAATGAATTTGCGCGCAGCAAGGTCATCTTTAGTCTTTTTTAGTTCACACCTAAGGTCGTTCATCACTTTAAAGCGTGCAATTGCAACATCAATGACAGGTTTGACACGTTTAGGCGTTAAACCATCAACAACATATGCACTTACGCCCGCGTCAATAGCTTGTTGGAAGCCCTGCGGATTTTCTTCTTCAACGAACATGACTATAGGCTTAGGATTATTTTGCACGACTGTACGTAGGCTCTCAATAGAATCTCTATCTGGAGAATAACAATCCATTATTATAACATCGGGTTTGATGACTGCTATGAGATCAAGCAGGGCGCGTCCATGAACTTTGCTTGCGGTATGAACGAGTGCAGAGTCAGCTAAACCTTGTTCAACCAATGTCGCTCGTTTTGGATTCTCATCGATGAGCAATACTCGCAAGAGAGCAGGTGGCGTTGCCGCCATCTGCCCTTTTGCGGATTTAGATACGATATCTTTAGAATGCGAAGTCAATTGAGGCCCATAATTTAGAAGTGTCAGTGGCAAAGTCATCTGCACTATAATTGGAATATTTAAGCGTGAATTTACTTTTATTTATGCTGGCTGAAGCAACTATATTGAATTCTGATCCATATTCTAAAGATCCAGTCTCTGCCGAATAATCATGGTAAAAACCAAGAAGATTGACACCTTTAAAGAGAGCTAAATCTCCAAATTTGTATCCAATTTTAGCATATAAATCCTCTATCCCGTTGTTAGGTGTCACCAAGAATTTGTCGTTCCATCCTTGAAATTTGTGAAGCGTTGCAAAAGGAGTATTAAAAGCGCGTTGATCATCGCCGCCTAAAATCTCATAACCGCCGCCAAATACAAATCCGTTTACGGCATAATCAGCTTCTACAAAGTAATAGTCAGCAGAGTAGTTAAGGTTTGACGAGCCGAAATCTTCTTGTTGAGCGTAGGATAAGGCGTAACTAATCTTACCTTTGCCTAAATCTTTTGCTCCTGCCAAGCGTGCGCCGTAAGTTTGTGAAGACGCCACGGCAGCTTCATCAGCATCTATAAGATATGCAAAGCCGGTTAGTTGACCAATTGGGGTTGGGTGGGATGCATTGAATGCATAGCTGTCCCCCGTCCATTTTCCAGCAGCACTTTCCTCTCCAAAGATACGATTTACACCTGTAATATAAGCAGCATCAATTTTCAATTTACCAAGGCTGGAGTTTGTTACGCGAAGAGCGTCAAAAGTTTGCTCATTCTGGCGCCACCCTACGTTTCCGATAAAGCGGGAATCATCCATTATGATACGCTGCCGACCTAGTACGATTTGCGTATCAGGAAGTGACGTATTTGTAATTTGAATTCTGTTGAGTTCAGTTGTGCTCGGATCAGCTACGACTGGATAGTTAGATTTTCCATTTGTTGTGGAATTGAAATCATCTACAATATCTTCAATGTGATCGAAGTCTATCAAAAAGCTAGTGTTTTTATATTTTCCAGTTTCTAAACCTGCACGAATTCTATAGGTTAAGGCGTTTGCAGATTCAGCTAATCCATCCTGATCTACACCTTCATACCTGATACGGAAATCTAAGTTAGCTTTAGTAGCTTCTAAAGCTTGTGCAATAGTATTGGGTTCAGATACCTCTGTTTTTGTATCTTGCGCATAAGCTTGCGAAGATAGGGTTGATACAAGAAGTGTCGTTAGGAGGCAGTTTATACGGCGCGTTGTCATATGAATATCTCGGAAAAGATGTACCGTTTTGTGTCTGAAGGCATAACGGTAGAAGGGAAAACTGATTTCAAAGCCGATGGCTTGAAACAAATGAGAGTTTGTTCAGCTTCTTCGCTCCATCTAATCCCGGCATCGGGCTGATGCGTATGCATCGTCGTCTGCGACTTGCGTGAGATAAAGGAGCCATTCATTCGCTGTATTCGTCAAAACTAACTCTGTTCAGGATTGAAGAAAGTGTTTTGGTGATGCGTGAATGCGCAACAAAATGAGATTAACGCCCAAAATTACAGCGCTAATTTAGTCGCACAGCAATCTAAACGACGGAAAATGATTAGATCAAACGTTTGATTGAAGTAAGAAATAGAAATCAGTTTCAACCGTTCATAGATACGGGGCTAAAAAACGCTTCTGTTTGGCACAGAACTCGCATATTGGCGTATGCGAAATAGTGTTGGGAACAACTCTATTTTCGTCTATGGCATGTGCTAATTATGGATACGGGATAGTATTATGCGCTTTGATTGGCCTAAAGATACATCAGAAAAGTTTTCAAAAGAAATCATTAGCGCAAAGCATGACTGGCATACAGATAGTCAGTTTTCGGATGATGGTTTAGCTGAACTTTTAGATAGATACCCTAGAGAAAAGTTAGGGCTTTACGCTTTTCCTGAACATGCAGAAGGCAAAGTTAAGGCAATACATGGTCGTGCACCTGAGTTGTCTGGTGCAGAATTAATACGTGCGGTGAAAAAAGGACGGATCTGGTTGAATCTCCGTGCGGTAAATAAATTTCTTCCTGAATATGAAGAGATAAAACAACGTTTGTTCTCTGAGCTCGATGTGGCGGCGAAAGTCAGGTCGTTGAAGCAAGACGTTGGCGTATTAATTTCTTCTCCTCATATTCACGTGCACTACCATCTCGATATTCCTTTGGTATGTCTTGTTCAGCTTCGAGGTGAGAAGACAGTATTTCTATATCCTGCCAAAGCTCCATTTGCGACAGCTGAACAAATAGAAGCAGTTGTTTTGCGCGAGCAGGAAGAAGAGATGGAATATCAGCATGGATTTGAAGAAAACGTCGCTAAAATTATAATGAAGCCTGGTGATGCGATCACTTGGCCTCAAAATGCCCCTCATCGCGTACAAAACAGCGATATGATGAATGTATCGCTATCCTGTGAGTATATGACGCCAACTGCTCTATTGCGGGCAAATGCTCTTTACACCAATGGTGTGATGCGACGCTCAATGGGGATTGAAGCTTCATTGCCCAAAATGGGGGGAGTTGGGTTGCTGTCAAAAGCGTGTCTTGCGCGTGGAATTAAATTGTTCCGTAAAACGACTGAAAAACAAATTACACCAATAACTTTTGAGATAGAAAAAAACACATTGGAAGTGAAACAATTGCAAGAATTTGCAGTCGCAGAATGACACACAAGGCATTAAAATCGATTACATACTCGATAAAGCGGATGAGTGAGTTATCAGAAATCGAATTTGATGACTGGGAAACTCTTCGTTTAGCGAACCCTATATATTCTACTGCACTTCTGACACCTGAATTTGCCAAAACAATTGCTATGAAACGCGATGACGTTCGGGTTGTATTGGCTAAGTCAGATACTCAATTAGTTGGGGTGTTTTGTGGCCATAGTCGACCAAATGGTCTTGTTCGTCCGCTTGGTGCACCATTTGATGACTATTCGGGGCCAATTGTTGCAGACGGGTATTCCATAGATTTTAATAAAATATTGGAGGTAGGTGGTTGGCATTCCTATAGAGCAAGTACAAGTGTGATTGCTGAGAACACGTTGGTAGGCGCGACTTTAGCTGATGCAGGACATTCATATGTTGTAAACCTGAAGGATATATCGGCTACAGAATACCTAGCACTTCGATACAAAGAGAACCCCAAACGGCATAAGAACTTTCGGCGGTTGAGCCGGAAGTTGGAGAAAGATTTTGCCAATATAGAGTTTCGACATGGGCCGCCGAGTGACGCCAGCTTAAAGCTTCTCTATCAATGGAAGAGTGCGCAATTTAGACGTAGCGGGTTGGTTGATATTTTATCAACGTCTTTTAGCAAAAAAGCGTTAGATGCGTTTATTGAGTTGCCGTATTCTGAATCGACACAATTTGGTGGTTTCTCAACAGAGATTTGGATTGATGGAAGATTTGTTGCTGGGCACTTTGGTGTAAGAGCCAAATGCGATTTTCATCCTTGGATATCGGCATATGATCCAGAGTTCAGCGAATCTGCTCCTGGCATTGTGCTGTTATACAGAGCAATCGAGAATATGGATAATATGGGCTTGAAAACCTATGATTTGTCGGGGGGACATGATCACTATAAAAAGTATTTTGCCTTGCCTCTAAGAAGTGTTTCCAGCGTAGTAACGTCACGCAGAACGGTACAAGGCTGTCTGCAAATCGCTGGATTTAATATGTGGGATTTATTGGGTACGAAAAGTGAGTCGTCTATAGCTTCAAGAATGCGAAGACGCTTTGATCATATCGCAGCGTGTGAACCGGCATTTGGGAAACGCATGAAAGAGGTTGCAATTGCTTTTAATAAACGCGGCAAGGTTTCTGTAGACTAACTTTTTCTGAGCTCAATAATTAGCACATGTACTTGCTGAGTTTTAGAAGAATGTGGCAAATCAAACAATGTCTAAATTAATCCTCTTTAATAAGCCCTTTGATGTTCTGTCGCAGTTTACGGACGTTGGCACTATTGAAACGAGCCGAAAAACACTATCTGAGTTTATAGATATACCTCACGTGTATGCCGCTGGTCGTTTAGATCGAGATAGTGAAGGGCTTCTTGTTCTTACAGATGATGGCAAGTTGCAAAATCGTATTAGTAGTCCCAAGTACAAAATGGAAAAGGTTTATTGGGCCCAGGTTGAAGGTATTCCAAGTGAAGAAGAGTTGGAGATCCTTCGGCGGGGGGTAGTGTTGAAAGATGGAAAGACGGCACCCTGCAAGGTAAGGATAATAGAAGAGCCAACCAATTTGTGGCCAAGAAATCCACCTGTAAGATTTCGCAAAACTGTTCCAGATAGTTGGCTAGAGCTAACAATAACAGAAGGCCGAAATAGACAAGTCCGCCGTATGACAGCAGCAATTGGGTTTCCAACTTTAAGGCTTATTCGTTATCGAATAGGAAGTTGGACGATTGATGGTTTAGATATAGGTAAATGGAATGAGCATTCATTAAGGTAGGTGAGGCGCTCAAATGTGTAAGAGTTGTATATCTTAAATTGAAAAGACTAGACTTTGGACTCTTAGTGATCAATTGAGAAAGTTGACAAGAATGTTTACAAAGCATGATCTGCAATATGTGCCAGTGCCGCTTCCTGATAGGTTCCAATATTCTGACGATGAGATGATATCTCGAACACAAGATTTCTACTATAATATGAAGCGCCGGCATTCAGTTAGGCAATTTAAAACCACTCCTGTTCCTCAGGATGTAATAGAGAATGCCATTAGAACAGCAGGTACCGCACCCTCGGGAGCAAATCATCAACCGTGGCATTTTGTTGCGATTTCAAGCAAAGCATTAAAAAAGAAAATTAGGGCAGCAGCGGAAGAAGAAGAGAAGGCATTCTATGCCGGAGGTGGCGGAGATGAGTGGATAAAAGCTCTCGAACCTATAGGAACAAACGAATCTAAGCCCCATTTGGAAGATGCACCTTGGTTAATCGTCGTGTTTGCACAGCGATTTGGATATTTTGAAGACGGTACAAAATTCAAAAATTACTATGTACCTGAGAGTGTTGGAATAGCGACTGGTCTGTTAATAGCTTCGCTTCACCAAGCAGGGTTATGCATGCTTACGCATACGCCCAATCCTATGCGTTTTTTGAATAGTGTGTGTGGCCGTCCTGAACATGAAAAACCAACTATGATTTTGACTGTTGGGCATCCTGCAGATGATGCGATAATTCCATCAACTGCGAAAGTGAAAAAGCCGTTTGTTGAGATATCTACGATACTAAGGTAAATTGCAGTCGTGGGCTACTCTCAGGTGTCTTAAGTAACGTTCTCATTAATAAAAGTGGGGTTTTTGTTAGCTTTTGTGTGAGATTGATACATTAATCGATTCTGATCTCCTGTCAGGAGATGAGAAGGTTGGCACGTAAAATTGCGTACTTTATACTACAAGGGCCACTCTAATGGATGAAATAAGTAGAGAATTTGCAAGATTGCAGGCGCTTCTCTCATTAAATATTCTCGATACCCCTCAAGAAGAGCAATACAATAACATAACGCAATTGGCCTCAGATTTATTTGATGTTCCTATAGCTCTCGTGTCTCTGGTTGATGAAGATAGACAATGGTTTAAATCTAATTGTGGACTAGAAGGCGTCTCGGAGACAGAACGAGAAGTTGCTTTTTGTCATCATGCAATATTGGCGTCAGATGTAATGGTTGTAGAAGACGCGACCAAAGATGAACGGTTTGCAAACAACCCCTTGGTAACTGGCAGTCCACACATTCGCTTTTATGCTGGTGCCCCCCTTATTACTGATGAAGGTCACGCTCTGGGAACCTTATGTATAATTGGTCATGAGGCAAAGGTTTTTGGGGTAGCAGAACGTAAGCGTTTAGCGCGTTTAGCTTCCACAATTATGTCGATGATAAAGAGCCATTCTTTAAGTCAACGGGTATTTCAACTTGCAGATAAAGCGCGTGAAGAAAGTGAAGTCTCACGCTCAATTTATAATGCCAGTGAAGCTGTTATTTTGAGGCTAGAGGCCGTGAGAGATAAAAGTGGATCGGTAATTGATTTTGATATCTTGGGAGCTAACGATTCTCTTGAATTGATAACAGGTAAGAAGCCAGTAGAAGTGGTTGGTTGCCGGTTGCTAGAATCTTTTCCTGGTATGCAGCATAGCGATATATATCAGTTGTACATCGAATCTGTGGATACGGGTACTCCTTTTACAATTGAGTCACGATATAAAGGCGAAGCTGTCGATGCTTGGTTTCGAGTTGTTGGGTCGCCATGTGGTGAAGATGGTTTAACGACAGCGTCAACACCTATTACTGATCGCAAGAATTTCGAACAAACTGTGTCTCAGTTGAAAAAAATGCTTCCCTTAGCTGGTAGTGATCCGATCCGATATCTGGAAGGCTTGCTTGAATTGGGAAGTCAGAACTTCGGTGCAAGTAGCGGATTTATTTCAGAAATCGTTGGAGACAAGTATTACGTTAGAGCCTACATTGGAGATATGGATGAAGTCCATGCTGGCACACAGCTAGAACTTCAAGACACTATTTGCTCTATCATTGCTATGGAGCATCGCCCAATGGCTTTTGATGATATTCAAAATTCAGCAGGGGCTAGTCATCCATGTATGCCTAAGAATAATTTTGGTAGTTATATTGGTGCTCCAATATTCGTAAATGGAGTTTTCAATGGAACCATTAGTTTTGTAAGCCCCAAAGCTAGAGTTAATCCATTTCCTAACTCAGACTTAGAATTGCTGACAATTATAGCTTCCCGAATTGGGCATGCTATTGAATTGCAGGGGGCACTTGAAAAGCTAGGTGATTTGAATCACGAGCTGCGTACGGTGCTGGATAATGTGCCTGCACGTATTTGGTACAAAGATGACAACAATAAAATTCTTCGCGCTAATATCGCAGCTGTAAAATCAGTGGGGCTGTTAGATCCACAAGAAGTTGAAGGTGTACAAACAGAAGATTTGTTTCCCTCCGTTGCTGCAAAGTATTTGATAGATGACAAAGCTGTCTTAGATTCGGGGACGGCTTTAAGAAATATTGTTGAATCCTACGCGCCAGAAAATGGCGAAGAGGGGTGGATCTCAACAGATAAAATTCCAATGGTGGATCATAAAGGCAATCGGACTATTCTTGCTGTAGGAACTGACATAACGGAAATAAAGCGCAAGGAACAACAATTGTCGCGCTTAAATGAAAGTTTGTCCGATTTTGCTTTTGTAGCATCACACGACCTACAAGCACCTTTGCGTCAGTCTGCGATGTTTGCTGAATTGTTTACTGATGAACTTCAGTCGCATGGAGTCGAGCTGCCTGGAGACTCTGCGGAGTACTTGGAAGAAGTGCAATCTGGTTTAAAGCGCATGCGGGGTATCGTGCGTAGCCTGTATGATCTTTTCAAGCTAGATAGTGAGCGAATTGTACGTAAGCCTGCAAACCTAAATGACATTGTTCAACAAGCACAAAAGCAAGTTTCACTAGAAGCAAATACTGCCAATGCTGAAATTATACTGGATAATTTATTTGATTATGAAGTAAACTTTGACCTAATGGTTCAGGTTATTCAAAACTTGATAGTAAATGCGTGTAAATACGGAAATAAAAGCAACTTAATTATTAATATTTATAGTAAGTTGGATGTGCTTGAGCGCAAAAAGATGATTATTGTAGAGGATAATGGGGTCGGTATTCCTTCAGCGTTTGAAAAGAAAATATTTGAACCGTTCAAAAGGTTACATCATTCCAATGATGTTGAGGGGGCAGGAATTGGATTAGCTTTATGCAAAAAAATAATGGCTTTGCATGAGGGTGATTTGTATCTAGACTCTAGCTATCAAGATGGGGCACGTTTCGTTTTGTCATTTAGCTATTAATTAGGCGGGAGATACGTTTTATGCCAAACCAAGTGGGGATATTGCTCGTAGAGGATGATATTAAAGATCGTAAATTCATCATACGTGCGCTAAAGCAAGTGGATCCCGATTTAGATGTTGAAATTGTACAAGATGCTGAAAGTGCTCTCGAGGCTTTGAGTAAAGGAAGCACGCCTAAAATTATTGTAACAGATTTGAACATGCCTGGGATGGGTGGTCGCGGGCTATTGGAAACGTTAAAGTCAGATGAGAAATTAAAAAATATACCGGCAATCGTATTATCAACTTCTGATGATGATTCCGATATTTCAGAATCTTATAGACGGCACGCCAACGCATACATGGTTAAGCCTGACTCCATTGATGGATATAAGCGAATAGCAGTGTTTTTGCGTGATTTCTGGTTACAAGAAGTAAAGCTTCCAAATATAGACTAAAAGTATACACGACCTACACTTTAAAGCCCCACCAAAGTGAATTGCAATTTCCTATGACGTCTCAATTGACTAAAAATAAAACTGTAGCCAACGCAAGCATCCTTGTCATTGATGACCATGCAAATGTATCAAAGCTTGTGGAAGCATATGTTTCTAAAGCCAGCTTAACAGAAATAGTCATTGATCACGCACCCAATTTAGAGGTTGCGCTCATTAAAATAGACCAAAAACGTCCCAATATTGTGTTGTTGGATAATTTATTGCCTCCACACTTCGATTTTAGGTATTCTATTGAAGAATTGAGGACAGTTTATAATGGCCCGCTCGTGCTATTCTCAGGAGAGATTCCGCACAATATCGGTTCGCAGGAAATAGATCGCTCATTAACCGCTTCAATGTCTAAAGACGACATATCAAGTGATAAATTTATAGCGCTCATAAATAAGTATATTTAAGTATAAATATTAGCTGTACAAAGTAATGCGGGGCTAAATAAAAGCCCCGCTCAATGTAGTTATGCCCGCCGCGAATGTTGGGTCTCTCCAGAGTGTGATTTCATCGTTAATGCGATGCGTTTCCGGGGGATATCCACATCAGTTACTACAACACTTACAACATCTCCAGCTTTTACAATTTCGTGCGGATCTTTAACAAAAGTATCTGCGAGTTGCGAAATATGTACTAAACCGTCCTGATGGACCCCCACGTCCACAAAAGCTCCAAATGCTGTAACATTTGTGACTGTACCTTCAAGTTTCATCCCAACTTTTAGGTCTGATATTTCTTCCACGCCTTCTTGAAGTGTCGCTGTTTTAAACTCCGGGCGAGGGTCCCGACCTGGTTTTTCAAGTTCAGCTAATACATCTTTCACTGTTGGAATACCGAACGTTGCGTTAGCAAAGTCTTTTGGATTTAGTTTAGATAAAAATGCCTTGTCACCGATGAGGCTCTGAACGCTTCTACCGGTTTTCTCGGCAATTTGCTTTACAAGTGGATAAGCTTCTGGGTGCACTGCCGATGCATCTAGTGGGTTGCTACCGTTGACGATTTTTAAAAAACCTGCGGCCTGTTCAAATGCCTTAGGTCCCATGCGCGGAACTTTCTTAAGTGCAGTCCGCGCTTTAAATGGACCATTTTCATCGCGAAATGCTACGATATTGCTCGCAAGTGCAGGGGTTAGGCCTGATATGCGTGCCAACAACGGTGCGGAAGCCATATTCACGTCTACTCCAACAGCGTTCACACAATCCTCGACAACCGCATCAAGCGAACGCGCGAGGGCGCTTTGGTCTACGTCGTGCTGGTATTGACCAACTCCGATAGCTTTGGGGTCTATTTTTACGAGTTCAGCGAGCGGGTCCTGAAGGCGTCGTGCTATCGAGACAGCTCCGCGAATGCTCACATCCAGATTTGGGAATTCCTTGGACGCGAGTTCAGAAGCAGAATAAATTGATGCACCCGCTTCTGATACAATTACCCTAGTCAATTTGAGTTCGGGCATTTTGCTGGAGAGTTCTGCCACAAGTTTATCTGTTTCACGGCTGGCTGTTCCATTTCCAACACTCACAAGCTCGACTTTGTGTTTTTTAGCTAGTTTTGCGAGTGTAGTAAGTGAACCTTGCCAATCCTTACGTGGCTCGTGTGGGTAAATGGTATCCGTGTCTAGCAATTTTCCAGTGCCGTCTATGATTGCTATCTTGCAACCGGTTCTTATGCCAGGGTCAATTCCCATCACAACACGAGCACCTGCTGGCGCAGCAAGAAGAAGGTCACGAGCGTTTCGTGAAAAAATGCGAATTGCTTCAGCGTCTGCTTTTTCCTTCAAGCGAGAGATAGAATCATTGGCACTGGATGTTGACAACTTACTCTTCCAAGCTTGTTCAGCTGTATCAGACATCCATGCATCCGCTGCACGCCCTTTATTGGAGATGCCAAATTCTCGCATAACCATTCCTACGATTGGGTGGGGACGATTTGGAGCGGACGGTACTTCTAGGTTGATTTTCAATACACCTTCCTTTTGGCCGCGTAATAAAGCCAAAGCACGGTGGGAAGGCATTTCATGGATGGATTCGTCAAAGTCAAAGTAGTCAGAAAATTTTGCGCCTTCCTTTTCTTTGCCTTTTACCAATTTAGACCCTAGTTTACCGGTAGACCAAACTTTTTCACGTACAGGGCCAACAACGGACGGTGTTTCCACTATACGTTCGATTAGAATGTTGCGTGCGCCTTCAAGAGCTGCGTTGAGGTCAGTGATGCCATTGTCGTTGGAAACAAAAGCGAGTGCTTCTTTGGTTGGTACAAGTGACGGGTTTGCGAGCAACATATCTGCAAGAGGCTCTAATCCAGCTTCACGGGCAATCGACGCTTTGGTGCGTCGTTTGGGTTTAAACGGCATGTAAAGGTCCTCAAGTTCAACCTTTGTTTCCGTTGCTAAGATTTGCTTTTCTAAAGACGGCGTAAGTTTATCTTGATCTTTGATGGATTTTAAAATTGTTGAGCGTCTGTCATTTAATTCGGTGAGGTAGGTCAATCGCTCTGCGAGACTACGCAATTGAATGTCATCTAAGCCTCCCGTTACTTCCTTTCTGTAACGCGCTATGAAAGGGACGGTTGAACCTTCTTCCAGTAGATTGATTGTCGCTAAAACTTGAGAATCTGCAACATTGAGTTCTTTCGCTATAATTTTAGCAATTTGAGTAGTGCTGGAAGCGTTTTTCGTCATTTTAACATCCTATCAGGGTGATAATATAACCACCAATCTTTGAGCGTAGGTTTCACATCGTAAAACTGAAGTGAGTCCCGCATAAGGATTGCGTTTGAACTCGTTTATAGAAGGTTTAAATCCTTAAAGCTCTAAGAAAAATTTAGGTCATCATGAGAATGATTTAGTTACAAAAAAAAGCCCCAATCCGTAGACTGGGGCTTTTATCTAAAGTATTTTGAAATTATTCTGCTTTGACTGTTTCAATCCAATCATTTACGCGGCGCTCTAAAACAGTGAGTGGTAGGGAGCCACCACCCAATACTGTGTCGTGGAAAGCGCGAATATCGAACTTTTCTCCGAGCTCTGCTTCTGCGTTTGCACGTAGTTCCTGAATTTTCAGCATTCCAATTTTGTAGCTCGTGGCTTGGCCGGGAAGCACCATATAGCGTCTCACTTCAGACCGTGCTTGCTCGTTAGTAATAGCTGAGTTTTCTTGGAAATACTTCACAGCTTGGTCTTCGGTCCATCCTTTAGAATGCAGTCCAGTATCTACAACTAGCCGGATCGCTCTCCAAATTTCTGATCCAAGACGGCCAAACTCAGATAATGGGTCCTCATAAGTTCCTGGCATTTGTTTCGCCAACCACTCTGAATACAATCCCCATCCTTCAGCGTAAGCAGTAAAGCCAGCTTGAGTACGGAAAGTGGGAATGCCTTCCAATTCTTGTGCGATCGATATCTGCATGTGGTGGCCAGGAAGCCCTTCATGATATGCTATCACTTCAAGTTCGCGTTTAGGCATTGCCGACATGTCAGATAAGTGAGCGTAATATATCCCTGGGCGTGAGCCATCTGGCGTTCCTGAGAAGTAATGTTGTGCAGCGCCATCCTGTTCGCGGAAAGGCTCTACGCGGCGCACTTCTAGATCAGCTTTTGGAAGGATGCCGAAATAATTTGGTAGTTCAGTTTTGATTTTGTTGATGGCTGCTGTGGCGTCGTCAATATAGCCTTGGCGTCCTTCATCGGTATTGGGGTAATACAAGCGCTCATCATCTTTTGTATCTCTCAAGAATGCAAAAAATTCTGGAAGACTTCCTTCAAAACCAAATTCAACTTTTACCGCTTCCATTTCACTACGTAGGCGAGCAACTTCTTTTAAGCCTATTTCATGGATTTCGTCAGCCGTCAGGTTTGTCGTTGTTTGGTTGGCGAGGCGCTCATTGTAGTAGTCAACACCATTAGGCAACGCACTTACGCCTTGGGCGGTCTTTGGGGCGTTGACTTGATCTTCTTTTTGCCAAGCAATCAGATTCTCGTAGGCGGTTTTCCATTGTTCTAGAAGGGCTGTCTTGATATCCGCAGTCAGCTGATCAGCTTTCTCCTGGTCAATTTTTCCGTCCTCAAGCAATTTAGCTATTTTGGTCTTCGCATCTGCCCACACTGCGTTGTCGTTTTCTACGTCCTCAAAAGGGGCACCAGAAATAAGGCTAGTTGCTTCAGTGATTACAGCTTCAAAAGCGAAATAGGGTGGTCGTACGCCTGTGGCCGCATTCTCTTTGGAGCGAACAATAAGTTGCTCCAAGCCGCGACTACCTTCTTTAATACGGTTTAGGTAGTTGTCCATGTCTTCGCCATCTTCAACGACATGAAATGCGATAAGGAGCTGCGGGAAAAAGCTCTGAACAGCGCGCATTTGTTCAAACACATAGCCGTTAGTGCGGTATTTTGCAGATGCTTCTGCTTGTTCGAGCTGGAAAACAGCAATGTCCCAAGAGGTCTTGGCTTCTGGTGTGAGTTTATCATAGTCGAAAGACGCCTTCATTTCAGCATCTTTTGCACGTTGCCAGTCAAGCTGCTTTTCTTCAGCTTCAACAGACATATCGTCTATTTTATCTTGATCTGTATTGCGGCCTAAAAATGTTTGCGCGATCGGGCTGAATGCAAGCTCTTCTTCAAATTTAGCGTCAAACCAAGTATTCAGACGCGCCGTCTCTGCTTCAATTTCATCGGCCGTTATCTGTGTTTCTGTTGGTGTTGGGTTTGCTTCTGTTGTGGTAGAGTTGGGCTGGCAAGCTGCGAGCATCATAATGGTCGCGAGTGCCGTAAGAGTAGTTCTGCGCATCAGGCATTCCTTGTCTCAAATTTATCGATAAACGATTGATGGCAGGTCTTTGTATAAACGGCAAGGCGTTCTATGAAAGCAGAAGAAAAGATTTCTATATTATAACCTATTTGAGGCACCGCACATTATAATTTGTAGAGTTTGGCATCAAACTAGGCCCTAATTTGTGCGGATATTGAGATATTGTTCTGTGTACGGGATGATGCAGCTATAGATAAACCTAAATTTCGCAAATTGATCATTGCGGGAACTTTGCCGAATATCTTGTTCTACCTCGGTGATGCAGAATACTCCCAAAAGAAGAATGCATAATGCTTCTAATAGTTGGCATTTAAATGCGCGCACATTTGGTAATAAATATTGCCTGCTTATCATTGGGAGAAAATAATGTGTTTCAATTTGGGTTGTGGTGGTTTATAATTCTCTTAAATTTAAAAAATGCAGCAAAATAAACTAAGCAACAAGAGAATTGCTGAGCATTTATAGGGAGCGGAGGTGAAGATGAACATTTTAGGACATTTTATAGATGGCACTCGTACTATTGGCGAGTCGAAGCGTCGACATGATGTTTTCAATCCAACAACAGGTCAGGTTCAGGCGCAAACTGTTTTGGCCAATCGCTCGGATGTTACTTTAGCGATTGATGCTGCTGCTAAAGCATTTCCGGAATGGTCACGAGTAAATCCACAACGGCGTGCGCGTGTGATGTTTAATTTTAAATCCTTAGTTGAAAAGGATATGGAAAATCTTGCGAAAATGCTCTCGTCTGAACATGGTAAAACCCTGCCAGACGCGCGTGGAGATGTTCAACGCGGGTTAGATGTAATTGAGTTCGCCTGTGGTATTCCGCACTTGCAGAAGGGGGAATATACAGAAGGCGCAGGCCCAGGCATTGATTTATATTCTATGCGCCAACCATTGGGTGTGTGTGCCGGTATTACTCCATTTAATTTTCCTGCGATGATTCCAATGTGGATGTTCGGAGTGGCGATTGCATGTGGAAATACTTTCGTTAACAAACCGTCTGAAAGAGACCCTTCTGTTCCTTTGCGTTTAGCAGAATTGATGATGGAAGCAGGGGCACCGGCTGGCGTTCTCAATGTCGTGAACGGGGATAAAGAAGCAGTTGATACTCTGATTGAGGATCCTCGTGTTGAGGCGCTAAGCTTTGTTGGTTCATCAGATATTGCTCAATATATTTATTCAAATGGCGCGGCTCACAATAAGCGTGTTCAATGTTTTGGCGGCGCAAAAAACCATATGATCGTAATGCCTGATGCGGACATGGATAATGTCGTAAACCAATTAATTGGTTCAGCCTATGGATCAGCTGGAGAACGCTGCATGGCAACACCAGTTGTTGTTCCGGTAGGAACTGAAACCGCTGACAAACTTATTGAGATGCTTATCCCGCGTGTGAAGGCTTTAAATATTGGACCTTCACTAAGCGAAACTGCGGACCTTGGGCCGATGGTTACCGCCGCACATAAAAAGCGCGTTGCAGATTACATTCAAATGGCTATCGATGAAGGGCAAGACCTGATTGTTGATGGGCGCGATTTTGTACTTGAGGGGCATGAAGATGGCTTCTTCATGGGAGGAACGCTGCTGGATAATGCGAAGCCATCTCATACATCCTATAAGGAAGAGATTTTCGGTCCTGTTCTACAAATAGTACGTGCTGACAATTTAGATGAAGCTATCGCTCTACCGTCAGACCATCAATATGGAAATGGTGTATGTATCTTTACGCGAAACGGTGCAGCTGCACGTGATTTCGCGAGTCGCGTTCAGGTAGGTATGGTTGGTATAAATGTCCCAATTCCTGTACCATTAGCCTATCACACATTTGGTGGATGGAAGCGTTCATCCTTTGGTGACACAAACCAGCATGGGCCTGAAGGCGTTAAATTCTGGACAAAAGTGAAAACTGTTACGCAGCGCTGGCCAGATGATGTCCTCAGTTCCGAGTTTGTTATTCCAACAATGAAGTAGAGCATTATGACAGCTTTCAACACACTCCTTTTAAATAAAAAGAACCGCGTCGCCTACATAACCTTAAATCGTCCAGATAGCTTAAACGCACTGAACGCTGAAGTTATGACGGAGCTTGCTAGTTTAATTGCCGATTTAGATCGTGACCCTGATATTGCTGTTAGTGTAATCACTGGTGCCGGTCGGGCCTTTGCTGCAGGTGCAGATATTAAAGAGATGGAGAAACATAGCTTTGTTTCTATGTATCTTGATGATTATTTTGCAAAATGGGATCGCTTTGCCGCTGCTCGCAAACCTGTCATTGCTGCAGTAAACGGTTTCGCGCTGGGCGGCGGGTGTGAGCTTGCTATGATGTGCGATATCATTATTGCATCTGATAAAGCTAAGTTCGGGCAGCCGGAAATCAAACTTGGCGTGACGCCGGGCATGGGCGGGTCTCAACGCTTGACCAAAGCAGTTGGCAAAGCAAAAGCAATGGACCTCGTGCTTACGGGGCGTATGATTGGCGCTGAAGAGGCAGACAGAATAGGGCTTGTTAGTCGTGTCGTGCCGGCGGACCAATTGGAAGCGATTGTTGCAGAAGCTGCTGAAGCTATCGCTTCTTACTCAATACCTTCAATTCTTGCATGTAAGGAAATGGTTGCTGCCTCATTGGAGCTATCAACAACCGAAGGTGTTCGTTTTGAACGTCGATTATTCCAAGCATTGTTTAGTACAGAAGACCAGAAAGAGGGCATGAACGCGTTTGTAGAAAAACGCGCTGCCGATTTCAAAGATAGATAAAATAATACGGGGAAGTGCGAAATGGATTTTTCATTGAACGAAGATCAGAAAATGATCCAAGATATGGCGCGTCGATTTGCTGAAGAGCAATTGGCACCTCATGCAGAAGAATGGGATGAAAAGAAACACTTTCCTATCGATGTTATAAAATCGACGGCGGATTTAGGTCTTCTAGGGATTTATACCCGTGACGATGTTGGTGGTTCCGGATTGGGACGTTTAGATGCTGCATTGATATTTGAAGCACTATCTTCTGGATGTACTTCAACCGCCGCCTTTATCTCTATTCACAACATGTGTTCATGGATGATTGATAGTTTCGGCTCAGAAGACCTGCGCCAAAAATATTGTCCTCAACTCACGAGTGGAACGAAAATAGCCAGTTACTGTCTCACAGAGCCAGGGTCTGGATCTGACGCTGCTGCTTTACGCACAAGTGCTGCTCGAGACGGGGATTCTTACATTCTAAACGGGTCTAAAGCGTTTATATCTGGTGCCGGAGTGTCAGACGTTTATGTCGTCATGGTGCGAACAGGTGAGGCCGGCCCTAAAGGTATTTCCGCTATCGTTGTTGAGAAAGGGACTGACGGTCTTTCATTCGGTGCTAACGAGCGCAAAATGGGATGGAATTCTCAACCAACTGCAGTTGTATCGTTTGATAATTGTCGTGTACCTGCGGCTAATCTCTTGGGCGAAGAAGGTCAGGGGTTCACTTTTGCTATGAAAGGGCTTGATGGTGGGCGTCTCAATATATCAGCTTGCTCGTTGGGTACGGCTAGTGCGGCGCATAAAGCGGCTATGGATTATACAGCTGAGCGTAAAGCTTTCGGCAAAGCCCTGAATCAGCAGCAGACAATACAATTTAAGTTAGCTGATATGGCTATCGAATTGGAAGCCGCCCGCGCCATGTTGTACCAAGCTGCATGGAAACTTGATCAGAAAACCCCAGATGCCACAAAATTCTGTGCAATGGCGAAAAGGTTTGTCACCGATGCTGGGTTTGCAGTCGTAAACGATGCGCTTCAATTGCATGGTGGATATGGCTATTTGAGAGACTATCCACTTGAGCGCATGTTGCGGGATGTCCGTGTCAATCAAATCCTAGAAGGCACTAACGAGATCATGCGCTTGATCGTAGCGCGTGAGTTGATGCGAGAGAGCCAAAACTAAGTTTAGTTAAAAATAAAATATAAAAAATCGGGAGATCAAACCATGGCTGAAATATTATTTATTGGGCTTGGCAATATGGGTGGCCCCATGGCCAACAATCTTGTTGGAGCTGGACATAAGGTCCATGTGTTTGATTTATCCGAGGCGGCGGTTGAGAAACTTGTCAATGCTGGAGCTTATAGTGTTCAGGACCTTCGCACCTTTGATGGAAGTGGTGTGGACGCCATTATCACCATGCTACCTTCGGGCAAGCACGTGCGTAGCGTGTACACATCAGAGCAGGGGCTGCCAGACTCATTTAAAGCGGGCGTACTGAATATCGATTGCTCTACGATAGATGTCGATTCAGCAAGAGAGGTCGGCAAAACCCTAGAAGCCAGGGGGCAGCTATTTGTAGACGCACCAGTTTCTGGCGGAACAGCGGCAGCTCAAGCAGGAACACTTACTTTTATGGTTGGCGGAACCGCTATTGCATATGAAAAAGCTAAGGTATTTCTGGACGTTATGGGGAAGAATATTTTTCATGCGGGCGCTGCTGGAAATGGTCAAGTTGCGAAAATCTGCAATAATATGCTTCTAGGTATTCATATGATAGGAACGTGTGAAGCGTTCAACCTAGCAGAAAAGTTAGGCTTAGATGCGCAAACCTTCTTTGATATCTCTTCTACTGCCTCAGGACAAAATTGGTCGATGACATCCTATTGTCCTGCCCCTGGACCTGTAGAATCTGCGCCCTCAAACAGAGAGTATAAACCCGGTTTCGCCGCAGCTATGATGTTGAAAGATTTGCGTTTAGCTCAAGAGGCTGCTCATGCCGCCAAAGCTTCAACGCCGTTAGGAGCGCAAGCAGAAGCTTTATATGCGCTCATGGAAGCTGCTAAAAAGGATGATATGGACTTCTCAGGTATCATGAAGCTTATCCAAGGGACAATTTAAACCGCAATCAGTAAGCGCCGCAGCATTATTTTCTATGATTCGTTTCTGAGGTAGGAAATATCTGCTCATATTGGTTATGATTTGCAATATTGTGTTGGTAATTGCTATTTGATTAGTGTATAATGCCTCTAAATAAGTTGTTGTGTGAAGGAATGTTTCGCGGAGACGAAGCGCTAAGCACAATAAATGCGGAAGAGCGGACATGAGGAAAGTCTCTAAGTGGTGCCGTTTTCCGCTCTTGTAAGGAGGAAACGTGCAACATGACGATTAAACTCAATTTCCCGCAGCCATCTGCGCGCCCGGGTGAAGCACCAGACTTCTCTCAGTTAAAGATACCTAAACCAGGCTTGTTGCCCGTACCTCCACTGGATATGAGCGCTGAAGACTCACGGCCATATGCAAACGGACTTATCCGTGTGCTGGATGATGAAGGCAATGCTGTCGGTCCTTGGGCTGATTACCTTGGGGAAGAGGGCTTGGATGATGCTCTCCTTCAAGGGTTGCGGGATATGCTGAAAATGCGTGCAATAGATAAGCGCATGCTAAACGCTCAACGTCAGGGCAAAACGACCTTCTACCTCCAGTGCACAGGCGAGGAGGCGATAGGATGTGCGTTTCAACGTCAGCTCGTCAAAGGCGACATGAACTTCCCTACATACCGTCAGCAATCATTGCTAATCGCAGCTGATTATCCGCTCGAAATGCTCTTTGGTCAGTTTTACCAGAACGAAAATGACCCATTGAGCGGTCGCCAATTACCTACGCTTCATTCTGCACGTGACTATGGTTTTTTCACAATCTCAGGGAACCTCGGAACGCAATACGTGCAAGCAGTCGGCTGGGCTATGGCGTCAGCATTAACAGGCCATGATAATATTGCAGCAGCATGGATTGGCGATGGCGCGACCGCCGCAAGTGATTACCATTCAGCTATGGTAACAGCCGCTGTTTACAAGCCTCCTGTTGTTCTAAATGTAGTCAACAATCAATGGGCCATCTCTAGTTTTTCAGGTACGGCTGGTGGTTCAGCCTCAACGTTTGCCAGTCGTGGAGTAGGTTACGGCATCACATCTATTCGTGTCGATGGAAACGACTTTTTAGCAGTTATGGCAGCGACAAAGTGGGCAACTGCACGTGCGCGCTCTGGTCACGGTCCGGTTGCTATTGAGTGGCTTACATACCGTGTTGCTGCTCACTCCACATCTGATGATGCATCAGTGTACAGACCTAAAGATGAAGCAGAAGCTTGGCCATTGGGTGATCCGGTAGAAAGATTAAAGAAGCATCTCATCTTACGCGGGAAATGGTCTGAGGACCGCCATAAGCAAGGTGAAGCCGAAATTATGGACGAAGTTATCGGATATCAAAAAGCCAGTGAAGCATTAGGAACATTCCTATCCCCACAAATGCTCTCTCCAACAGCTATTTTCCAAGGCGTTTACGAAGAAATGCCTGAGCATTTGCGTCGTCAACGTCAAGAAATGGGAGCTTAATATGTCGCGTATGACAATGATTGAAGCTGTTCGTTCAGCAATGGATGTAATGCTTGATAAAGACCCCAATGTAATAGTGATGGGCGAAGATGTAGGATATTTTGGCGGTGTTTTTCGTTGCACCGCCGGTCTTCAAAAAAAATACGGCAATGAACGTGTGTTTGATACGCCCATCAATGAGAGCGCGATTGTTGGCATGGGGGTCGGCATGGCTGCGCAAGGCATGCGTCCATGTGTAGAAGTGCAGTTTGCTGATTATGTATTTCCCGCGTTTGACCAAATTTCGCAAGAAGCTGCGCGTCTACGTCATCGTTCAGCAGGGCAGTTTACGTGTCCAATGGTAATACGTATGCCGACAGGCGGCGGGATATTTGGTGGGCAAACGCATAGCCAAAGCCCAGAGGCTATATTTACGCACGTTTCCGGGCTGAAGGTCGTGCAACCTTCATCACCTGTAGATGCAAAAGGCTTGCTAATTGCTGCGATAGAAGATCCCGACCCAGTGATATTTCTGGAACCAAAACGTATTTATAATGGTCCTTTTGACGGACATCATGAAGCCCAATCAATAGGTTGGGCATCACATCCGTTGGGGGAAGTGCCAGACGGTTATTACAAAACCCCTCTAGGGAAAGCATCAATCTATCGTGAAGGCTCAGAAGTCACCATTCTAGCTTATGGAACGATGGTGTATGTTGCAGAAGCGGCGGTAAATGAGTCTGGAATAGATGCAGAAATTATAGATCTGCGAACGCTTCTACCATTGGACTTAGATACCATTGTCGAATCTGTAAAGAAAACACGTCGGTGCGTCGTTGTTCATGAAGGTACGCGAACATCAGGTTTTGGAGCTGAGCTCATATCTGAAGTACAAGAAGCTTGCTTCTATCACTTAGAATCCCCTGTCATGCGCGTTACCGGGTGGGATGCACCTTACCCACACGCTCAGGAGTGGGATTATTTCCCTGGCCCCAAACGTATCCGCCGCGCCCTTGAGAAAGTGATGGAAGAGTAAAATGAAAACAATAGCAATAAAACTTCCAGATGTCGGTGAGGGTGTTACCGAGGTTGAGATCGTAGAATGGCATGTGAAAGTCGGTGATGAAGTCCGTGAAGATGATGTCATCGCAGCCGTATTAACAGATAAAGCAACTGTTGAAATTCCATCACTATGTCCTGGTACTATTGTCTGGCTTGCAACGGAAGTTGGCGAAACTCTCGCTGTTGGTGCAGATCTTGTTCGCATAGAAACAAGTGATGATGTTCAAATAGCAGAAGCCAATAATACGCCTGCAACACCTGCGCCCGCTAAATCGATAAAGGTTGAGCCTGCACCCGTTGCTAAGGCCGTTGAGAGTAAAGCGCCTTCAAATAGGGCACCAGCTCCAACCCCTTCAGCAAGTATAGGAACGCCTCGCGCAAGAGGACAAGCACCACTCGCATCGCCTGCCGTGCGCCACCGTGCAATTGAAGCCGGCATTGATTTGCGTCAGGTTATTGGTTCTGGTCCGTCTGGACGTATCACGCATGCAGACCTAGATAATGTTTTTGAAAACCCCGTGGGACAAAAATCTCATAGTACAGGGCGTGTATCTGGCATAGCTCGCTCGGGTGAAACTGACATCAAAATCAATGGTCTTCGTAAGAAGATTGCTGAAAAAATGTCCCTCGCTAATGAGCGTATTCCGCATATTACTATTGTTGAAGAGGTAGATGTCTCAGCAGTGGAAGATTTGCGCGCAAAGCTGAATGACAATCGTAGCGACAAACCAAAGCTTACTGTTCTACCATTCATACTTGCGGCGGTTGTTAAGGCTGTGGAAGACCACCCTGAAATGAACGCGCACTATTATGATGATGGTTTTGTACGTCGTTTCAATGGCGTTCACGCAGGTATTGCAACGATGACTGACAACGGGTTGATTGTTCCTGTACTTAGGAATGCAGAAGCAATGACTGTTTGGGACAGTGCCAATGAGTTAGCACGCCTTTCTGCCGCTGCGCGGGACGGTACAGCAAAGCGCGAAGAGTTGAGTGGATCAACCATAACAATTACATCGCTTGGCCCTCTAGGCGCGATCGCTACAACGCCTATTATTAATCATCCAGAAGTGGCCATTGTTGGTGTAAATAAAATGGTTGTCCGTCCGCATTGGGATGGTTCTGAATTTGTGCCTCGAAAAATGATGAACCTGTCATCGAGCTTTGATCACCGTATCATTGATGGCTGGGATGCAGCCGTGTTTGTTCAACGCGTAAAAAACCTGTTGGAAACTCCAGCGCTAATTTTCATGGGGAGCTAAGGCATGGCTAAGAAAAACTGTAAATTGCTCGTCATAGGTGCGGGGCCGGGTGGATATGTTTGCGCAATACGCGCCGGTCAATTGGGTGTCGATACTATAGTTATCGAGGAAAAAGCTCCCGGAGGCACGTGTTTGAATGTTGGGTGTATCCCATCAAAAGCAATCATTCATGCTGCAAATGAATTTGAAAAAGCTACGCATTTTACCCGCGAGAATGTTCTGGGAATATCGGTTAGTGAGCCATCACTGGATTTTTCTAAAACGATAGATTGGAAAGATGGAATTGTAAGTCGATTAACTGGCGGTGTTGCCGGACTTCTAAAGAAGGCAGGGGTACAGCACATCCAAGGGCGTGCTAATTTCGTTGACGGTAAAACGGTCGATGTAACAACGCCAGACGGTGTAGTGAGAATTTATGCTGAGAATGTAGTCGTCGCAACCGGATCGTCAGCTGTAGAACTACCATTTTTACCTTTTGGTGGAAAAGTGTGTGGATCAACAGAAGCATTAGAACTACGTAAAGTCCCAAAACGTTTAGCTGTCGTTGGAGGCGGTTATATTGGTTTGGAGCTAGGTATGGCATTTGCCAAATTGGGTTCCAAAGTCACAATAGTAGAAGCTGCAGATCACATCCTGCCACAATATGACCGTGACTTGAGTAAACCTGTTGAAAAACGCCTGAACGAATTGAATATGACATTGCACCTAGGCGCTAAGGCGCTCGGAATGTCTAAAGATGGTAAATCCTTGCTTGCAGATGTTAATGGTGAAGAGTTAAAAATACCAGCAGATAAAGTCCTTGTAACGGTAGGGCGCAAAGCTTCGGTGTCCGGCTTCGGATTAGAGAGTCTTTCTCTGGATATGGCAGGCCCTTTCTTGAAAATTGATAAAAGATGTCAGACATCGATGAGAGACCTTTATGCTATAGGTGATGTGACAGGTGAGCCAATGCTTGCTCACCGCGCGATGGCACAAGGAGAAATGGTTGCAGAGATAGTGGCAGGACACAAACGTATCTGGGACAAGAAGAGTATTCCGGCTGTCTGCTTTACGGATCCAGAAATAGTTTCGGTTGGGATGAGTTTGTCTGAAGCAAAAAATGCTGGAATAGAGGTTGTAAAAGGCAAGTTTCCATTCGCAGCCTCTGGCAGGGCAATGTCTACTGAACGTGAAGATGGTTTTGTACTTGTGATTGCACGCAAAGATAACCACGAAGTTTTAGGTATACATGGTGTGGGAGCTGAAATTTCTGAAATGGCAGCTTCGTTTTCAATAGCCATAGAAATGGCATCAACTCTAGAAGATCTTGCAATGATAATTCAGGCTCATCCAACGCGTGGAGAGGCATTGCAGGAGGCTGCACTGGGGGCGCTCGGTCATGCCTTGCATATCTAAAACTATCTAAAAATATATGCCCACACTTTTGATTATAAACTCGGTGTGGGCAATTGATCTTTTGCAACAGCGTCTCCACAGTCGATAATATATAAAAGATGATTGAGGCGGGTGCATTATGAGTCCACAACCTATTGGCGGCGGTGCAAAGAAAGTACTTTATACGCTAAATACAGTGCGTCGCATTGGTATTGCGGAGGCCGCCAAAGCGCTAAAGTCGAAAAACACCTGTAAAGCCTGTGCCTTTGGTATGGGCGGGCAGTTGGGAGGAATGACAAACGAAGCAGGGGAATTTCCATCAGTTTGCAATAAAAGCGTTCAGGCACAATCAACAGACATCCAGCCGGCAATCCCCGTTGAAGTCTTCAGACATCTTCTTTGCGAACTAGAAGAACTCCCTCCAAAGAATATCGAAAAATTAGGAAGATTAGGTTTCCCAATTCACAAACTAGCTGGCGCTGATAAATACACGCCAATAAGCTGGGATGAAGCCATGCAAATCGCTGTTGATAGGTTGGCTGCTATAAAGCCAGAACGCAGTTTTTTCTATGCTTCTGGTCGTTCTTCAAACGAAGCAGGCTTTATTTTTCAATTGTTTGCACGTTTATACGGCACTAATAACGTTACAAATTGCTCTTACTACTGTCATCAGGCCACTGGGGAAGCGTTGAGCAAAACGATAGGTACCGGAACTGCAACTGTTGAGTTTGATGATCTAAAGCTAGCAGACACCATCTTTGTGATAGGGGCTAACCCTTCGTCCAACCATCCGCGCTTCATACATCAGTTGAAAGCCTGCCGAGAGCGTGGTGGCCAAGTCATAGTCATCAATCCGGCAAAAGAACCTGGCTTAGTAAAATTCGCTATTCCCAAGAGCCCTAAATCACTTCTATCTGGCGGCAGTGAGATCGCTTCTGCATACATCCAACCTAAAATTGGTGAAGACATATCGTTATTTAAAGCACTGGCAAAAGTCATAATTGAATCCAATGCTCAGGATCACACATTCATAAATAAGTACACGAATGGATTTGAAGAATTTCTAACTGATATTCAAAATAGTTCATGGGACGAGCTGCTGAAAAGGTGCGGAGTTTCAAAATCGGAAATAGAAGCAGCAGCAAATTTATATATAGCGTCTAAGAATACGGTGTTTTCGTGGGGGATGGGAATGACGCATCACCTCCATGGGACGCAGAATATCGAGTATATCTCCAATCTAGCTCTCCTACGTGGAATGATTGGGCGCAAAGGTGCAGGATTGCTACCACTGCGCGGACATTCAAATGTTCAAGGTATTGGAACCATTGGCGTGAAACCCGTTCTTACCAAAGACATTATTGGACAGATAGAGTCTGTATTTAGAGTGGAGCTCCCTAAACAGCGTGGTTTGGATACGATGGCTTGTATGCAAGAGGCATCCAAAGGGAATATGGATGCAGCAGTTTTATTGGGAGGTAATATTTTTGCAGCCAATCCAAATTCACGTTGGGCAGAAAAAGCCCTAAATGCTATTGGATTTAAAATAAGTTTGACCACAACATTAAACCAAAGTCACTTTTTTGGTGTCGAAGATAGCGAAGTCTTAGTTCTACCGGTTACAGCTAGGGATGAGGAATGGGAACCTACAACCCAGGAATCTATGTTTAATTTTATAAGGTTAAGTGATGGCGGTATAAGTAGGCTAGAAAATGTTCGTCCAGAATCTGTGATTTTAGCTGATATTGCAACTAAATTGCTTCCGCATAGCCCGGTAGATTTTCAATCCTTCAAAAAACATAGTTCTGTGCGTGAAACGATCGCAAATATCGTGCCGGGAATGGAAAATTTAAGAGACCTAGATCGTTCAAAACTTGAGTTTCATATTTCCAACAGATTACTCCATGATCCTATTTTTAACACTTCTAATCAAAGGGCTAATTTTTGTGTCGGGCCTACTAATAGAAGTGATACGTTGGATTATAAATACACTCTGTCCAGCATTCGAAGCGAAGGACAGTTCAATTCCATAATCTATGAGGATCATGACAGTTATCGCGGAACCGCAAGCCGTTGGACAGTATTGATGAATGAGAATGATATGCAAGAAATGTCTCTCAAAAAGGGAAGCAGAGTAAATTTGCAATCACCTCAAGGCGAAATGAAGAACGTAGAAGTTCATCCATTTAATTTACCTCGTGGCAATGTACTATCTTATTATCCAGAGGCTAACGCGTTGACGAGCAATGCAGTAGATCCAATCAGCAAAACTCCCGCATTCAAATCCGTTCAGATTAATATTGAGCCTGTTATTCTATAGGTTAGCTGAAAACCGATTGTAAGCATTGATCAAAACAGTAGGCAACTCTGGAAGACTCCCATTGTAGACCTCGGACTTTAGAAATTCTAGTTCTGCTTCTTTGTCGGTATGAGGAATGTCTATAAACCAAGATTTAGGTTTGCCATTTTCTCCATTTTCCCAACGATAACCTCTCGTCTTCAGAAGATCTTTTTTTGAAAAGTTCGTATTTGTAGCCCATATCCTCCAACGCTGTTCTCGAGCACTTTCGAGAAGTCGAGCCATGGCTCTATCTCCAGATGTTTTTAATCGGCATGACAAAAGTTTAATAGTGGCCCAACAGTCAATATCAGCGCGATGCGCCTTGTAATAAAATCCATGTTCCATTGCTAAAAATGAAAGTTTAGGAGACTCATATCCTTCATTTTTCCAGTTTATATCTGTAAGACTACATGCCCACGGTTTGGCTTTAAAAGCAGGCGTTAAACGCTCAGCAAAGGGCCGGTCGAAACTCGCATTGTGAGCAATTATAAGGTCTGACTCATCAATTAGCTTTTCTACTTCTTCAATGTCTATTGACTGTCCAGCGACCATCTCATTGGTTATACCAGTGAGTTTTGTAATTTCTTCGGAGATCGGAGTTTGAGGTTGTTGGAATTGATCAAGTGCTTTGCCAAAAGTAACGAGTTTACCATCTACTGAATATTCAAATGGAACTAGAGCAATTTCTATCAATTCTGATTCTTGGAAATCTAATCCAGTTGTTTCAGTGTCAATTATTAGGCCTCTTTTGAAGGGGGGGCCAATAAAATTCATAGGCAGCGGAGGGACTAGACGCTTTAATACTCGGTAGTCACCAGATTGCTCCAGCTCATGCGCCCATTGCCGCAAACTATTATGCCCTGCCATATCTCCTTAATCCTTCTTACTTAATCCTTCTGGACCAAAAGCTAGGCTACTAGGATTCGTATTTGAGGTAATGAACGTTTTTAGAGTACAGGATATACGTGCGTATTCTTTACAGTTCCGTAGACAAAGCTAGAATCTATCGATGCGATATCACCAATGGGATGAATCTGTTTTCGGATGAAGGTTTCATACTCTTCTAACCCAGAAACCATAACTTTTAGAAAATAGTCTGTCGCTCCAGTAAGAACGTGGCACTCTAATACCTCATCCATACGTTTCACCCGTTCTTCAAATTGCCTAACGGCGGTCTCGGTGTGCTTGCCCAGTTTGATACCTATAAAAGCAGTCACCGGAAGTCCGTAAGCTTTTGAATCTATATCAGCACTGTATCCTTTGATAATACCGTTTTCTTCCAATGCCCTCAAACGCCTTAAGCAAGGTGAAGGTGATAGATTGACTGATGCAGCTAATTCTAAATTGGTCATTCGACCGTCCTTTTGGAGTGCACGTATTATCTGTCTATCGATATTGTCCATAATTGTCATCTATCAGCTATATAATGCTAATATTATGCAGATAGTTGGAATAAATAGCAACTTAATGCCTTTGTAAGTGTTGTATTATGCCTTCATCCAATTGTTGAGGATGATATAATGACGGATGAAAAAGGTTTTTCTACTCGCGCTATCCATTATGCATACGAACCGATGGATAATGAAGGGGCTTTAACCCCTCCGTTGCACCTTACATCTACTTTTTCATTTGAAACAGCTGAAGCCGGTTCTGAAATTTTTGCTGGTGACCGCAAGGGGCATTTCTACTCTAGAATATCAAATCCAACTTTAGACCTTCTGGAGAAACGAATTGCTAGTCTGGAAGGTGCAGAAGCCGGTCTGGCGTTAGCCTCTGGTATGAGTGCTATCACTTCGGTTCTTTGGACATTGTTGGCACCCAATGATGAGATCATTGTCGATAAGACTTTGTATGGGTGTACGTTTTCATTTCTACAACATGGCCTTACAAAGTTTGGAGTTAAAGTCACCTATGTAGATTTAACCAATCCCAGTAATTTAGAGGAATCGATTGGCCCACAAACACGGGTCGTATATTTTGAAACTCCTGCTAACCCAAATATGCGTATTGTAGACATTGATAAATGCGCTAAGTTAGCCAAAAAATATGGCGCTAAAGTTGTCGTCGATAATACTTATTCGACTCCGTATTTAACCCGTCCAATAGAATTGGGTGCTGATATTGTCGTTCATTCAGCAACGAAATACCTAGGTGGACATGGTGATGTTGTCGCCGGGCTTGCCGTTGGTGAAGCTGAAACAATGCAGCAAATTCGGCTGTACGGTATGAAAGACATGACGGGTGGTGTAATGTCTCCCTTTAATGCCATGCTTGTGTTGCGTGGTCTTAAAACACTCACTCTTAGAATGGACCGCCATTGTTTGAATGCAGCCTCAATAGCTCATAAACTAGAGGCATGTGGAGGGGTTTCTAAAGTTTGGTATCCAGGTTTAGAGAGTTTCGAACAACGACCACTGGCCGAAAAACAAATGTCTGACTTTGGAGGTATGATCGCTTTTGAATTGGAAGGTGGTTTAGAGGCTGGCCGACGCATTATGAATAAGCTTCAAATGATCCGCCGTGCTGTTTCGCTCGGCGACACTGAAACCCTTATTCAGCATCCTGCGAGCATGACCCACTCCACTTATTCGCCCGAAGAACGACTATCGCATGGTATTAGTGATGGCTTAATCAGAATTTCAGTGGGATTGGAGGACCAAGATGATATTTGGTCCGATCTCAATCAAGCGATCAATGATTAAAACCCAATTGTCCTCATTTTAGATAGGTTAGACTTGTTATGAAGGTTGATCGTTCAAAGTACTTGAAAACCATTGAGCAACGCCTTTTATGGCTTTCTCACTGGATGGTACATAATGCTAATCATCTACGGGAAAAAACTGAAGGCATAAAAGTTGGCGGACACCAAGCATCTTCTGCTTCCATAGTGTCTATCATGACAGCCCTATATTTTTCTGCCTTAAGACCTGAAGATCGTGTAGCAGTTAAACCCCACGCATCACCTGTATTCCATGCAATTCAATATTTAATGGGAAACCAAACTCTAGAAAAAATGGAAAATTTTAGAGGCTTTGGCGGTGTGCAATCCTATCCAAGCCGTACTAAGGACATTGATGACGTAGATTTCTCAACTGGTTCTGTTGGACTCGGTGTTGCAATCACATCTTTCGCATCACTTATTCAAGACTATATTCAAGCAAAATCTTGGGGCAATCACTTAGAATTGGGCCGCATGGTCGCTCTCGTCGGAGATGCTGAATTAGATGAGGGCAACATTTATGAGACATTGCAGGAGGGGTGGAAAAACGGGTTACGAAACTGTTGGTGGATAATAGACTACAATCGTCAGTCATTAGATGGCGTAGTTCGTGAAGGGCTTTGGAAACGTGTAGAACAGATTTTTAGCGCATTCGGTTGGGATGTGGTTCGTATAAAGTATGGCGTTTTACAAGAGGCAGCTTTCAAAGAAAGTGGCGGAGACAAGCTTAAGGCTTGGATAGATAATTGCCCCAACCAACTTTATTCAGCTCTGACTTTTATGGGCGGCGCGGTATGGCGTAAAAGACTCTTGGATGAGCTAGGTGATCAGGGAGACGTCACAGCTCTAATTGAAGCGCGTTCTGATGAGCAGTTAGCTGAATTAATGGAAAACCTTGGTGGTAACTGCGTTGAGACAATGGCCAAGGCATTTGATCAGATAGATCACGATAGGCCCGTTTGTTTTTTAGCTTACACAATCAAAGGGTGGGGTACCCCTATAGCGGGTCATAAGGACAATCATGGCGGGCTGATGAACCCTACTCAAATGCGAAACTGGCAAAAGCATATGGGGATATCTGAAGGTCAGGAGTGGGATAGGTTCGCTAACGTTACAGACGTCGAAGGACTTAAAAGATTTCTAGAAAACGTACCGTTTTTTTCTAATGGACCGAGACGTTACAATGATAGTCTCATTGAGGTTCCAAATATAGCTATAAAACCAGACTCTCTTATTTCCACACAAATGGGTTTTGGGAAAATTCTGGATGAACTTTCAAAAGGCAATAGCTTACTAGCAGAGCGCATAGTTACAACATCACCAGATGTTACGGGTACGACCAATCTTGGACCATGGGTTAATAGACGCAAATTATTTGCTAGAGAGCACCAAGAAGACACATTTAAAAATGAAAAAATTCCATCAACAGCTAAATGGGAATTTCTACCTGAAGGTCAGCATATTGAACTAGGTATAGCTGAAATGAACCTGTTTTTGCTCTTGGGTGCCGCTGGCTTATCTCATTCTCTTTTTGGCAAGCGTTTGATACCGATTGGAACTGTTTACGATCCTTTCGTCGCACGTGGTTTGGATGCATTAAACTATGCATGCTATCAAGATGCGCGTTTTATGATCGTGGGAACACCATCAGGTGTAACGCTTGCACCAGAGGGAGGAGCACACCAATCAATTGGGTCTCCACTCATTGGAATTAGCCAAGATGGATTAGCCTCCTTTGAACCGGCATTTGTTGATGAACTTACTATCATAATGGAATGGGCTTTTGATTATATGCAACGAGGCGGAAGCCACGATCCCGATGAACGGACTTGGCTAAGAGATGAGACTGGTGGATCAGTTTACCTTCGACTTACTACTAATCCGCTAGAGCAACCAAGAAATAGGGAGGATGAGGAGTTTCTCCAAGGCACTATTGATGGCGGTTACTGGATGCGAAAACCGGGAAGCAATTGTGAAATCGTGATTGCGTACCAAGGCGCTGTAGCTCAAGAAGCAATCAAAGCTGCAGCAATTGTAGGGGAAGGAAGGAGAGATGTTGGTGTCCTAGCTATAACTTCAGCAGACCGCTTGCTAGCAGGATGGACCGCAGCACAGCGCGTTAGATCTCGAGGAAATATGAAAGGTAGAAGTCATATTGAATCCTTATTGGAAGGTTTACCATCCTACTGTAAAATTATAACAGTGATAGACGGGCATCCTGCAACGCTTTCTTGGTTAGGTTCCGTTGTAGGCCATCAGTGTATATCACTTGGCGTAGAGCATTTTGGACAAACCGGCACCATTTCTGAATTATATCGACACTATGGAATTGATACTGAGGCTATTGTGAATAGGGTGAATGGCTTAACAGCTGGGAAGCCAGTTTGATTGTTTGCTTAACGTCATAAAAATTATACAGAAGCACTTTATGGGTGCGCTTCATGAATAGTTTACAACCTAAATACAAAAGCATTTTCATATCTGATATACACCTAGGGTCTGAAGGATGCCAAGCTGAAGCATTGTGTGAATTTTTAAAATCCAACACATGTGAAAAGCTGTACTTAGTTGGCGACATTATCGATGGTTGGCGCTTGCGGAAGAAATGGTTTTGGCCACAAGCACATACCAATGTCATTCGCCGTATTCTAACCGCCTCCAAAAGGGATACTGAAGTTGTATATATAGTCGGAAATCATGATGAGTTCTTGCGAGCTTTTCTAGGTTTTGGGATGAGCTTTGGACATATTGATGTGAAAAACAGAATAACGCATCAAGGTGTTGATGGAAAAAGGTATTTGGTCGTTCATGGAGACATGTTCGATGGAATGATGCGCTCAGACCGAAAATGGATTATGTTTTTAGGCGATAATGCTTACAACTTTATGTTAATGGTAAACACTAAGCTAAACCAAGTTCGCAGACGTTTAGGTTTGCCTTATTGGTCTCTCTCAAACGAGTTAAAAAAGCGAACGAAGAAAGCTTTAAATTATATTCATAGCTTTGAAGGTCACGTCGCGGATTATTGCAAACGTAAAGGCTTTGATGGTGCAATTTGTGGCCATATTCATGTAGCAGAAATGCGAGAAATTGACGGTATTGCATATATGAATGATGGAGATTGGGTAGAAAGTTGCTCAGCTCTGGTAGAACACCATAATGGGAAGTGGGAACTGGTAGAACACAAACCCGAATATATGAGAACTGCTGTAAAAGAAGAAAACCTAGTTGCCGTTCCAATGGGCAATTAAATATGATCAAATAATTAGAAGCTTTAGTGAGGGTACCATCCAATTGGTTTTGCTAATTTGAGCAGTGCATCGATGTTCAAAACCTTCTCAAGTGTATCCGCAAGCTCATCCAAAGCTGATTCGATACTAGCTCCGTAATCATAGCCAGTGATAGATCTTTTAAGGTGAGTTTGAATCCACGCATCTCGATATTCATTTGACGAAAAAATGCCATGAACATAGGTGCCCGCTACATTTAAATTGGCGTTTTTTGCACCATCCATAGAATCATTAATTTCAATGACTGGTCGATTACAGTCTAGTCCAAATGTTCGACCACTATGAATTTCGTACCCATCAAAATTTACGTTGTTTTCAAGACATTTTCCGTGAACTTTGCGCACGATTTTTTGTTCATTCATCAGAGTTTCGACATTTAGTAATCCAAGTCCATTTCTTGTTCCTTTAATACCGTCGTTGCCAAACGAGTCAGTGACGGTTTTACCTAGCATTTGGTACCCTCCACAAACACCTAAAACATGTCCTCCGTGGCGGGCATGAGATAGAATATCTTTGTCCCACTCTTGCATCCTTATAAAATCAAGTTCGCCTAAGGTAGATTTAGTTCCAAACAATATAATTACATCTGTTTCGCGAGGAATTACTTGGCCAGGGGGGATCCATTGAAAGTCTACGTTTGGATCTAACCGCAAGGGGTCAGCATCATCAAAATTAGCCATTCTTGATAGCATTGGAGCAGAAATTTTTAATCGAGAACGATCTTGATGGTCATGTCTACTTTGTAGAACAGAATCCTCTGCAGGTAGCCTAGCCAACGCACCTATCCAAGGAATAACGCCCAAGCATGGCCAGTCTGTTATATTTTCTATAGCTTTAACCCCCTCATCAAATAACGATGGATTTCCTCTAAATTTATTGACAATAAAGCTCGTAATCATATCAGCATCGTTTGGGCTGATAACGTTTTTTGTACCAACTAAACTCGCAATCACTCCACCTTTATCGATATCTCCAATTAAGCAAACAGGTACACCTAACTTCCTGGCAAATCCCATATTTGCAATATCACGTGCTCTTAGATTTATTTCGGCTGGGCTGCCAGCACCTTCAACAATTATTAGATCATATGATGTTGAAAGTCGCTCAAAGCTTGTGACTACTGCTCCCATCAATTTATCCCGTGTATTGATATATTTAGACGCTTCGACAATTTCCAGTGGTTTCCCATGAACAATAACTTGGGCACTTGTATCTGATTGTGGCTTTAGAAGTACGGGATTAAAGTCAGTATGCGGCTGTAGGCCTGCAGCAAATGCTTGGAGAGCTTGGGCTCGTCCGATTTCACCCCCATCAACACATGCTGCTGCATTGTTTGACATATTCTGAGGTTTAAAAGGAGCTACAGAAATGCCACGTCTTTTAGCCACTCTGCAAAGCCCTGCGACAATAATAGATTTGCCGACATCGGAACCAGTTCCTTGGAACATCAGGGCATTAGCCATGCTTTTCGCCTCTTTCAAGAGTGAACCATTTATATTGGTATGAAAGGTAAGGAGGTACTATTTCCAGCGGTCTCGATCTTGTCTGTCTAGTTTAGTTGGCTCAATCCATCGTTTACCAAAAGGGCCTTCTTCTCTCTTCCAAAACACCGCGTCGGTTTTGAGTCTGTCCATGAGATAATCGGCGGCTTGAAATGCTGCGCGCCTATGAGCACTAGCTACAGCTACAAACACAATAGCTTCTTTGGGCAAGATATAACCATACCGATGTACAACATGAATATATTTTACATCAAATTTAGTTTGGGCAGATGCCGCAATTTTATTCATTGATTTTATAGTTAGGGTAGGGTGTGTCTCAAGAACGAGACTGTCCAATGGTTCAAATTCTTTAGTCGTGGATCGTGCAATTCCACAAAAAGTTACTATTGCACCACAGTCAGTGATTTTTGAACGAAAATCCGCCTCCTCGACGTTTGTGTCCAAATGGCAATCCGTGAGTTTAATATTGCTGTTCAATTACACTATCCTCCGGAAAAGGGACTCAAAAAAGATATGGTGTCATGAGTTTGTATCACATATGTTTCTGAAACAAATTCATCGTTTACAGTGGCTCGAATGTTCAGGTCATTTAGCTCTGGATAATTTTTTATTTGACTAAGATGCAGTCTTAGTTCTTCAATTTTTAAAATGTTATCGGGGAGTTTAAGCCGGATAGAATTTCCGAGAAAATCTGAAATTTTTCCATAAAAGTGTATAGAAATCATAATGTAATCCGGTCAAAATATTGTTGTAAGGGTCGAGCTGTACAATATCTTTCCTAAGTACATCATACAATTAAAAATGTTTCTGCAAGAAAGTATTGCAGTTTTTCCTTATGTCTAATACATCGAGTTTGCATGTTATATTGTAACATGAAGTGGTTCGGTGTATTTGCATGTTATCTTTGATATCCTCAATAAGAATATGGCTTATAATATCCGTTCTTTTCACGATTGTGCAAATTATAGGTATAGTGCATTCGGCTGAATACGGTAGCGATCCACATCAACACGACGGTATAGAGTGTTTGGTTGCAAGCGTGTCTACAACTGATGTTGTTGTTCAAAAGCATTTGCCATCTTCTTTTCCGTACCATCGACCCGTTCAATTAAATTATAAGTTTTTCTTTGAATTGGTCGCATGGTCGCATCCGCCAGGGAGAGCTCCCCCCCCAAGGGGTCCTCCCAAAGTTTAGTCTTCTAACACTTGAGCGTCACGATCAGTGACAGACACAGACTAAACGAGAAAATTAAAATGAAATTCAAAAACTCAACATGCCTTGGGGCGTTGACATTAATGGCGAGTATAGCACCTGTGGCCACCGCCGAAGATAAACAAGATACCATAATTGTAACTTCTCCAGGCCCAAGCCGTACAGCTGATGAGCTTATAGGCAATGCAACATTTATGAATAGAGAAGCCATTGTTGACCAATTAGCAGGCACCCTGGGAGACACATTAGATAGACAGCCAGGGGTGGCTACTACTTATTTTGGAGCCGGTGCTAGTCGTCCGGTGCTTAGGGGGCTTGGATCTGAACGTGTTCTCGTTCTTAACAATGGAATTGGCACAGTAGACGTCTCAGCGGCTTCACCAGATCACCAAGTTATGGCTGATGGATTAGATGCCGAACGTATCGAAATATTGCGTGGGCCCGCAGCATTAGCATATGGAGGTCAGGCTATTGGTGGTGTCGTGAATGTCATTGATGGGCTAATTCTGGAGAAAAAGCCAGAAAAGCAAACCTCGGCTGAGGTATATGGTGCTTACAATAGCGGTAATAACGGTAAAGAATTAAGCGCGCGTGGCCAGTTTGTTGTTGGGGATTTTGTTTTTACTTTAGTTGGTACAAAACGTGACTTTGATGATTTTGATATTCCTGGATATTCTGAGTCTGCCAGGCTTCATGCTTTGGAAGAGCAGCATGAAGAGGGGGAAGATGAACATGAAGGTCATGAAGATGAGCACAACGATGAAATCTCAGGAACGGTAGAAAATTCTTTCTTGGAAACGGATTCTATTTCAGCTGGCGTTAGTTGGATAGGGAAATCAGGCTTCATTGGCTTTGGAATACGTCATCATACTTCATTATATGGTCTACCAGGACACGCTCATGAGGAAGAGCATGAAGATGAACACGACGAGGAACACGAGCATGATGAAGAACTACCATTTATTGACATGGAGCAAACTCGGTATGATCTTCGAGGTGGTTGGACTTTTGAAAATAACGTATTTTCAGATGCAATCGCTACATTATCTTATGCAGATTACTCACATATTGAATATGAAGCCCCTGCGGTTGCGGGAACCTCTTTTACAAGTGACGGAATAGAAGGTCGCGTGGAATTAGGTCACTCTTGGCGCGGTCTAAAAGGTGCTTTCGGTGTGCATTTCATAGATAAAGCGTTGGCTTCTATAGGTGAAGAAGCCTTTATCACACCTACAGAGCAAAACGTGACCGGTCTGTTTGTATACGAAACCAAAGAGTGGGAAGGAGGATTTGGAATTGAAGGTGGTCTACGAATAGATGATGTAGAGTTGAAAAATCAAACTATGGGAGATGCTGATTTTAATCTCACAAGTGGTTCTTTCGGATTGCATCAACATTGGGCAAATGGTTGGTTCATTGGAAGCCAAGTTTCCTATACTCAACGTGCTCCAAATGAAAGTGAACTCTTTGCCTTTGGGCCTCATTTAGCCACAGGTCAATATGAAGTAGGTGACTCATCTCTATCCAAAGAAAAAGGTTTAAATTTTGAAGCTTCAGCTCGCTGGCAAAATGAGAGATTGGAATTGGGAGCGAGTATATTCCATACTGATTTTAAAGACTTTATTTATTTAGCACCTTCTAGCATTGAGCTGGATGGAAGTCTTCAAGATGAGATCGATGAATTAGCCGTTTATAGGTTTACACAACAGGATGCTAAATTTTCAGGTGGAGAAATATATTCAAATTTCAGAGTTGAAAATGGTTTAGTTGGTGCTGATTGGGACCTTGAAGCTAGTTTAGATTATGTCATTGCTGAATTGAATAACGGCTCAAATGTTCCTTATTTGCCACCTCTTACATTTAATGCAGGCAGTACCGCACGTTGGGGAAGTTTGGCGTTGGTTGCTGAACTTACTGTTGCAGATGTTCAAAACGATGCAGGTGAAGGTCAATTGCCAACAGACGGCTACACACTGGTGAATGTAAAAAGCAGTTACGACCTACCAGTTTTTACATCAGAGGGAAAAAGGGCACAGGTGTTTTTTAATATCAATAACATTGGTGATGAAGAAATTCGTTACGCTACGTCAGTATTGAAAGACACTGTTCCTGCTATGGGACGAAATATACGTGTGGGATTTAGAGTATCTATGTAGTTGAATATATTGAAAATACGGACGCTATTAGCGTCCGTATTTATCCATTTTACATTGCTAAGAGTGAAGCATTCCCACCCGCTGCGGTGGTATTTATTGTAACGGTGCGTTCTGTCACGAACCGGTCTATATCGTCATCTACGGATAGACAGGGAAGGATAGGGCCACCTTTAGTGCACAAATACTTAGCAACAGCATCTCTATATTCACCATCGATTACCGCTCCATCAATGTCGAGTGAAATCGTAGTGTGAAGTAGGCTGAGAGGGAGAAGATTGAAAAACTCCTTAGGCAAACCATTTTTAACGAGTTGATCTTGAAGGTAAGTGATTGATTTTTCTTCTGTAAAGTTTGTAAACACAAATACACCATTACCTGTAGAGAGGCATTTTAAGATTTGTTTTTCTAGAGTTTTGAAATCATCGGCACAACAAACAATGATGCCACGTGGATAATAGGATAGCTCGTTTATCTCACCTGTCGGACTTGGAAGTAGAATTTTATCTGCTAAGAAAACGCTCGTCTGAACATCTATACCTTTAGAAAACAAAGTGCTGCATCTCAACAGCAGCCCTTGCGCTTTAGCTATGCTCCATTCACGCATGCAAGCTATTGCGTTAGAGGTCAACGCTTGTAAGTTATGAGATATTGCTGGTGTTTCCATGCGCCCCCAATCTGCTGATAAATTGACTGGAACCTTAGTTTCGTTGGAGTGTGATCGTGATAGTCGACGAAGGTATAATGGCCCTCCAGCCTTAGGACCGGTTCCGGACAGTCCTTCCCCTCCAAAAG
This sequence comes from uncultured Hyphomonadaceae bacterium, assembly GCA_964351655.1. Lineage (GTDB taxonomy): Bacteria > Pseudomonadota > Alphaproteobacteria > Caulobacterales > Hyphomonadaceae > Hirschia. Next base: position 119,691 of record CAYGPD010000002.1, on the reverse strand, counting down.
GTTGAACACCGACGACAGCACCAATTTGATTTCTGTTTATGTACAAATTTCCAACTTGTGCATTTCTGATTAAGTCTGACACGCGTGAATCTATACGGGTATGTTGTCCCATTGTTAAGCCGTATCCCAATGCATTTATGTCTTGGACCATCTTTTCCAAGCCTTTCGCTTTGAAGCGTAACACGTGCAGAACTGGGCCAAATTTCTCTTCTGACAATTCATTTATTGATGCAATTTCAAAAGCAATTGGTGCAACAAAATGACCAAGATTTGCGTCACTGTGGTGTGGTGTTTCACCAATGACAGACCATTTTTTGCGTCCGTCAGCTATGTATGAATTAAGCATATTCTGTGCTGTGTGATCTATAACCGGTCCCACATCAGTGGATGCATGCGCTGGATCTCCGAGATCGAGTAAATCCATCGCCCCGGATAGCATTTTTATGAAGTCATCCGCTATACTATCTTGTATACAAACGATGCGGCATGCCGAACACCTTTGACCAGCACTTTGGAACGCGGATGCTACAACATCAGCAACGGCTTGTTCAATTAACGCAGTTGAATCGATAATCATTGCATTGAGACCGCCTGTCTCAGCTATGAGGGGAAGTATGGGACGATTGGTCTCTGCAAGAGTCGAAGCAATTTTCTTGGCCGTGTGGGTTGATCCGGTAAAACATATACCGTGGATATCGATTGATGATACCAATGCCGTTCCAATGTCGGCCCCACCTAACACAAGGTGTAGTGCGTTATGAGGAATACCTGCGCGATGTAGGAGTTGAACGGCGCGATATGCAATTACCGGTGTTTGCTCGGCTGGTTTAGCAATGACATTGTTACCTGCAGCCAAAGCGGCAACGACTTGTCCTAAGAATATTGCTAGAGGAAAATTCCAAGGTGAGATACACGCAATATTCCCGTGAGGTAGACGATTACTCATATGAGGTGTTGTAAGTTGGTCAGCGTAGTATCGGCAAAAATCAACTGCCTCTCTAACTTCTGCAACAGCGTCAGCAATTGATTTTCCTGCTTCTTGGACACATAGAGCGAAAAAGGTGTTTGCATCTTCTTCTAACAAGTCAGCAGCACGTAGAAGTACGGTTTGTTTTTGCTGACTGGTAGCATATTTCCAGCCAGATTGATTGCACGCGTCAATAGCTTGAATTATGGACTTTTCATTTCCAAATTGAACCGTAGATACCAGTTTACTAGTATCTTGAGGTGACATTATTTTTACGACTTGGCCCACAACGTCTCGACCATCAACGAGAGATGATGCTTGACGAGCTACAGGTTTGTTTACAGCATTTTCAAGCTCGTGGGATGTGGACCGTTGAGTGTAATCCCACCCTTTAGCAATAAGGCGTTTACCATCTAAAATATTTCTTGGAGCAGGAATTTTGGGGTGTTCCGCACTAACATTCATGTTGACCTGATCTGTTGGGTCAATAGCTAAGGTTTCAACTGGCACATCAGGATCAAGCATTTTATTCACAAATGAGCTGTTCGCGCCATTTTCAAGTAAACGCCTAACGAGATAGGGTAGCAAGTCTTTGTACTTACCAACAGGAGCATAGATACGACTCTTTACGCCGCTCACTTCCATAAGGTTTTTGTGTAGCTGAGGACCCATTCCGTGTAAGCGTTGGAACTCGTAATTTTTGTTATTTCCAGCCAACTCGATAACAGCAGCTGCGGTTTGAGCATTGTGGGTCGCAAATTGGGGAAATATTACATCTGACGCAGAGAATAATGCTTTAACACAAGCCAGGTAAGCAAGGTCTGTATTTTCCTTTCGCGTGTAGACGGGATAATCTTTCAAGCCGAGCACTTGAGCTCGTTTTATTTCCATATCCCAATAAGCACCTTTAACCAGACGCACAGCTATTTTGCGATCTAAATCACGTGCTGTTTGAGCTAGCCAAGCAATGGTGAACGGGGCACGCTTTTGGTAAGCTTGGACAACGATAGTGAGTCCATCCCACCCTGACAGTTCTGGTATTCTCAGAAGTTCTTCAACAATTTCAAGTGATATTTCCAGTCTCTCGGCTTCTTCAGCATCAATCGTAAGCCCAAAATTTCCTTCTTTGGCAAGACGTGCAATTTTTAATATGCTTTGGACCAATGCAGGGACGCAAGAATCGCGTTTGTTATATTCATATCTGGGATGAAGTGCAGACAGTTTAACAGAAATACCAGGCGCATCTTTTAAGCATGAGTAAGATGAGGACTTTTTCAAAATTGCATTTGCGGCAGTTAAGTATGCCTCTAGATAGTGGTCTGCATCAGCTTGAGTATGTGCACCTTCTCCTAACATATCGTAGGAGAAGGTTGAGCCGCTTTTTTCATAGGCGTTTGAGTTGGCTATGGCATGATCTATTGTTCGTCCTAAAACAAAGTGACCGCTCATAATTCCCATCGCACGTTTGACCGCAAATAAGAGAACTTGATCTCCCAAACGCGCGAGAAGACTAGAGGCCTGAGGCCCACCTGTGAGTCGAATCCAGCTGGCAGACAACCTTAAACCAATTGTGGCGCCATTTACTGCAAGTGAAGGGGATGCAAATGCATGCTGTTTCCAATCTCCAGCAAGCAACTTGTCACGGATCAACGCAGTTGCATTGTCACTGTCAGGAGTTCGAATTAGCGCTTCAGCCAGCCTCATTAAGGTTACACCTTCTTGAGTTGATAGACCGTATTCTTGTAAGAATTGATCGAACAGGGCACCTTGTCCAGCTTCTTCCCGACACTGGGATACCAGTGAAACCGTACTTGATCTGATGGAAGATTTTTGTTGAACAGACAAATTGAGTGCGTTTTGAAGTTGAGCAATCACTTCCTGCTCAGACGCTATATATGCTGTGGAGAGATTCTTTAAAATGTCATTAGCTGACGGGTTGTGTGCTTGGTTTGGCAATTCAAAAGGCATGTCGAAACTCTTCATCAAAGACACAGTAATTTGGCCTTTATATCTTCTCACATTTTAGAGGGAAAAGAGTCTGAGTTTCGTTGAATACACAGCATTATAGTCTTATTATGTATCCATTGCAGAACTTATGGATGGTAATATGGCAAAGCTAGCTTCGCTGGATCAAAAAGATCGAGATATACTTCGAGTCATTCAAGCCAAGGGGCGTATCCCTGTTGTGGATTTGGCAGAAGAAGTAAATCTAACCAAAAGCCCTTGCCTCCAACGCTTGAGACGCTTGGAACAACAAGGTTATATTACAGGGTATAGAGCTGTACTCGATCCGCACAAGATTGAGCAGGGATATCTAGTTTATGTTCAAATTAAGCTGGACAATACAGGGCGGAAGGCTCTTGAAAACTTCAATAAAGCTGTCCTGCGAGTACCGGAAATTTTGGCGTGTCATATGTTATCTGGTGGCTATGACTATCTGCTCAAAATCAGATGTGCGAATATGAAAGCATTTCGAGAATTATTAGGTGACGAGATTGCTGATTTACCGCACGTGAATCAGACAATGAGTTTTCCCGTGATGGAAGAGGTTAAAGAAACCACGCTTATGGTTATTCAGGATGTTGATGAATAACCATAAGCAACAAGTTACTGATCAAATCCCGGATTGGTACGTTTAAGGTTTCGCATGAGGCCGGGCCATACTAAATTATCTCCCATGCCAGCAACAAAGGCTGCTGCCCCCTGTTGTCCGACTTTGTGCGCCATATCTAATGGCTCTTCGTGGAGCAATTCTTCACTACCAGCAGCTTGAGCCAATATTTGAGCTTTACAAGCATTTTCGAGAAAATACATTCGCAGGAAGGAAATAGCGCAGTTAGCACCTACTGTAAGTGTCCCATGATTTTTAAGCATTAAAAGGTTTCTGCTTCCAAGATCATTTACAATACGCTGGCGCTCATCCAACTCTAGAGCAATACCTTCATAGTTATGGTATGCGAGATCATCATAGACTTGCATTGCAAACTGTGTGTAGCGGCGCAGTCCAGCTTTTTGTACAGATACAGCTATGCCGTATGGTGTGTGAAGATGAATTACACAACCAGCGTCTTCGCGTGCTGCATGTATTGCGCTGTGAATTGTAAATCCCGCTGGATTTATAAAGTAGGGTGTCTCTTGACAGATTTTGCCATTAAGGTCGATTTTAACGAGGCTAGATGCTGTTATCTCGTTAAACAAAACGCCATATGGGTTGATAAGGAAACGCTCTTCAAGTTTGCCGTCTTGATTTTCTTCATCCGGCAAACGCAAAGAAATGTGTGTAAAGACGAGATCAGTCCACCCATATGTCGCACAAAGCCTGTATGTAGCCGCCAGCTGACAGCGCAATGCCCACTCAGTTTTTGACACTTTGTCTTGGATACTATCTAAATCAAGAGGGTCAGGGATATTGAAACCAGCCACTACATTATTCATTGCGCTTGTGTTGGTCATGGATACTCTCGCTCTCTGAATCGCTAATCGTGTTTTAGAGTAAGCAGATTGACCTATCGTGATGTCAATGGAGCCAAACCCTTTGTCACTTTAAAAATTATCCCAATAAGGTGTGATGCCTCCGCATCGATCCATGAGGTGGTCTACTAAAGTGCGCACGCGTGCCGAAAGATGACGCGTATGAGGGTATACAGCATATGCGCCAAGTTCATCCCATTTATAATCAGGAAGTAGTTGAACCAGTTTTTTAGATTGAATATCTTCATACAGAATAAAGCTAGGTTCGAGTAATACCCCCATTCCCGCTATAGCTGCATCTCGCAGAAACTCACCATTTGATGCTGATAGCCTAGATGGTATTTCAATCTCGCCGCGACCTCCATTGGGGGACGTATAATTCCATTTATGTGTGTTACGTAGACTGTATCGAAGTTCTCTCAGATTTAACAAATCACTAGGAGAATGAGGATATCCATGGGCTGCTACATAGTCTGGGCTCGCAACGGCGACTGTTCTTATTGTAGCAATTTTTCGGGCAATAAGACCTGAATCGGGAAGCTTTCCAATACGTATAGCAACATCTAAGCCTTCAGATATCAAATCAATACGACGGTCACTGAAGTCAATTTCAAGCTGAATATCAGGGTGTATGTTCATAAACTCTATAAGTGCGGGCCCCAAATGCGTCACACCGAATGAGAGAGGTGCTGATATTCGTATTATACCTGAAATAGACGTTTGATTTTGCGAGACAACTGCTTCGGTTTCTTCCCAGTCATTTAAAAGAATACGGGCTCTGTCAAACAGTGCGCGGCCTTGGTCGGTCAAGGTTAGCTTTCGGGTGGTGCGCACTATCAATTGAGCTTTGAGTCGAGCCTCTAAGTCTTGGATACGTCGGCTAACCGCCGACTTCGCTATACCCAATTGTTTTGCAGCTGCTGTGAATGAACCTGACTCAACTGTGCGCACATAAGTTTCAAGGTCTTCGTATCTGCTCATAAGTTGCGAAATCCAGAACAATGTAATCTGAAATAACCATCTAATCAGTTTTGTAAGAACAGTCTATCTCTCAATTATCAAATTTGGAGAGGATATTTCTAATGCCTAAAGTAACAAACATTCTACGCATTGATGCAAGTGCGCGGCACAAGGGGTCTATATCTAGACAACTGGTTGATCACGTAATTGATCATTTAGCTCAAAAGGGAGCGGTGCAAGTTACAAACCGAGATTTATCAAATGGCTTGCCTCAGATAGACGAAACATGGGTCGGTGCCAACTTCACACCTATCGAAGCACGCACTTCTGCTCAACTAGCTAAGCTTGCAATGTCCGATACATTGGTCGGTGAGATCAAATCAGCAAACACTATTATAATTGGACTTCCTGTTTATAATTTCGGGGTCCCAGCCTCTCTAAAAGCGTGGATTGATTTGGTTGCCCGTGCCGGAATCACCTTTAGATACACTGACAAGGGGCCAGTTGGGTTATTAGTAGGGAAAAAGGCAATTATTGTTCTTGTATCCGGCGGTACAAAATCGGGTAGCGATATTGACTTTGCAACACCTTATATCCGTCACGTATTAGGCTTTTTGGGTATTTCCAACATTACCGTCATCGCAGCAGATGCGTTGGGGCAAGACGCTGAAGCTAAACTATCTTCTGCAAGAAGATTGGTCTCAACACTTTAAAGGATGGAGTTTTAGAATGAGTAATCACACACTTTTATCCACTGAAGCATTCAGGCTTCGTCCAGCAGATGAACGCGGCACAGTAAATATGGGATGGCTACGCTCAGCTCACTCCTTTAGCTTCGGTCAGTATTTTGATCCAGCTCATGTGCGGTTTGAATCCCTCAGAGTAATTAATGATGATTTTGTAGAAAGTGGAGAAGGATTTCCACAGCATCCACACCGAAATGCTGAGATATTCTCCTATGTCTTGGAAGGAAGTTTGGAGCACAAAGATAGTTTAGGAAACGGCTCTGTTGTATATGCTGGTGGGGTTCAGTACATGAGTGCTGGGTCTGGCGTCACGCATTCAGAATTCAACCCATCTTACACAGAAGATGTGCGATTTCTACAGATATGGCTTTTGCCAAATGTTGAAGATGAAGCTCCATTATATGATACTTTGAACTTAACACCTGAACAAAAAGACGGAAAACTAAAACTCTTCCTATCCAAAGATGGACGTGAAGGTTCCATGCGAATTAAAGCAAATGCTGACATATATGCTGCCACACTTACAGGTAATCAAACAGTTTTGTTTGATATTCCTGATGAGCATAAGGCATGGATACAAGTCGCTCTAGGATCCTTGGAAGTAAACGGACAAGCGCTAGCTCGTGGTGATGGGCTAGCCGTCAACACAAGTGGACGCCTTGAGTTTTCAAAGGGGTCAAATGCAGAATTTATTCTGTTCGATCTTGAGAGCCACTAAAATTAAAACGGCTTCCTAAATAGCATATCTTGGGAAGCCGTCTTTTTTATTTAGTCTGGCAGGGGCGTAAATTCTATTTCATCTCCAGGGACGGATGGAAAGCGCTTTTCTTTCCAATCTAACTTTGCTTTTTCAATACGTTCTTTTTTACTAGAAACGAAATTCCAATAAATTTGGCGCTCACCAATCGGTTCACCACCGATTATGGCTATACGTGAATTTTCAATAGCAGTTACTACTTCAGAATCCAGGTCATCCGCTGTAAGCATTTGATACTGGGAGAGTGCTAAATCTCCAACTTTAATTCGACCTGACACTAAATATAATGCACCTTCCAGAGCTTTAGGGAGATGTAGATTTTCACCAGCTTTCATTTCAGCTTCGACATAGAGTGTTTCGCTGAAGGTCCGTACTGGCGAGGTTACTCCATATGCTGTTCCGATCATTACACGGACCGATATTCCGTCTACATACGCTGCGGGTATCTTTGCTGAAGGATAGTGATGGAATTCAGGTTCGCATTCCTCATCCTTTTCAGGGAGAGCTAACCAAAGCTGTAATCCATGTAGCTGGTGCTCAACGGAATGGACTTCATCCCGTTCTCTTTCAGAGTGAGTTATCCCGCGACCGGCAACCATGAGATTGATGTCACCGGGATGTATCGCTAAATTGCTACCAAGTGAATCGCGATGAAAAATCTCGCCTTCAAACAAATAGGTTACAGTCGCGAGATTGATGTGAGGATGCGGTCTTACATTTATACCGTTGCCAGCGGGAAATTTTGCTGGGCCCATATGGTCGAAAAATATCCAAGGACCAACTGTTCGCTGTTTTGCATATGGCAAAACTCTCCGTACAGAGAATCCTCCGAGATCTTTCTCTCGTGGACTTATTATATGACGAATTTTCATTGCTGGAACTCCACGTATTACGTTTAACGGTGCTGCCAGTACATTGGCATGAAAGTGAACAAGTGAGTTTATATTGATAGGGGGCGGCTAGTATGGCGATATCAACGATGCGACTTTATGAAGACATCTATGGGTTTTAAGTCTATGAGATGTTGCTTCATGCCATTTCTTTTAATACACATTAGCGAAGCCTTTTAGAATTCTATCATAATATGTTTGAGCTCTATCTAACTTCACTACAATAATGAGTCGTAATTGGATGACAAAAAGAGTTTTGAGCAATCCACTATTTTTAGTTGGAGTAATGCTGCTTTCTGGTTGTACTCAAGAAACAGAGAAACTCGATCCTAGTTCATCAAACAGTGAAGTTACCGAAAAGACCTTAGCAGCGCGAGCATGTCTTGCAATCTCAGCACAATCTCCCGTCCTTATTCAGGGCGGAAAGTTTGAAATGGGAGCCGGCTCAATATACCCAGAAGAGAAGGTAACAGCGGGAATTAAGACAGTTTCACCTTTTATGATTGATGTTCATGAGGTTACCAATAGACAATTCAAGGCTTTTGTTGAGGCAACGGGGTATGCTACAACTGTCGAACACAAACCTGACCCTAAATTACATCCTGAATTACCACCTGAAGCGTTGTTGTCCGGATCTGCTGTTTTTCGTCCCTCTGGGAATGTTCAATCCGGTCAAACATGGTGGGAGTTTGTAGAAGGTGCGTATTGGGCACAGCCGGATGGACCGGGATCAAATATTGAAGGTAAGCTGGATTTTCCCGTTGTTCATATTTCTTACTATGACGCTAAAGCCTATGCAGAGTGGGTTGGCGGTAGCTTACCAACCGAGACGCAATGGGAATTTGCTGCACGCGGCGGTCTAGATGGCGAGGTTTATGCTTGGGGTAAGGGGCGACCTTCAAATAAAGTTGACTATGCCAATACTTGGCAAGGAATTTTTCCAATATCAAACACCCAAAAAGATGGTTTCGAACTTTCTGCTCCTGTTGGGTGTTATGAGCCAAATGGATATGGTCTTTATGATATGATTGGCAACGTATGGGAGTGGGTCGAAAATGAATACGAAGGTGAAAATCAAGGACGCTTGAAAGGTGGTTCATTTCTTTGCGCAGATAATTTTTGTCAGAGATTTAGACCTGCAGCCAGGGAAGCGCAAGAAAAAGACTTTTCAGCATCTCACATAGGCTTTAGAGTTGCATACCCAGTTGAGCCTATAGAAGGTTGATAAATTTAGAGAAAAAATGAAATAATCTAGTCAGATTGGAATATCTGATTATTCGCATAATCAGCATTATGTGAAATAATCGATCGGTGGGCTTAAACAGTTTTGTAGGTAGAAGGCCACGGGTAAACATTGGAGCAATGGAGATGCAAGCTCATATTGTTTAGTTCTGTTTCAACAGCGCTATGGATTTTCTCCATATATTTCATCTAAAATCATCCCATCATATGCGGGTATAACGTTGGCTGGAAGCTCTTTAAGAAGTGTCTGATAATCCATGTCAATATGCATATTCGTGAGAACTGCACGCTTGGGTTTAATGCGTTCTATCCACTCCAAAGCCATCTCTAAATGTGCATGAGATGGATGTTCTTCATATCTAAGCGCATCCACTATAAATGTATCAATTCCTTGAAGTGCCTTTAAAGTACTATCTGGAAGTCCTACTGTGTCATTGCAATACGCAAATGAGGCAATTCGAAATCCAAGTGATCTTATGCGACCGTGTGCTTGATCCAACGCAAGAAAGCTTACTGCGCCTCCTGGCCCTTCAACAGAAATGGAGCGACCCTGCTCTAGTTCAGGTTTTGCGTCTAATATTGATGGGTAACCATTTCCGCCATGAAAACAATATGCAAACCGAGTCATAAGTGATTTTGCTGTTGGATCGTCCATATAGACCGGTAGTCTGACCTTATTTTTATAAGCTATCGCTCTTAAATCATCTATGCCATGTGTCTGATCTGCGTGGTCATGGGTATACAACACCGCGTCTAATCTGTTGACTTTCGCTGTGAGTAGTTGCTCTCGAAGATCAGGAGAAGAGTCTATCAAAACGCGCGTAGGTTCGAGAGAGATGTCATTCCACTTACTTACAAGAATAGAACATCTTGTTCTACGGTTCTTAGGTTCATTGGGATCACATACCCCCCAATCACCAGTTATTCGAGGTACACCACCGGATGAACCACATCCTAATATACGGATTTGTAGCCTCTCTATATGCGTCACTATTTAACCCGTCCAAATAATCGCAAACAATTCTCAGTTGTTATCTTTGCAACCTCTTCAAAACTCATACCTCTAAGTTCCGCGAATGCTCTACATACATCTACCAAATATGCTGGTTCATTGCGTCGCCCACGATAAGGCGTTGGTGCAAGATATGGGCAATCGGTTTCAAGAATTACCCTATTTAAAGGCATTTCTAATGCTATATCACGTACATCTTGGGCTTTTTTAAATGATATAATGCCAGAGATGGAAAAATAAGCATCGAGTCTCATTGCACGTTCAGCGAGGATCGGTCCGGAAGTGTAGCAATGCATAAGAGGTTGAAACTTTCCAATTGACATTTCTTCTTCCAAAATATCTCCCATAAGTTGATCTGCCTCTCTGCTATGAATGATGAGTGGTAGTTGGGTCTGCCGAGAAGCTGAGATGTGCTTTTTAAAAGATAGTACTTGAGAGTCTATGTCGCTATACCCGTAGTGTAAGTCTAAACCTGTCTCACCTATCGCGCAAACTATGTGATCCTGCGCATATTCAATAAGTGAATCAGAAGACAAATGAGGATAATCTTTTGCGTAATGTGGATGCACTCCCACAGAGCACCACATATCATTATGTGTTTGAGATAATCCCTTGATAATTGAAAAGTTTTCTAATTTATCACATATCGATATAAACCGAGTTACACCAGCTTCACGAGCGCGAGACAGAACTGCTTCACGGTCTTCCTTATATTGCTCACCATGTAAGTTGATATGGCTATCAAAAAGTAATGGTTTCATCGGCCCACCATCCGACTAGTGCGTTGTAGCTGCATAATTGCATTCGAAACGGCTTGAGACTTATCTTGGTTCAACAATTTAGCTTCGGCAGAAAGTGAAACAAGGCTCTCGTGGGCTTGTGCCCATGCTCCAGCTTTTATTGGATTATCGGCCATTTTAGCAGCGGTATAGGCTACTGTACAAAGTGAACTAAACGCTGCATCAAAAGCTTCTGAAGATTTGGACGCGTTAGTGAGCACCTCTGAAAGTTCTCTAAAGTCGATTGATTTGTGCTGTAAGGCCGCTGATCTAGCAGCTCTTGCGGCACTTCTAGCCTCAGCTGATTTTAAAAGTATTGCCTTTCCGGGGCGACCTGGCGCATATGAAAGTGCATCTTTAGCATCGGCCTCTTTCATCCCTACATTGGTTAAGGCGCGCAATGCGCTCTCATCTTCAAGTGGTGCAAAACGTAGCATTCTACAGCGGCTTTTTATCGTTGGTAGTACAGGTGTTTCTCCATGCACTACAAGTATAATAAGAGATTTAGGTGGCGGCTCTTCTAAAGTTTTTAAGAGTGCGTTCTCACCATTTCTATTCATTTCATCGAGGGAGTCTATTATCGCAATTCGCCAGCCCCCCATTGCGGGACGTAGCGAAAAAAACTTTATTAACTGACGGATGGAAGAAACTGGTATCTCTGATTTTTGCTTGCCTTTATCGTCATATGGACGTTGTATAATTCTCAAATCCGGATGGGAATTGTTTAATATGAGATGGGCTTCACGATCATCAGCCTGCATATCTAGACAATCTATTTTTCCAGACAATAATGTTGCTGCAAATTGCAGGGCTAAACGAAATTTTCCTATCCCTCGCGGACCGTTAAACATCCAACCATGATGCATGCGACCTGTCGATACTGAAGTTAAAAGTTCCATTTGAGCTGTTTCATGCCCGTAAACAGGACCAAAATTTTGCGTTATATTTTCACTCATGATTTTATCAGTTGGTTTTCTACAACAACCATCGCATTATCGGCCACTATACCAGCTGTATAGGATGCATCCACAAGGTGACATCGTTCAGGATAGGTGTGTGCAATTTGAATAAAAGCGAGCCTTACTTTTTCATGATAGCTTTGTGGTAGGCTCTCAAATACATCATCGGGACCATTCCGTTGAATTCGACGTTTCTTCGCTTCATTTAACTCCATGTCTAAAACAAGCGTAATGTCAGGTTGGTGAGTTCCAACGACCATTTCATCCAACTGTGCAATAGTGGTTTTACTTACACCTCCAGCTACTGATTGATAAGCGCGAGTGGAGTCCGTGAAACGATCGCAAATTACCCATTCTCCACGTTCCAGAGCAGGCAAAATCGTATGCTCAAGATGGTCTCTTCTTGCAACGAAAAAAAGCAAGGTTTGAGATAGCGCAGACCATCCACCTTCTGAATGAGGAGGATTTAGGACAAGGCTTCGAATTGCTTCTCCGCCAGTAGACCCACCTGGTTCACGAGTAAGGAGTACACGTATTCCTTTGTTCTCAAGTTTGGCCTTAAGGTTTGCAGCTAAAGTCGACTTACCAACACCTTCACCGCCTTCTAGCGTGATAAACTTACCAATAGTCACTTGCCACTATCCACCAAGGCCTAAACCTGCCAGTGCACGCTCTATAAGGTTCTTTTTAGCAACAGAAGAAGCAAGAACTGCGGGTGTCCTAATATCAGTCATGCCTGGTCCTGATATTATAATTTCTCCAACAACATCTCCAGCCTTGAGCGGAGCTTTTAGGGGGCCTGTGTAGACAACCTCTACTGTAATATCACGAATAGCATCAGAATGAAGTGCAGCTTTGACCACTTCTGTGGCTTTCAGCTCAACTGTTTTCTTGTTTCCTAAGAAAACATCTGCTTCACCAACAATTTGATCAGCTTGAATAACTTCAACAACTTTAAAGTCGTTGAATGCTGAACGCATAACACGACGCGCCTCAGAAGCACGATCAGCGATGCTATCTAAACCATTTAGAACGATAATTCGGCGCTTTCCATCTCGTACTGCAGAACCAACCAATCCGTATCCGGATATCTCTAGGTGACCAGTTTTAAGCCCATCAGCACCTTCTACTTCTCCCAGCAAGGGATTTCTGTTGGGCTGACGAATGCCATTCCAAGTAAACTCTTTTTCAGCATAGAGATCATAAAATTCTGGAAAATCTTTGATAGAAAGGTATGCGAGTTTCGCAAGGTCGGCTGCACTAATTCTGTGATTTTCAGCATATAATCCAGTAGGGTTTTCAAAGTGGGCACTTTTTAAACCCAACTCTTGTGCACGACGTGTCATTTCTACTGCAAAGGCTTCTTGCGAACCACTTATAGCTTCTGCAATTACTATACACGCATCATTGCCAGACTGTATTATAATCCCCTTAAGAAGGTCTCTGACAGTCACTTTGGACCCAAGGTCCAGAAACATTGTGGAACCACCTGATGCTGCACCACCTTCACGCCATGCCGTCTCCGAAACAACAAACTCATCATCTAAAGTAAGACGGCCATCTCTTAACCGTTCGAAGACAATATAAGCGGTCATGATTTTAGTCATAGAGGCGGGAATAAAGGGGACATCACCGTCTTTGGAGTAAAGACTTAACCCAGTATCACCATCAAGAATATAAGCATAATCTGCTTTTGTGTTGAGGGCGTCAGCATATGCAAGGGAGGACGTACCACTCAGTATAAGTGAAGAAGCAACTAAAAATGCAGGTAGGAAACGCATGTAAGACCTCTTATCGCAATCATACTTTTGATGAGTATGAAGAGTTAACCGACTTTTGATCGCTTTTATAGGGTCACAAAAACAGTTCGGCTAGAAACATCACTGTTTCTAGCCGAAAGAAGAGTTTGTTTTGTTCGAAAATAGCTTAATTTGTCACAATTATCGTTTCGAACCCATTTGATTTTAGATTCGCTTGAAGTTGTTCTATCTGACGACGTGAAGAACCATCACCAATATAGACTTTAAAAATATCTCTGTCGTTGATTCGAACTTCTTTAAGAGACACATTTCCAAACGAGTGCAACTTAGCTCTCATCTGATGGGCATTTTTTAGTTCACCAAACGCGCCCACCTGCAAAGCAAAATTTTGAGCTGGTTCTACTGGATTAAAAGTACGTTCCGACGGAGAAGGTAAGGTGGTTATATTGGCAGACTTTGGTCTATTTTCTTTAAAGCTCACTTTTGTAAGTTTTGGCAGTGTCGACTGAATTGAATTTGTATCTTTTGCGAGAGTGCGGCGTGCTTCTTCCACGTAAATTTCAGGAACAGTATTTTCTTGTATAGGTGCAAATCCCATGTATTGAACACGTACCTTTGCTGTGCCGCCCTCGTGGTATCCCAATACTGCTGCAGCTTGTTTTGACATGTCTATAATGCGATCGTCTATAAATGGACCGCGGTCATTGATACGTACTACAACCGTTCTGCCATTCTCAATATTCGTGACACGAGCAAGGCTTGGAATTGGTAAAGTCGGATGAGCAGCCGTTAAAGCCATTTGGTCAAATGTTTCGCCCGTAGCTGATGGTTTCCCATGAAATTGAGGACCGTACCAAGACGCAATCCCAACTTCATCATAGTTTGGTTCTGCAAATGGAACATACCAGCGACCGGAAACTTCATATGGGGCCCCTATTTTCTGGCTTGCATATCCAGGAGGTGGTTCTGCCGCTACAGATTGGGTTTGCTTTGCAGGTATATAAGTAGCACCAGTTAATTGTTGTGCCCTTTCCATAGAAACCGCGCTTGTTGAGGATGCGAATGCAATGGGTTGCGCTCCCGCGTGTAACTGACGTGGACCATTAGCGCCATACGCCATGTTAGGCTGATCAGGATAGCGATACTCTATACGTTTAGAACCACCCTGCACGCTTGCTGATTGTACTGGCGCAGATGCGAACTGACGATATTCAGTTTGTCCGAATGAATTTCCATTCGCAAACGTAATTGGAGCAGGATTATGTTTTTCGGCAATAGCTTCTGGTACTATCACAAGGCTCAATATACTTGCCGCACTGATGACGACATTCCGTACGAATCCAAAGCGCACCGCGCTTTCGTGTAGAGTGGCTATTGCCATGGGTCTGGTCTTCCCTTTGTTTTAAAAGGTAACTCAGGAATTTTTCCTAAGCCGTCCGCTCTTTTGGCGGTGTATGAATTTAAATTACCAAAGAGAATTGTAAAAAAGGTTAATTTAATCGCTGATTATCTTAATGTTTATGGTTACCGGTACGTTTACCTTAATGGAGATTGATCAAAAAAAATAAACTGTGTTCATACCTGAAAGTCTGGATTTTCAGATATATCGATGCTTTTGAACAATTCTATAGTTAATGCTTTTCTGGGCTTCGGAAAAAAAATCTAAAAAAGTACACGATTACCCTTTGCAAATAAAAATAGTTTATGTATGAACAGCGCCTCGGAGAAGTGGCAGAGTGGTCGAATGCGGCGGTCTTGAAAACCGTTGAGCCTTTACGGGTTCCGGGGGTTCGAATCCCTCCTTCTCCGCCATAGCGGATATTTTACGCTTTCTAATTCCTCACTGAAAATCATACTAGTTTGAGAACAGCTTCACGTTCGGTATTTCTCAATCCGAAAATTGTGGTCTGCTAAATATCAATGAAAGTCACGGCTTGCTGGGATAGCACGTACATTACGCGGGTGTTTGCCAGTTTCATTTCTTGAGATTTCGGCAGGCCAATTCGCATTTGAATCTCCAGAAGTCTGCGTGTATTGAAAATATTCCGTTAGCTCTTCTAAATCTGATGTGCGATCGATCAACTCTTCAACGATTATATGCGTTACATTATCAGCGGTCTGCACTCGTCCTTTTACCATGAGAAGATAAGCTCCCATCACAATTGGCCGGAAACGCTCCATCACCTTTGGCCATACGATCAAGTTCGCCACACCTGTTTCATCTTCCAATGTCACAAACACGACACCAGAGGCCGTTCCAGGGCGCTGACGCACCAACACAATCCCCGCTAGCATGACTCGTGCTCCACTACGTATTTCGCAAATAGCTTTATTAGGCAGCGCCCCCAGTTTGCTATATTTTTCCCGCAAAAAGGAAACCGGGTGTGCTTTTAGAGAGAGCCGCGTTGTATGGTAATCTTGAATAACATGCTCGGATACAGGCATAACAGGTAGGTTCACACTATTATCATTTCCTTGCTCCGGCGCATTAGCCGCCGCAAATAAATCCAGTGGTAAATCTTCTGTTAGTCCACGCACAGCCCACAATGCATTGCGCCTATCCAACCCCATAGACCGGAATGAATCTGCCGCCGCAAGTTTCTCCAGCATATGTCGTGGAAGTCTAGTACGTTGGCGCAAGGATTCAGGCGTTGCAAACCCATCACGACGCATATCAACAAGCGTTTCTGCTTGCGCTTTGCTTAGTTCCCCAATCATTCGCAGACCTAAACGTACAGCGAATTTCCCATTACCCAATGGCTCTAATATGCAGTCCCAATTTGAATAATTCACATCCACTTCGCGAACCTCTACTTCATGTTCACGAGCATCGCGCACAAGCTGTGCGGGTGCGTAAAAGCCTAATGGTTGCGCATTCAAAATAGCCGCACAAAACACTTCTGGATGATGGCATTTCAACCAAGACGAAATATAAACAAGCAGCGCAAAACTTGCCGCGTGGCTTTCAGGAAAGCCATAATCCCCAAAGCCTTTAACTTGATCAAAACAGCGCTTTGCAAAGTCCTCATCATATCCACGTCGTGTAAGTCCACCTACAAACTTTTTCTCATACTGCCCCATTGTCCCATGACGTCGAAACGTCGCCATCGCACGCCGCAACCCGTTGGCTTCATCAGCTGTAAAACATGCAGCATCTATCGCTACTTGCATTGCTTGTTCTTGAAATAATGGCACACCAAGCGTCCGCTTGAGAATACTCTCTAGTTCATCCGCCGGGCCATACTCAGGCGCAGGAGAAGGATATGTCACTGTTTCAAGACCTTTTCGGCGACGCAAATACGGGTGCACCATATCGCCCTGAATCGGACCGGGACGCACAATCGCAACTTGAATAACTAGGTCATAAAATGTGCGTGGTCTCAAACGTGGTAACATACTCATCTGAGCACGACTTTCGACCTGAAACGTCCCTAGACTATCTGCCCGACATAGCATGTCATAAACATCAGGATCTTCTTGAGGTACATTGGCGAGATTATACTCTCGTCGTTTATAGAGAGACAACATATCAAAAGCTTTACGAATACAGCTCAGCATTCCCAAGGCTAGCACATCGACTTTCATAATACCCAAAGCTTGAATATCGTCTTTGTCCCATTCTATAAAAGTGCGATCTTTCATTGCCGCATTTCCAATAGGGACTGTCTCGACTAATGGCCCTTGTGTCAGCACAAAACCTCCCACATGTTGAGACAAGTGACGCGGAAACCCAATCAACTCACGGGTAAAATGTAAAACACGTTGGATAATAGGGTTTTGAACATCTAAACCACTTTCACCAACATGCTTTTCTGATATTTTCTTTCCGTAGCTTCCCCAATTTGTCTTGGCTAACGCACTCGCAACATCTTCGCTCAAACCAAAGACCTTACAGACCTCCCGCACAGCGGAACGAGGCCGGTAGGTTATGACAGTCGCAGCTATAGCAGCTCGTTCCCGGCCATAACGCTGATAGATATATTGGATGACTTCTTCACGACGTTCATGCTCAAAGTCGACATCAATATCTGGTGGCTCTTTGCGCTCACGCGATAAGAACCTATCAAAAAGAAGGTTGTTATTGGAGGGATCAACGCTCGTCACACCAAGGCAGTAACATACTGCTGAGTTTGCTGCAGACCCACGCCCCTGACACAAAATTTCTTGATCTCGTGCCCATTTAACAATGTCGTGCACGGTTAGAAAATATTGCGCTACATTCAGCTCATCTATCAAATCCAACTCATACTTTATGGATGCCTGCACTTTTTTAGGCACGCCAGTTGGGTAGCGCCAATTTGCTCCTTGCTGCGTTAAATAAACCAGATGCTCTTGAGGTGTTTTATCACTTGGTACTGGTTCATTTGGGTATTCATAGCGCAGTTCATCGAGTGAAAATTGGCACACATCAACAATCTTTTGGGTATTTGCAATGGCATCCTCAAACCCAGAAAATAAACGTGCCATTTCCTGTGGTGATTTAAGATGTCGTTCTGCATTTGCATTTAACAAATACCCCGCCTGATCCAAGGTCACATGTTCACGAATACATGTTAGTATGTCTTGTAAAGGTCGCCTGTTAGGGATGTGATATAAGGCATCATTTATCGCAACAATTGGCAAATTGTGCTGATCTGCATGCGCTCGCAAACGCGCCATTATCTCTTTGTTTTTTCCAATATGGTCATATCGAACAGCCATATAGCAATTCTGGCTTGCATGCTTTGAGAAATGGCTCAACACCTCATAGAAAGCAGTTGTGTCATCTTCTGGAGGCAGGACGATAAATATCTGGCCTTCAGCTGCCGCTAAGACATCTAACGATGAAATATGACACTCACCTTTGGACGCGCGGATTTTTCCTTCTGATAACAAACGCGATAAACGCCCGTAAGCGGCGCGGTCTTGGGGGTAGCATAGAAGTTTTATGCCATCAGATAGAACTAACCGCGCGCCCACAACTAAGCGCATCCCATGCTCTTTCGCAGCCATATGCGCTCGGACCACACCCGCCAAGGTATTCGTATCCGCAATGCCAATGGCCGATAGCCCAAGCGCTTTTGCCTGTAAGACAAACTCTTCCGCATGGCTTGCGCCATGTAAAAATGTGAAATTAGTCGTTACCGCAAGTTCTGCATATTTACGTATCATGCAAACATTCCGTGCATATACCATTGTGGCGGACCACCGCGATTATCATCATAAAGACCATTGCGATAAATCCAGTAACGTCGTCCATCTTCATCCTCTATGCGATAATAATCGCGGGCACGGGCACCTTTTTCAGACAGTTTCCACCATTCGGGCGCAATACGTTCAGGACCATCTGCTCGTACTATTTTGCGTATCACACGCCGCCATAACAATTGTGCAGGCGGCCCATCAGGAACCTCCGCCATAACTTCCACTTGCTCAGGCGTGTCAAAAATTCGTAATGGACGCGGCCCCACCATCGGAACGGTATTTCTAATCTTCATTAAAGATGCTTCAAACGGTACAAACCTTTGTGCACGTTCTGGAATATAACTCTCCTGAAAAACCATTATTTGAACAGCTTGCTTACCTAACCGTGCGGCTAAACGGTCTGCCAACTGAATGAATTTTGTCTCATCAAAACTACCCGTTATTTCAGCAGATAAAGGGATTATGTCAGATGCTAATGCTTCAGTACGACCGGCACATAGCAGACATAAATCAATGCCGAATTCAGGATTGATTTTGTCAATATGCTCATGAAATAATCGCTTGATATGCACAACATCACAAACCACTTGAGCAGATGAAACTTCAATGTGTGAACGTTTCCCATCAACACTAAAAGTGTAAAATATATAATCACGCGCGCCTAAACCATGATTTGCAAGCTTATCGCATAGCCGTACCAGCAACTGATCAAGCGCAGACCTGATGCCCTCCTCAGCTATAACAGGCTCAGGACATGCCAAACGCACAGACCATTCAGGTACTGAGATTAACGGCTTAATCGGTTCATTTCGATGCCCTAATGCTTGATCCAGCCGAATTACAACAGAATCCGCAACCTCTCGCGATGCAAACCGTCGCACCAAGGCGCGCCGATCAAGCCCATAAAGCTGCTCCACCCTATTTAAACCCAGACGCCCTAATAACTGATCTGTCTTTAGGGATAAACGTAGTGACTGCACAGGAAGCGCTGCTATATCTTGCCGTTCACATCCCTCTTCACAGATAAACACTTCCTCTGGCTTCGCCCTAAAATGCGCTAGCGCATTGGCAGCCCCCGGAGTCCCCGCAATGGCTATATGCGATATGTAATTGTTTGTTTTTAGATGATTTCTAACTTCTTCTGCTAGATGTTTTTCACTACCAAATAGATGTGAAATGCCTGTTACATCCATAATGAGTCCATCTTCACCATCGACACTAACACATGGTGAGAAACGAACCATCCACCCTGCAAGTTTATGAAGAGCCGCTATGTCGGCTACACGATCAATCTCTTCAAACACAAGATTAGGCGCGCGCGCTCTAGCATCCGCAAACGCCAAACCTGAATGAATATTTAGCTTCTGGGCAACATTATTAACCGCGGCGACCCTGATAACATGCGTTCTTTTCTCGATTAACACAAAGGGAAATGGCTCAGCGTGTTTTTTTGATTTTACTAAAAAGTTCTGAATTCTTTGACGTTTCGCTCGACGTAACCGATCGAGGGACCATTCTGGAAACCACGCGTAAAGATAACGTCTCATCATCATACTCCAGATCAAAAACCTCCCCTACGCGTTCAGGAGCTACGCGACAACGCTCAACCTCCGCCCTCCATCGCGGATTGCCGAGTGCTTTGGAATCATATGGATTTATAGCAGATGGTTGGGGACTAATTCTCCAGCGCATCTCACATGCACTAGAACCTTCTCGAGTATACGGCATGACTAATACAACTGGGACACCATAACGTTCGCTGGCGAGCTTAAGTCGACGTGTCGCAGTAAAGTCTGCAGTTTCCACTTCTGCGATAATCAGGCCAACACCGCGTGACTTAATTCCCTCTTCAATCGCCCATAGCGCATCCATATTTTTAGATACAACTGTAGTTAAACAATCTTGAGCTGACCATGAATAAGCAGATAAACTGGCCGCAAATAGGCACCCAAACTCTTGAAAATAACTATATTTTTGAACAAAAAGTACTCCCCCTATAGAATTCGTGTTCGCAAGGACAAAACCTATCAGCGCGCTCTTATCTCCAAATTTATTTTCCACACACTCATGCAAGCCAGTCTTCCCCATCCCAAACGGAAAGGAAGCTGCAAATCTTTTTCCCTCAATCATTGGCTGAGGCGGCAATAAAAGGTCAGGCATAAAAGTTAAAACACTCATTTGTTCATTTTTTGTTCTTTTTGGGTTTGGAGTCAAGTACCTGACTTTTAGAGAATTAAGTGTTTTTGCTTTTCTCCAAATTTAAACTAATATAACTTGTTCGAACATAAACCATGCTGGCACCGCCACACTGTTTTAAGTACAAATAGCGTATAATTTAATGTGGCTTATTTGCTTCCGGAAGGAACTATTACAATTTTTTGTGTCAAGGTATCGGCTTTCATTCTCCAGAAACGGATGTTTTTACTAACGCTCTACACGTTACTTGGAGCATTGCTTGGTGTTTTTTCTGCAACTGCGGAGACTGCAAATATCGCAGTATCAACTAATTTCATGAACACAATGAAAGAGCTGAAAGAAACCTTTGAGCTAAAGAGTGGACATAAACTCGTTCTCATCTCTGGCTCATCTGGGCAATTATATGCTCAAGCGATACACGGAGCACCTATTGATGTGTTTATGTCGGCAGATCAATCACGAGCTGAGGCCTTAGAAGTTTCACCAGTAGGAGTAAGAGAGAGTAGATTCACTTATGCACTGGGACAATTAGTACTCTGGGGACCTCATTTTAATTCAGCGCTTTCATGGAGCGATACTCTAAAAAGTATTACTTCAACTCAAAAAATTGCAATTGCGAGTCCAGAGGTGGCACCATACGGCGAAGCCGCAATGCAGATTTTGAAATCTATTCAATTTATAGACGGTCGTGGTCCTCAAATCGTTATGGGGCAAAATGTAGGGCAAGCTTATGCTATGGTGTCCAGCGGGAACGCGAATATAGGACTAATTGCTAAATCGTATTTTCCTACTGAAACTCCCCATGTTTGGAATATCCCCAATGAATTATTCCAACCAATTAAACAAGATATGCTTCTACTTAAAAGAGGAGAAGCAAACGCTGCTGCCACTGCGTTCATATCCTATATGAGAACAGACTCTGCAAAAAAAATAATCCAGCAAAATGGATATAATTGTGCCCAGTGATATCTCTAGATGATAGATATAGATTATGCTTCGCTATGGCTAACGCTGAAGTTGGCTAGTGTTGTAACCATCATATTGTTATTTTTAGCAACACCATTAGCGTTATGGCTTGCTAGCACGAAATCACGTTTAAAAGCATTTCTGGAAGCTATTGTTGCACTCCCATTGGTGCTGCCTCCAACAGTACTTGGTTTTTATATGCTGATAGCTTTTAATCCCAATGCTCCAATTGGGAAAGCCTGGCTAAACGCCACCGGAGATACGCTTGTTTTCTCTTTTGAAGGTATAGTGTTCGCTTCACTTATATATTCGTTACCCTTCATGGTTCAGCCCATACAGTCAGCTTTCGAGGTATTGGGTCGCAAACCTTATGAAACCGCTCTATCTCTTGGAGCAACACCAGTTGATGCCTTTTTTACAGTTGTTTTCCCTTTATCTTTCAGAGGGTTCCTTACTGCTTGTGTTCTAACTTTTGCGCATACGATTGGTGAATTTGGCATTGTGCTCATGGTAGGTGGAAATATTCCCAACCAGACTAAAGTAATTTCTATTGCAATATACGAACAGGTTGAAACCTTGGAATATGCACAGGCACATGCTCTATCCCTAATATTGCTGATGATGTCCTTTTTAATATTATTAGGGGTTTATACTTATAATAAACGGTATCGTATAAATGTCGGATAGTACGCTAACTCTTAAACTAAAAAAGCAATATGATAGCTTTAATCTCGATATTGATACGCAACTTCAACTAAAGGATGTAATTGCACTTTTTGGCTCAAGTGGCTCCGGGAAGACCTCCCTAATGCGGCTCATTATGGGATTAGATAGCCCAGATAAGGGAATCATTAGTTTTACGGGGTCAGATGGCCTGAAGACTATTTGGTTTGATGAGGCAAATGCAATAAATATTCCGCCATATCAGAGGCATGTTGGATATATGTTTCAAGAAGACAGGCTGTTTCCACATCTAAATGCCTTGAAAAACCTAGAATATGCTACCCACAGAAACACACCTGCTTCTGATTTGCTTTCTTTAGATTATGTTATTGAATCATTAGAACTTTCATCTTTGCTCGACCGAAAAATAGTAAATCTTTCTGGAGGAGAAAAACAAAGACTATCACTTGCTAGGACATTGCTTACTGCCCCTCAATTACTACTCCTTGATGAACCTCTCTCCGGGTTAGATAGAACACGCAAATTAGAAGTTATACCTTTTTTAGAACAACTTCCTCATAGATTCAAAATACCGATTATTTATGTGAGTCATGATATTGAAGAGGTCTCACGCCTAACTAAAACAACAATGGTTTTATCCAATGGCCGAAATGTTAAAATAGGAGCCACTAAGTTGGTTCTACAAGAGCTTACATCTGAAGAGTTAGGATATGACACACATGATGAAGTTTCATTGTTAAATGGCAAAATTATAAAAATTGATCTTGAATACATGGTAGCAACTATATCGTCAGAAGATTGTCATTTCACATTTCCAGCTACTGATACTTTGCAGTTGGGCCAAGACATAACACTTCTAATCAGAGCAAAAAATGTGGGGCTGTCTCTATCTAAGCCAAACGATATAAGTATTCGAAATATTGTTGAGGGAGTAGTTGAAAAAATCACAGACTTTCCCGAAACCCCGTACTCTCAAGTTAATATTAATATTGGCAACACTGTTTTGAAATCTCAAATTACCCGTATAGCAAGAATGGAACTATCTTTATTCGTCGGCAAACCTATTTTTGCCTTGATAAAGAGCGCAAGCTTTGGAACTCAGCTGCTCTAACGAAAACTGTTGAAATATATCTGAGCTTTCAATTTATGTTACTTAATTGATGGGTGTACAATGTCGAAATATAATGACCGCTCCTTTACACAAACGAACAATGCTCTCAATGACCTCGTTCGTTTGATGCAACGATTAAGGAATAAAGAAACGGGCTGCCCATGGGATCTAGAGCAGACCTTTCAAACTATTTTACCTTACACCTTAGAAGAAGCGTACGAGGTTGCTGAAGCTATAGAGCAAGGCGACATGAACGAGCTAAAAAATGAATTAGGTGACCTTTTCCTACAGGTCGTCTTTCATAGTCAAATTGCCGAAGATGCAGGAATATTTGATATAAACGATGTTGCTCGAGCCGTAGTAGACAAAATGGTCAATCGTCACCCCCATGTTTTTGGAAGTATAGAGATCGAGTCAGCTGATGCTCAGACAAACCATTGGGAATCCCTAAAAGCCAAAGAAAGAGAAGCATCTAATACCATTGGTCCCGTTAGCGCCCTTGATGGAGTAGCTTCAGCACTTCCTGCCCTCATTCGCTCAGAAAAACTATTAAAAAGAGCTGCCAGAACTGGTTTTGATTGGCCTACCACATCTGATGTCTTAGAAAAATTACACGAAGAAATCGCTGAGTTAAATGAGGCTGCATTGAGCGGAGATAAGGACCATATCGAAGAAGAAATGGGCGATGTCTTGCTTGTGGTTGCAAATCTAGCCCGTAAACACGGTGTCGATCCTGAGGCGGCACTTCGAGCTGCTAACACCAAATTTCAAAAACGGTTTATAAAAATGGAATTAACCGCACTAAATGAAGGCACGTCCTTCCCAGAACTCAATCTTGAGAAGCAGAAACAGCTCTGGTTGCGCGTTAAAAATGAAGATTAAATCTTAATTTGTTCAGGAATCTATATTTCTTGAAGACAGAATAACTGAATCAACATCAATACTTCTATGTTCGTGCGCAAACTCATTGAGCTCTCTTTCAGACATCTGAGCGTTGATTAAAATGCATCCGTTATCATCAACGCGCTCATTTGTAATTTGGCAATGAGTGTGCAACCAAGCACGCGCTTTACCCATTTGTGGAGTAAGCTTCATTTCAAATTCACGGCTGACAGAGAATATTTTTTCTTGGATTAGTTGCAACAAGTCTGACAACCCTTGACCACTTATTGCTGATATCATCACCACATCATCTCTATTTTTTGCGGTAGCTTCCATTACGCCTCGAATGTCAGCACTCAATGCATCAGCTTTATTCCACACTTCAAGAACGGGTGGCCTCTTTTTAGCTGTGTCTTTTTCAAGTTGTGATAATACATCCTCAACATCCCACGCTTGACGATCCGATTCAGGATGACTTATATCGCGAACATGTAATAAAAGATCGGCTTCTATAGCTTCTTCAATAGTTGCTCTAAAGCTTTCAATAAGGTGCGTTGGCAAATCTGTGATAAAACCAACGGTATCAATCAAAGAAATTCTTTTCCCACAGGAGAATTCAACATCTCTCGTCGTTGGATCGAGCGTCGCAAACGGCATGTCCGCTGCGAAAACGGATTCATCTGTAAGAATATTAAAAAGCGTAGACTTACCTGCGTTAGTATAGCCTGCCAATGCCACAATTGGAGCTCCACGGCGTTTTCGTCCCGCACGCTGCAAATGCCGGGTTCTACGCACTGCTTCTAATTCGGACTTTAACTTTGCTATTCTCTGATCAAGCATCCTACGATCAGCTTCAAGTTGGCTCTCTCCTGGGCCGGCTAGAAAACCCGTTCCTCCTCGTTGGCGCTCGAGGTGAGTCCATGTACGCACCAATCGAGATCGTTCATAGAGTTGTCTTGCCACTTCTACCTGCAAGCGCCCTTCTGCGGAACGCGCCCTTACCCCGAATATCTCAAGAATAAGGCCTGTTCGGTCCATTACTTTTACTTGAAGTGTTCGTTCCAAATTTCTCTGTTGGATTGGGCTAAGCAAACAATCCACAATTAGAAGGCTCGCTCCCATTTCCTCAAGTTTATCTGCTATTGAATCAAGTTGCCCTGAACCAAATAATTTCGCAGCATTCGGTTTGCGCACCCTAAGCGCATCTGTGAAGCCAAGTTTGACTCCTAAAGCAGCAACCAACCCATTTGTTTCATCGATACGTGTTTGACTAAAAATGGGTTTATCAAACAGAGAGGGTATGACGACACCAGCAGTTTGCACTTCGGGTGTCATCTCTATTAAATCTATTTTTTTCACGCTTCGTCTGAAACGCCTTCTTCGCCTGAAAATAAACGAACTGGACTATTGGGAGCTATTGTAGATATAGCGTGTTTATAAACCAATTGTGGTGGTCGACCATCGCCTTTTAGCAAGACACAAAAATTATCAAACCACGTTACTACACCCTGTAGCTTCACGCCGTTCATAAGAAAAATAGTAAGCTGTACTTTGTCTTTGCGTACCGCGTTTAAAAATGTGTCTTGTAAGTTTTGCTTTTTATCGGATGACATTTTTTATGAGCCTCTTCTCGGGACTTTGTTATAGGTTTCCGGTTTGTTGGTCTTCTTATTCTGGTCGATGGATAGCATTATCCAAAATATAATGATTCGTTTAAGCTTTCGACCATCTCTATTTGCGCCAAAAATCAGGAGAAAACAATGGTGCCAATGCTAAGACCTCTATTCTACCTAAAACACACCCAAAGCTCAGCAGCACTAGGGTGATAGAACTGGGGGATTGATCAAATACCGCACTATCAACCAATGCTCCTGTATTTGAGATGGCTCCAATAGCGCTTCTGAAGGAAACGGCAGCATCTACACCAGCTAGAGACAGCAACATTCCCAGAATAATGGTGGCTCCAAGATAGGCTATTAGATATACCCACACACCGACTACAATACTATCTGCCCGTCCCTGACCCTGGAATTTTAAAGTAGCCGTAGAATTTTCGAACGATAACCTCCTAAACTCCGTATTTGCTCTGCTAATAAGTACAATAACTCTAATGATCTTTAATCCACCTGCGGTTGAGAGGGCTGATGCACCAACAAATACAAACAAGTCTGGAATTGGTTGAGGGAGTGTATCAAGGATATTAATTGACCCAGTAATACTCATCCCAGAAGTAGAAATAAACGACAGCGCCTCAAGTAGATAACGACCATCAAACTTATTACTTATCACCGCAAGTAAAATTGCGAATATAATAACCCCTAAAAACAGTGCTTTAATTTCGACATCTTTAAAGTAAACTTTCCAGCTGTTTTGGCGCAAAATATCAGCATGCAGAGCAATATTTGTAGCTCCTACAAATATCAAAAAGCATGTGATCCCTGCAGCAAATGGTGTATATGCATATGCTCCCGCCACTCCTTTAAGAGTTGAACTAGTAGATATCGCTGCAACGCTTCGAGTAACCGCATCAATGAACTCTGCTCCTGATGCGGCAATCGCGATAATGCCAAAAATCGACATGACTCCATACACTGTAGAAACGATAACTGTTATCTGACCAATGCGCCCAAACAGATCACCTTTTGTAAGAGTTAAGAGGTGAGATTTATGAATCCTTGGACCAGTCAAATTCAGGGCCGCCAGCACTACAACTGCAAGAATAACTCCCGATACTCCACCTACAAATTGCAATATTGATCTCCAATATCGAATAGAGTCCGGCTGTGTAGAGTCTCCTGCTGTGGCTCCTGTGGTCGTAAGATTGGAAACAGCCTCAAAACTAGCCTCAATCCAATTGCTAGAAACACCTGACGCCCAGAATGGAGGTGCGGCTATTATAGGCATCAAAACCCAAAATCCAATTACAAACAAAAGACCTTCTCTAGCACTCGACTTAGATGGAACATCCCACAGTAAAGTGAGAATTGATCCTCCAATAAAGGCTCCAAGGACGCCCGACAGGAGAAATCCTCTAGATGATGATTCATCTCCCGTCAGATGAGAAAACAGCGCACACAACAGAGCCGCGCTACCGACGAGTGTAGCCATTACGCTAAGTTGTTTGAGGACACTAGAAGTATTCAATACATCACTCGAATCTTAATAGTATTCAGGTTTTACTCTAAACAATAAATCAACCTTACGAGACATTTCTTTTTCAGCAAACAAAATGACTGTATCTTGAACTTTTACTCGCTCGGATAAATCAATAGGCACCCCGTCCCTAATTAAAGCCCCGGCGGTAATGCCTTCGGGGAGCTCACCATGAGCTAAACTCATACCCACAAGTGGAGCGGTTTCTTTTACCACGCCTTCAACTACTTCTGCCGCTCCATTTTCGAGAGTCTTCAAGTTGGCCAATCGCCCTTGCCTCAACTTTAAGAGTATTTTTGATACCGTAATGGACCGAGGGTCTATCAGTACATCAATACCGACATTGTCTTTCAAATTAGCAAGGTCAGGTTCATTTACGAGAGATATAACTTTTTTTGCACCAATGTTCTTGGAGAGAGCACCTAATAACAAATTAGTTTTGTCATCATTAGTTAAACCTACGACCAAATCGGCATCCGACACGCCGGCTTCTTGAAGAATACTTGGATTTAATCCATCACCATGAAGTACTATTGCTCTTTCCAAAGACTCTGCAGCCTTATCAGCTTTATTCGAGTCTTTTTCTATCAATCGAACTCTCACATTGTTTTTTTTCGACCCCTTTTGGGTAGGTGCTTCCAATTGTTTTGCAACATTTAAGCCGATGTGGCCGCCTCCAACAATAACAACGTGTCGACTAATATCTTCAGCTAGATTCAGTATTTCAAACAGGTGGTGAACTCTTTCGGAAGGGATAATCCAGTATACTCTATCTCCGACCATCATTTTAAGATCTGGCTTAGGTGCGAATAAGCGTTTGTCGCGCCCTATACCTACAATACGAGCCCCGCTTTCAGGAAGAAGTGCGTGCATTTCTTCAAGCCTTTGTTCAGCCATCGCGGAAGACTTGTCCCCGATAGTCACACCCAATAGACGAACCAAACCACGCTTTTTACCATCAATAATGCCTAATTCTGCACTTAGAAAAGCACCAGGCGTCTTTAATCCTTGAAGTATTGACTCACTGACTTCAGATTCCGGAGATATATGCATGTCTATAGGCAGGTTATCTCTGGTAAATAAGTTTGAATATACTGGACTTGTATAAGCTTGGCTTCTTATGCGGGCTATTTTCGTCGTAACCTTGAATAATGAATGTGCCACTTGGCAAGTCACCATGTTGACTTCATCCATTTGGGTCACAGCAATAATCATTTCAGTATTTTGAGCGCCAGCTTCCGCCAATACCTCTGGATGAGCGGCATGTCCAGTAACTGTCCGGACATCTAATCTTGTTCCAACTCGATCCAATAAATCGGCATTTTCATCTATCATTGTTACGTCATGATCTACCGAAAGCCGTTCAGCGATACCTTGTCCAACTCGTCCTGCTCCACAAATAATGACTCGCATATCTTAGGCTCCAAACACGCTCGATTAGGATTTGTCAGAGGAAGTATCTACACCCAAAGCCTTTAACTTGCGATGAAGTGCCGAACGTTCCATTCCAATAAAGCTTGCGGTACGAGAAATGTTTCCACCGAAACGTGTAATTTGGAGCGTTAAATACTCTCGCTCAAATTTTTCTCTAGCGTCACGTAAAGGAAGGGAAATAGTATCCATGGAAGCGGTATTGTTACCCTCTGAGTCTCTCTCCAATGGGAGGTGATCTGGTAGTATTTTCTGCGAAATATCACCACTGGCTAGTATTAGTACACGCTCAACAACATTTCTTAGTTGACGCACATTTCCCGGCCATTCTGAAGATTGCAAGACTGCCAATGCTTCATCTGAAAATATCCGCATTGGCAAGCCAGAAGATTCACCAATTAATCGAGTAAAATATTTTGCAAGTGCGCCAATATCTTCTCGACGGCTCTCTAAAGCTGGTACCGCTATTGGAACTACACTTAACCGATAATAGAGATCTTCCCTAAAGCGCCCTGACGCAATCTCATCTTGCAAATTTCTGGCTGTTGAAGAAATGACACGAACATCAACGTGAACGTCAGAATTGCCGTTTACCCTTTTAAAACGTTGATCAATAAGTACACGAAGAATTTTAGATTGTGTTCCTGAAGGCATATCCGCCACTTCATCAAGAAGTAAGGTACCGTTGTGAGCTTGCTCAAATAACCCGATTTTACGAGGACGTCCCTCTAAATCCTCTTCACCAAATAACTCCAACTCCATTCTTTCAGGGGCTATAGTGGCAGCACTTACAACGATGAACGGTCCATCTTTCCGCATAGAGTTATTGTGAATCAACCTTGCCACAAGCTCTTTGCCAACTCCCGGCGGACCTGAAATCAAAACACGACTATTGGCCGGAGAAACCTTGGCGATAGCAGAACGAAGTTGCTGAGTTGCATGGCTATCCCCAATAAGTTCATCGCTAGAGGCAACCTGCATCTTTAAACGCGAATTTTCTCTTCTTAACTCAGCAGATTCCAAAGCTCGCTGTACTAAAACCAATAATTTATCTGAATTAAACGGTTTTTCTAGATAATCATAAGCACCATTTCGAATAGCTGTAACTGCTGTCTCAACTGTCCCGTGTCCGGACATGATTATAACAGGCATGTTTGAATCTAATTCTTTTAGCATCGACAAAATTTCTAATCCGTCGAACTCAGATCCTTTCAACCACACATCAAGAACGACAAGATTTGGAGCACGTTCTCTAACGACATCCATAGCTTGTTTGGCATCTGCGGCTGTACGAACCTTATATCCCTCATCTTCAAGAATTCCTCCAACGAGTTCTCGGATATCAGTTTCGTCATCAACGACTAAGACTTCATACGCCATTATACTATTCCTTCGTCAAAGGAACTTTGTTCCTTATCTACTTTTTCTAATGTAAGCGGTAGACTGATATCTACTCTTGCTCCGTGTTCGGCCTGATCATTGTCACCAAGTGTTATTTCTCCACCGTGGTCCTCCACAATGCGGGATACAATCGCAAGCCCTAACCCTACTCCAGTTTCTCGAGTTGTCACATATGGTTCCAACATCCTGGATCGTTCTTCTATCGGAAATCCCATTCCGGTATCACGAATTACTAAAAGTGCTCTTCCATCAAGAGCTTCAACAGTAATTCCAACACTTCCAACTTTTACTTCACCTGAATTCATGTGTCGTTCTACTGATTCTCTTGCGTTTTTTATCACATTTGTAAGAGCCTGCCCTAATAACCTCTCATCCCCAGTCATCATAATTGGATCAGTAGGCACCTTTGCAGTTATAGATACTGAAGGAGCAGCCAATCGCTGCGCAAAAGTTGTTTTTTGAATTAAATCTGCTAAATCAAATGGAGCAAGGGTTGGCTTAGGCATCCTAGCGAAAGAAGAAAATTCTTCGACCATACGACCAATGTCTCCGACCTGACGTAATATCGTATCCGTACAATTGTCAAAAGTTTCTTTGTCGATTGTAATCTGCTTTCCGAAACGCCGCCGTATACGTTCAGCTGATAATTGTATTGGGGTCAGGGGATTTCTAATCTCATGCGCAATTCTCCGCGCAACATCTCTCCAAGCAGCTTGTCGCTGTCCTGCAACTAAGCGCGTGGTATCATGAAAAGTTATAACAAATCCATCTAATTCTGCCTCAGGTGAAATACGCACATGTATGTCCTGTATGCCCTCATGAGAGGACCTTTGGATATTAGCTCCAACAGCATTGCGCGTTTCCACAGCTTTACGAAGCGGAGAAAGAAACTCCGGAGCTATAACTTCTAGTGATGCTTTATGTATTTCTTCTAAATTTAGCCCTAACATCCTACTCGCAGAAGCGTTGGCGAGCGTTACATTGAATGAGGAGTCAACACGTACTACTCCCGCTTCAACTCCGCTTAGAACAGTTTCTATAAACTCTGTCCGCGTTTCAGCTTCAATTCGAGCGGAATCAATATCACGACGTTGTCTAGAAAGCCTCATCGTCATTTGGTTAAATGCTTGGGAAAGATCGTCAATTTCATCCCGCCCCTTAGGGCGCTCCAATCGTACAGATAAATCCCCATCTCTCACGGCTCGAGCAGCAGCAGCCAGATCGCCGATAGGTTTAGCTATTAGTGCTGCCGCATACATTCCAAGCCATGCAGTTCCCAAAAGAATTAGAAGAGCCGTTTCAATGTATGATAGTACAAATACTGTACGAAGTTCATTTTTACGCGCATCTGCCCCACGATACTCTACGAATGCCGCTTGCGCTGCACGTAACTGCGCCGAAATTTCTTTTCGTCCCTGACTGGCACCGTATAGAAATACTCCGTCATAAGCTGGCAAGCGCATCATCGCACGCACCAGCAAGCTGTCCGAAACATCTACTGATACTTGGCCATTTTGCGCAGCAAGCCAATTCATCTCTGACATTTGAGCGAAAGGAGGAGAGCTTTCACTATTAACTGCATATTTTATATTTCTATCTGAATCGAATATATACAAAGTTGGAAGATTTCTTAATCCCGATTCCAGTTCAAGAAATTCCTGATATCTCTTGGGGTCTTGTGTGAACGCTTCAACTTCTGCAGTACCATTCAAATCGGAAGCTGCTTCACGTAAATTTTTAATAACCTCTTGTACAACAGCACTCTCGGCAGCTTTTGCCGCCTCAGAAGATATCTCAATGACAGCTGATACTCTTCCAGAAAACCAATTTTCAACGCTGCTATTTATAAGAGTTCCCAATAGGGCCGCAATGATTGTTGGAACCATCGCCGCCAAACCAAACAGAGCAATAATCCTCAAACGCAAACGAGCTCCACCTTGCGTGTTTTGGTTTTCCTTAAAAAGTCTATATATACGAGCGGTTAGCGCTGCAGCCAGCGCAAAGATTATAAAAAGATTGCCCACCAACAGCCAAATCATTATTGGACTTCCAGCTGTTGAAGTGTTTCCTCCATCAGCAACAGACAAATAAGTAGCAAAAGTAGCGATAATTACCGCCACAGCAAACAACCCTCTTAAGACCATCGTACCGACAGGGCCAAAGTTTGTTGTCTGTTTAAGTTTTATAGTTGGTGTTCGCATATAGCGTTCGATACTCTACCTGTAGCAACTGAGGCACACTGATACATAATCGCAACAGATTGTTTCGTAAATAGGAAAATCAATTAGTTCTCAATTCCAGCATCAGTTGCAGCCGATAGCTACCTATTCGTCATCTGAGAGACCTAAGCTATTGATTTTGGAACGAAGTGTATTTCTATTTAACCCCAGCAATGCCGCTGCCCGGACTTTATTTCCATTCGTCGCAGCCAAAGCCAGCTTTAACAGGGGACGCTCAACTTGTTCTATTACATTTGGGTAGACGGTGCCGTCAGCATCACCAGCTAGGCTCAACCTTGCCATAAAGTGACGAGCAAGAAGTGCTTCGACTTCCGCCTCAAAAGCATCCGTTTCTTTTGGCTGCTTTATACCGGATCTCATTTCCCTTTCAATTTCTCTAGCTGAAATTATTGGTTCCGGACTTAACGCAGCCAAGCGACGAATAAGGTTTTCCAATTCTCTTACATTACCAGGCCAGTCATAAGCAGTTAAGAGATCATATGCAGACTTATCCAACTGCTTTTCAGGCAAACCTTCTCGTTTTGCTCTGACGAGGAAAGCTGCTGCCAGCTCTAAAACATCTTCTTTGCGTTCACGCAAAGCAGGCAAAGATAGGGATACAACATTCAGGCGATAATAAAGATCCTCTCTAAACAATCCTTGTTCAACCAAATTACGTAAATCATGCTTAGTAGATGCTACAATTCGAACATCGGATTGACGGACTGGACCACCTCCATGAGATGAATACTGTCCATCTTGGAGAAATCTCAACAATCGCGTTTGAGCTTCAAGTGGCATGTCTCCAACTTCATCAAGGTACAATGTACCTCCATTCGCTTCCCCGACCCTGCCTGCAGTAGATGTGCCGCTATCGTTAGTAACTCCAAATAGGTCCGCTTCAACTTGCTCCTTTTGCAATGCAGCCAAACTCACAGCTACAAACGGGCCGTTTTTTCGTTTTCCTAAATCGTGAACGGCACTTGCACATAAATCCTTACCTGTACCACTCTCACCTTCTATCAAAACTGTAAGATCGGTGTTCATTACTCTTGCAATGACTCGATATACATTTTGCATAGGCGTCGAACGCCCAATAAGCGGCAGTGCTTCATCTTTTTCAGCCTTACGGCTAGAAGGCTCTATTCCTTTGATAGATCTCTTTTGTAAAGCCCTTTTTACAGACACAGCTAAAGCGTCGATATCAAAGGGTTTTGGCATATAATCGTATACACCATGATCTGCTGACATAGTCGCTGTAAGAACTGTACTTTGACCACTGATCACAATAATTGGAAGCTCTGGTCTAGTTTGTCTTATTTTCGGCATGAGATCAAAGATGGATTCATCAGGCATATAAACATCTGTAATCAAAAGATCACCTTCACCTGCTTCTACCCATTTCCACAATGTAGATGCAGTGTTTGTCGATCTGACATGATACCCTTCCTGGGCCAGTGTTTGGCTAATTACTAAGCGAACGCTTGAATCGTCATCTGCAACTAAAATAGTAGGGCCACTCACGAAATTTATGCCTTTGTGTTTATGTTTTTGGTTATTGGAAGAAGCAGCTTAAAGCACGCACCAGTTGTAGAATTATCCAACTCTACGAAACCGCCATGAGCTGAAATTATTTCAGCAACAACAGTTAGACCAATGCCTTGTCCTGCTTGTTTTGTTGTGAAGAATGGGGTGAATATTTTATCGGCAACGGATGTTGGCACTCCGGGACCATTGTCTTTTATTGATATTTCAATAGCTCCCGACCGTGTAGGTTTAGCACCCTTTTCATGTCGCATACTAACGCCAGCTCTATAGCGGGTTTCGATGTGTATATGACCATCCGAAGTCGTGTCAAAAACTGCTTCAGTCGCATTTTTAACTAAATTCAAACAAGCTTCATGGATGTGATCTGGATCAACAAACACATCAGGAAGAGACGGATCAAAACGAAAAGTGATTTTAGTATCCGAAGCAAAACTTGCAGATGCCATTTCAACTATACGATCAAGGACTTCATGCACATTAGTCATAACTGGGCGAGGCTTGAAAAATGTCTCGAAAGCTGCAAACCGATCTACTAAGCGACCTATTCTTTCACCCTCCTCACGAATGAGAGTTAACATGGCCTGTTGATCATCTCTTGCTTGCCTTGCCAATAGTTGAGCAGCACCAACGATACCCGCAAGCGGATTTTTGACCTCATGTCCCAGTATCCTTGCCACTTCAGCCATTGCAGCAGACTGACTTTTGGAATCATGATCAGCCTGATTGCCTGACGGCATCAAACTTACAACAATAAGATCTTCACCTTGCGAAATCGCGGCGGTCGCATCTACATCTATCGGACTTATATACGGACCTGAAAGAACGATATTACGGGCAAAAACCGAGCCACCAACCCGTTTGGCTCTATCCAATAGGTCCATAACCGGAGAGTCTGAAGCTGTTAGTTGACTGAGGGGGGCTCCCCTCAGAAGGGCTATACTTTGGCAAAGCAGTGTCTCAGCCATAGGGTTTGCGTATTCAATTGTGTTATCTCTTTTTATGCTCAACACAGCTACCGGTAGAGCATCAAGAATTTCTTCAGCAAGGAGGATATTGGGACCAATCATTTCTCAACAACTGCCAATTCTGATGCAACGCATAATTTCTCAAGGGCTAAAATACCCTTCCGCAACTCTAACTTGTCAGTTATCCGGCACAGCCTACCCCGAATTTTTTGTCTTTTTGTGGGCGACAGACTCATCTCTATAGGGCAATCGACAAAAGCAGCTATGTGTTTCCTAAAAACTCGAACTCCGAGTCTTTCTCCATACAATTCTACACTGTCACTCAGCTGTTGTGCTAAAGCTTCTAATTTATGCAGCAATGTTGGTGCAGAGTACGACTTTCCAGCGAGGTTGGCGGCCATTTCCCCAAGCATCCAAGGTCTTCCCATAGCGGCACGCCCAACCATCACCCCATCTCCACCGGAATATTTCATAGCAATACGTGCAGACTGAATATCTATTATGTCTCCATTGGCAATGACTGGAAGGTTGCAAGCTTCTTTTACGAAGCGAATCTTCTTCCAATCCGCCACTCCTTCGTAAAATTGACAACGTGTACGCCCATGAACTGTCAGTAGCTGCACACCCTCTTCTTCACAAATTTTTGCTAACTCGGGTGAGTTGAGTGAAGCATCATCCCATCCTAGGCGCATTTTTACAGTAACTGGCTTTTTACCACCTTCACGTGCAGAAACTATCAATTTTCGCGCTAATACGAGGTCCTTCATCAATGCAGCACCAGATTGCCCACCGGTGACTTGTCTGGAAGGACAGCCCATATTAA
This sequence comes from uncultured Hyphomonadaceae bacterium, assembly GCA_964351655.1. GTDB lineage: Bacteria > Pseudomonadota > Alphaproteobacteria > Caulobacterales > Hyphomonadaceae > Hirschia. Next base: position 83,585 of record CAYGPD010000002.1, on the reverse strand, counting down.
TGTCTATAACATCAGCTCCTGAATCTGCTGATATCTTTGCAGCCTCGAACATCCAATCTGGTTCACAGCCAGCTAACTGAACTACAAATGGATATGTATTTAAAGGCTTTGCTATCCGCCACACCATATCCTTTCTTCCAGTTGCGAGTTCTGAGCCAGCAATCATCTCAGTCACAACAACAGGCGTACCAAATATTGATGCTTGACGGCGAAACGGTGCGTCCGTAGCACCAGACATAGGCGCTAAGAACACCGGAGTTTCTATATTTACGTCACCAAGTGATAGCATTAAAATAACCTTGCAGGCTGATCGCCTAATTTTTAAGCACAATATACCCGTGCGATTATGAATCAATAGCTTCACATCGACAAAAGTGATTAATTAAGAGGCAGTAGCAAAGATGACACAATATGCAGCAATAGTCGTCGCAGCCGGAATGGGAAAGCGGACTGGACTATCAATTCCCAAACAATTTGAAAAAATACACGGCAAATGTGTTTTAGATTGGAGCTTGATATCCCTTAACAAGTCAGGGTTATTTTCAACAGTGCTTGTTGTCTTATCACCTGATCATACAGAGTATGAAGAAAGCCTACTAATACGCTTTCCGAATATAGTTATTATTCATGGCGGAACTGAACGCGCAGACAGTGTCAGGAATGCGCTTGCCTATCTCAACAATAATGCCAAACCTGATTTCGTTTTTATTCATGATGCAGCTAGACCCGGGCTGTCATTGAAAATGATCTCTACATTGAAAGCCGCTTTAATAAAACACGATGCGGTCGCCCCCGCCCTTTCTATCAATGATGCAATAAAATTGGTTTCGGATGAAGGAGAGTTACAATCTATAGATCGATCAACATTATACCGCATTCAAACCCCTCAAGCATTTCGATTTGAGTGCATTTTGGACGCGAATGACGGACAGGATAAAAATTTCGTAGATGACCTGGAGGCAGCACAGTCTAAAGGTATTAAAGTAAAGTTAGTTGAGGGAGAAACTCAACTAATGAAAATCACTCATCCCGAAGATTTTTATATCGTGTCTAATTTTTTACAAAAAGAGTCAGAGGAACAAATGTCTTTTCCAAGAATCGGATCGGGATTTGATGTTCACGCTTTTGAACAAGGAAATTTCGTAACTTTGTGCGGCATAAAAATCGCACATAACATGAAACTCAAAGGACACTCCGATGCAGACGTTGCATGGCATGCATTAACCGATGCTTTATACGGCGCATTGGCGCAAGGAGATATTGGTAAACATTTCCCTCCATCCGAGTCACAATGGAAAGGTGTCTCTTCCTCTGTATTTTTGAATCATGCAGCGGGCTTAGTCTTAGAATCTGGTTATCTAATAGCAAATGTTGATATTACTATTATTTGTGAAACCCCAAAAATTAGTCCGATTTCCGATGCTATGCAAAAAAGTACCGCCGACCTTTTAAAAATCCCTATCGACAGGGTCAGCATTAAGGCTACAACTACTGAATTACTTGGGTTTACAGGACGAAAAGAAGGGATCGCTGCTCAGGCTAGTGTTCTTTTGTCCCCTCAGACTTAGATTTTACTACTATTTCTTTCCGAAGGAGTTCTTATGTTCGACGACAGACTAATGGAACTTGCACGGCTTTTACTGACGACCGCACAAACGAACAAGCTTAAGATCGTGACAGCCGAAAGTTGTACTGGAGGTTTGCTCGCTGGATTGATTACTGAAATTCCTGGCTCCTCTCACACTTTAGACAGAGGCTTTGTCGTTTATACAAACCGTGCGAAGCAAGACATGCTTGGAGTTTCAGGTGACGTTCTGGCAGATTTTGGTGCCGTATCAGAACCGACCGCAATTGCAATGGCTGAGGGCGCATTGGAACATTCGCGTGCAGATGTCGCAGTCTCTATAACAGGTATTGCCGGCCCAAGCGGCCAGACTCCAATGAAGCCTATCGGTTTGGTTCACATAGCTGTCATTCGACGTAATAGAGAAGTTTTGCAAGAAGCGTACAACTTCGGTGATATTGGCCGCACAAATGTACGCAGGAAATCAATCATTCATGCAATCAACATGTTAATGCAAATTATGAATTAATACCTCCGTTGAGCCTCCTTGAGAAAGGCGTCCATAAGTTTATTAACAGCTCTATCGAAATTTGCCTTCATCAACGCGTGGAGGATGAAGTTTGAAAATTCAAAATTAATTTTAAATTGAATTTCACATCCTTCATCATGTTTTTTGAAATTCCAACTATTAGTAAGGTAATTGAATGGTCCCCTTACTAAATCGACATTCACGCTACACTCTTCAGGCCTAGATACAACATCTGTTGTAAACCTCTCTGAAAAACCTTTAAAGCCTATAGCTGCTGTGGCTCTCGCTTGCCAATTCACTGACTCATTTCGTTCATCTTCTATCCGAAGTGATCTTATCCATGGAATAAAGTCCGGATATGAACGTATATCTGACACAAGCTGTAGCATTTGCTCGGGCGCGAACGGCACGACAATGTTTTTTGTTACTAATGACATTGGACTTTATCTGGCGTTCTTAGCTTCTCGTGCAGCTTTCAACTTAGCGAAATCTTCTCCAGCGTGGTAGGAAGATCGAGTAAGAGGGCTGGCAGATACCATTAAAAAGCCTTTAGAGCGGGCAATTGTTTCATACATCTCAAATTCTTCAGGTGTCACATACCTGTCTATCGCCGCATGCTTGCGCGTTGGCTGCAAGTATTGCCCAATAGTAAGAAAATCAATGCTAGCGGAACGCATATCATCCATAACCTGCATAACTTCTTCTTTGGTTTCACCTAAGCCAACCATTATTCCAGATTTAGTAAATTGGTTTGGATCTCGCTGCTTTACTTGGTCTAACAACTTTAAAGAATGATAATATCGTGAACCAGGGCGTATCGAAAGATAAAGACGCGGAACAGTCTCGAGATTGTGATTGAAAACATCTGGCTTTGCATCAATAACAATTTCTGCCGACTCTCCTTTTCTTAGAAAATCAGGTGTAAGAATTTCAATTGTAGCTTGTGGAGCTTGCTCTCTTATAGAACGGATAGTCTGTGCAAAGTGCTCCGCTCCACCATCAGCTAAATCGTCTCGATCCACTGAAGTGATTACAACATGTTGCAACCCCATTTGTGCGACGGCAGCACCAACACGACGTGGTTCATCAGCATCCAATGGATTAGGCATGCCAGTCCTAACATTACAGAACGCGCAAGCTCTCGTGCAGGTATCCCCCATTATCATCATAGTTGCGTGTTTTTTTGTCCAACACTCACCAATATTTGGGCAACCCGCTTCCTGACAAACAGTTGTTAGCTTGCCTTCTGTCATAATCTTTTGAGTCGCAGCAAATTCAGCCCCCATTGGTGCCTTTACGCGTATCCAGTCCGGCTTTTTCAAAACGGGTGTGTCGGGACGTTTTTGCTTTTCAGGGTGTCGAACATCTAATCTTGATGATCGGCGTCCCTCAACGGTATTAAATAATTCTGTCATGACTGCAAAATGCTCCCTAACGTCACAAGTATCAAGCATAAAAGCACTCGTGGGGTTGATTACAAGGCTAAGTTTTTCCAATTTGTTTCGTCAACATATATAACAACTGATATAGTAGCGACAAATGGAGTAGATTATGTCCGAGTTTGAGACTTATTTTGATGTCGCTAAAGCACAAAAAAATATATTTGGTGCTCTTCTAGAGGCTCGCGATAAAAGTGGCGGGACCAGAATCGCCATCGAAGATTCTGATGGCAAAACATTTAGTTACAATGACCTTGTTCGCGCTAGCTTTGCGCTTGGTCATGCACTCACTCGAAACACACAGAATGAAGAAGCAATCGGCATTATGCTGCCAACAAGTGCTGGCTCTATCATAAGTTTTTTTGCAGTTACAGCTTTTGGCCGCGTTCCTGCCATGTTGAACTTCACAGCAGGCCTAAGCAACATTCAATCCGCTTGCAAAGCTGCAGGTATCAAGAAAATCGTTACAGCTCACCAGTTCATCGAGAAAGCTAACTTAGCAGAATTAGAAAGTTTCTTATCTGAAAGCGTAACTTTTTTATACCTGGAAGATATTCGCGAAAACCTTGCGCTTATTGACAAATTTTACGGAGCGCTGGGGCCCATATTTCCATCGATTCTTAGGTCCAAATCACACTGGGACGCTACAGCAGTTATCCTTTTCACATCTGGAACAGAGGGAACTCCCAAGGGCGTTGCCCTTTCACATCTCAATCTAGTTTCCAATGTAAAACAGATTCTACAACATGTTTCAGGTATGCTTAGCTCGGAAGATATCATTTACAATCCACTTCCAACATTTCACTGTTTTGGACTTACCGCAGGTGCCCTTATAGGTCTTCTTAGCGGGATAAAAATTATCCTACACCCATCACCGTTACAGATTAAAGAAATACCGAAACGAATCTTTGAAACCAACGCCACTATTCTATTCGCGACTGATACTTTCCTTAGCCAATATGCCCGTGCCTCAAATAACAATGAGTTAGCTGGACTTCGGTATGTCGTTTGCGGCGCTGAGAGCGTAAAAGACGAAACTCGCCAGCTTGTAAAAAGAAAGTTTGATATAGAAATTTTAGAAGGATATGGGGCGACTGAGGCCGCTCCTGTACTTGCCGTCAATCAACCAACACTCAACAGATCCGGCACGGTAGGCCGCCCACTCCCTGGCGTAAAGCTTCACTTCAAAGAAGTTGAAGGAATAGCAGGAGCAGGAAGAATGATTGCCAGTGGCCCAAATATTATGAAAGGTTATATGTTCGTTGAAGAACCAGAAATAGTGCAACCACTAAAAGATAGTTGGCATGATACTGGCGATATTGTTAGCCAAGATGAAGATGGTTCTCTTACAATCCGAGGGCGTCTCAAACGCTTTGCAAAAATAGGCGGTGAAATGGTCTCACTCGCCGTTGTGGAAAATTGCGCGAAGTCTATATGGCCTGACTATGAGCATGCTGCTGCAGTTTTACCCGACGATCGCAAAGGAGAACAAATCGTTCTTCTCACCACAACACCAAATGCTGAACGTATGGATATGCTACATTGGCTCCAAAACCATGGAGTCAGTGAGCTATCGATGCCAAGAAAATTGTTCTACGTTGAAGAAATCCCCCTCCTCGGGTCAGGAAAAATGGACATAGGCCAGGTTCAGCTTCTAGCTGAAGACTTGATCTCTCAAAAGTAGAATACAATCTTGCTTTATTGCATTTGAGTAACTCAAATTCATTTTCGGTTTTGTCTGTTTTCGATAAGATCATCGACCACACTTGGATCTGCCAATGTGGATATATCACCGAGATTGGAAAAATCGTCTTCTGCGATCTTACGGAGAATCCTTCTCATAATTTTTCCTGATCGAGTCTTGGGCAATCCAGGCGCAAACTGTATTTTATCAGGAGATGCTATAGGACCAATTTCAGAGCGTACCCAGAATACAAGTTCACTGGCTAACGTTTCACTAGGCTTAACGCCTGAATTAAGCGTTACATAGGCATAAATACCTTGTCCTTTTATGTCATGCGGATATCCGACAACCGCAGCCTCTGCTACTTTATCATGAGCAACAAGAGCACTTTCTACCTCAGCAGTTCCCATTCGATGACCAGACACATTGATAACGTCATCTACTCTTCCTGTAATCCAGAAGTAGCCATCTTCATCCCGCCGACAACCATCTCCAGTGAAATATTTCCCCTCATAAGTTGAAAAATATGTATCTATAAAACGTTGATGATCCCCATAAACAGTTCTCATTTGTCCTGGCCATGAATCGGAAATAACAAGATTACCTTCAGCTGGCCCCTCAAGAACTTTGCCTTCAGCGTCTACAATTTCAGGCTTTATTCCAAAAAACGGACGCGTTGCTGACCCAGGCTTTAAAGTCGTGGCACCCGGAAGCGGTGTTATCATAATGCCTCCAGTCTCTGTTTGCCACCAAGTGTCAACAATTGGACATCGGCGTTCACCAACGACTCTATGATACCATTCCCATGCTTCAGGATTGATAGGTTCACCCACAGATCCAAGCAGCCTAAGCGTGCTACGAGATGTTTTTTTTACATACTCATCTCCCTGCCCCATCAGAGCACGGATCGCGGTTGGAGCAGTGTAGAAAATACTTACTTTATGCTTATCCACAATTTGCCAGAAACGTGAAGCGTCCGGATATGTAGGTACTCCCTCAAACATTACGGTGGTCGCTGCATTCGCTAAAGGTCCATAAACGATATAGCTGTGACCGGTAACCCACCCCACATCGGCGGAGCACCAATATACATCTCCCTGTTTATGGTCGAAAACATATTCGTGAGTTATGGATGCCCAAACCAGATATCCTCCAGTTGTATGTAAGACTCCTTTGGGTTTCCCGGTAGATCCAGATGTATACAAAATGAATAGAGGATCTTCAGCGTTCATAGGCTCAGGCGCGCACTCAGAACTAACGTCCACACTAGCTTCATGAAGCCAAACATCGCGAGTTGGTAAAAAAGGAACAAGCCCACCAGTATGTTTAACAACCAGAACATTTTGAACATCCGGTGCGTGCTTCAAAGCAGCATCAACATTAGCTTTAAGCGGAATTTTTTTATTACCCCGAACTCCTTCATCGGCCGTAATCACAAAGCGACTATCACAATCATTAATACGCCCAGCTAAAGCTTCTGCAGAAAAACCGGCAAATACAATAGAGTGAACAGCACCAATACGCGCACATGCAAGCATTGCGTAAGCAGCTTCTGGGATCATTGGTAGATATAGAGTGACACGGTCACCTTTTCTTACACCTTGTGACTTTAAGACGTTTGCAAACTTACAAACCTGATTATAAAGTTCTGAATACGTAATTTTTAATGAGACATTGGGATCATCAGATTCCCAAACTATTGCTACTCGATCAGCGTTATCTTTGAGGTGCCTATCAACGCAATTGTAGGAAACGTTTAACTCTCCATCTGCAAACCATTTTACATGTAGATTGTTCTTACTCCAGTCCACATCTTTTATATGGGTATACGGCTTAGACCATGTTATTCTTTTACCGTGTTCAGCCCAGAACTCTTCACTGTTATCGATCGACTGTCTGTATAAGTCTTGATAAGTAGGTTCATCTACTAGCGTATCTTGCGCAAAACTAACGGGTACTGGGTATTTTGCTTGATTTACAGTCACGATGCACGTCCCCTGTATTGGCTTTTCAGGCAGCTGAAGATTAAATCCTATCAAAGCAAGAGTGAATACAAAACTGCTCAGGAGATATAAAAAAGGCCCCACTTTAACAAGTAGGGCCTTTCGCAACGTTATTCCATTAGCGTCCTAGATATGTAGCGCACGATCATATGCATCTAGAGTACTCTCATGCATCATTTCTGACAAAGTAGGATGAGGGAATATAGTTTCCATAATTTCCGCTTCAGTTAACTCAGCCTGCCTAGCAATTACAAAACCTTGAATCAATTCTGTAACCTCTGCTCCGGCCATATGAGCTCCCAAAAGTTCACCAGTCTTTTCATCAAAGATAGTTTTGATAATACCTTCCGGTTCACCTAGCGCGACAGCTTTACCATTCCCCATGAATGGGAACCGACCAACTTTAACTTTATGGCCTTTTTCCTTGGCAGCAGCCTCTGTTAGACCAACTGATGCAACCTGCGGGTGGCAATAAGTACACCCTGCAATATTGTTGGTTTTAAACTCATGAGGATTTTGTCCCGCTATCTTTTCAACGCATACAATACCTTCGTGCGTAGCTTTATGTGCCAACCAAGGCGGTCCAGTTAGATCACCTATTGCGTAAAGGCCAGGTACACCAGTGCGTCCAAAACCATCCACGACGACATGGGTACGGTCAACTTTAGCGCCAACTTCCTCTAGCCCAGTATTTTCAACATTTCCAACGATACCAACAGCAACAATCACGATATCTGCCGTGATTTTTTCAATTGAACCATCTTTCAGCTTAACAGAGGCTGTAACTGAATTCTTACTCTTTTCAAGCCCTTGAACTTGAGCTGACTTGATCAGCTTCATTCCTTGTTTAGTAAGTTGCTTATCGACAAAATTTGATATGTCTGCATCTTCTACCGGAAGAATACGGTCTAAAGCTTCAATAACAGTCGTTTCAGAGCCAAGAGTATTGTAGAAACTAGCAAACTCAATACCAATTGCACCTGAACCAATTACAAGGAGTTTCTTAGGCACTTCTTTTGGAACTAAAGCTTCTCGGTATGACCATATACGATCACCATCAGGTACAAGCCCCGCTTGAGGTATTGAACGTGCACGCGCCCCCGTTGCCATAATAATATGCTTAGCGGTGTAGGTTCCCGCGCCCTTTCCGTCAGTAACAACAACGCTCGGGGCAGGCTTTCCAGCTTTAAGACTTGCAGTACCTTCAATGACAGTGATTTTGTTTTTCTTCATTAGAAAAGCAACACCATTTGCCATTTGCTTTGAAACGCCACGGGAGCGTTCTACAATTTTCTCAATATGAGCAACTGGCTTAACCTTACCAAGCCCGTATTTTTCTGCATTTTCCATCATATGAAAAACTTCAGACGTCCGAAGCAATGCCTTAGTAGGAATACATCCCCAATTAAGACAAATTCCGCCTAATTCTGCTCGCTCTACAATAGCAGTCTTCATTCCTAATTGAGAGGCTCGTATAGCTGTTGCATAACCACCGGGTCCTGAGCCAACTACAATTAGATCAAACTGGTTTTTTGCGTCCGCCATGGGGTCGCTCCTTTATGGCTAATAGTTACTAAAATCTAGATCGCCCTACAGCAACATAGACTCTGGTCCCTCTACATACCGTTTGAATGCCTGCAGCCATTTTGCGCCTTCAGCACCACCAACAACGCGGTGATCACATGTAAGCGTTACTGTCATAACAGTCGCAGCCTTAAGTTGACCATCAGCTCCCACTACAGGCCTTTTCTCACCAGCACCAACAGACATAATCATGCCTTCTGGTGGGTTGATAATTGACGAGAACGATTTTACACCAAACATACCCAAGTTAGAAATCGAGAACGTCCCCCCCATATATTCTTGCGGAGATAATTTACGTTCGCGTGCGCGTTTCGCTAAATCTTTCATTTCTGAAGAAATTTGAGCCAAACCTTTAGATTGAGCATCTCGAATCACTGGCGTAATCAAACCACCATCTATCGCTACAGCAACTGAAACATGTGCCGATTTGTGATAGGCAATGCCGTTGTCAGTATAGCTCGCATTACAATCAGGCTCGTCCATAAGCGCCATTGCAGCTGCTTTGATCAATAGATCATTCACAGAGATCTTAACGCCCTCTGGTGCTGCCTCATTGATTGCTTTACGAGCAGATAGCAAGCGGTCCAACTGCAGGTCCACATTAAGTGGGAAGTGTGGGATCTGCATGAAGCTTTCTGTCAAGCGACGCGCCACTACTTTACGCATACCATCCAGAGGCTCAAGTCTGTAGCTGTCAGGCGCATAGACACGATCGTCAAGCACCTGCGGCAGTATAAGGCCATCAGGAGACGCACCGTTAGCACCGACTTTTCCTGTCACGGCACTGCCAGTTTTAGCATTATCTACGTCTGCACGAAGAATTCGACCGCGCGGTCCTGAACCCGTCAGAGTGGATAGGTCAATACCTCTTTCAGCAGCAATACGTTTAGCCAATGGAGACGCAAAAATGCGTTCTCCGTTGTTTGCTGATTTAGCTGCAGGCTTAGAAGGTGCTGTCGCTTCTTTGGAAGTCGCCGCTGCCGGTGCTTCTACACTCTTTACAGCCTTAGAAGGTGCTGAAGTGGCCTCCGCCTTGGGTGCGGGTGAAGCTTGAGCTGCAGGACTTTTAATAGAATCTAGGTCTTCGCCTTCTTCTGCAAGAACGGCGATAACAGAATTTACTTTAACACCTTCAGCACCTTCATCTACGAAGATTGCAGCGATGCGTCCCTCGTCAACAGCTTCAACTTCCATCGTTGCTTTGTCTGTTTCTATTTCGGCGATAACATCGCCTGGACCTACGGCATCGCCTGGCTTTACAAGCCATTTGGCAAGTTTACCCTCCTCCATCGTAGGAGATAGTGCGGGCATGGTAATGTTGATTGGCATCTAGGCAGTTCCCTTACGGCAGGCGGCGCAGACTTTTTGCTGCGCCAACCCGTTCATTTCAGTTACCTTGCATGTCTAATAACCTAGACGTTGCAAACCTTCTTAGCTGCTTCCACGATGTCATTCGTGTTTGGCAATGATAGTTTTTCCAAATTGCCAGCATACGGCAAAGGAACATCTTTTTGATGCACACGTATTGGTGGCGCATCAAGATAATCAAACGCTTCGTCGACACAAACCGCTGCAATCTCAGCACCGACACCATAGCGGCCCCAGCCTTCTTCACAGCAAACCACGCGGCTTGTTTTTTTCACACTCTCAATAACGGTTTTAGTATCGAGTGGTCGAATTGTACGAAGGTCCACGACCTCAGCGCTAATACCATCAGCTTCCAATATTTTAGCTGCCTCGAGCGCGTAACCTACCATACGAGAGTGAGCAACGAGCGTAACATCAGACCCTTCACGGCGCACTTTGGCTTTCCCAATAGGTAAAACAAAGTCTTCTAGGTCCGGAACCTCAAAACTTTCTCCGTAAAGAAGCTCATGCTCAAGAAACACAACAGGATTGGGGTCTCTAATAGCAGCTTTCAAAAGACCTTTAGCATCTGCGGCGTCATAAGGGGCAACAACTTTTAGGCCTGGCACATTTCCATACCAAGTTGCGTAATCATGAGAATGCTGAGCACCTACACGCGATGCTGCCCCGTTGGGACCACGAAACACGATGGAACACCCCATCTGTCCACCGGACATATACAGTGTTTTAGCAGCAGAGTTTATAATATGGTCGATAGCCTGCATTGCAAAGTTAAATGTCATAAACTCTACGATTGGTTTTAAGTCTGCATAAGCAGCACCTACAGCCAAACCAGCAAAGCCATGCTCAGTAATTGGTGTATCAACAACGCGGCGATCACCAAATTCTTGAAGTAGCTCACGCGTTACTTTGTATGCACCTTGATATTGTGCAACTTCTTCTCCAATAACAAACACGGCTTCATCACGACGCATTTCTTCCGCCATAGCATCACGCAGAGCATCGCGAACTGTAGTGGTTTTAAAGCCTGTGCCTTCAGGAATATCTGGGTCAGACAACATGTCGTCTGCTGGAGGCATGTTATGTCC
>CAYGPD010000002.1:0-72316 GCA_964351655.1 uncultured Hyphomonadaceae bacterium | reverse complement strand
CCAACATTTACTTCTTTTGCAGACACCGGTTCGGCACTTGTTACAGGTGAGGCTGCAGAAGTTTTCGCAGATGCAACGTCAGCTAAGTCTTCACCATCTTCAGCCAACATGGCGATTACAGCATTTACCTTGACGCCTTCGGTTCCTTCAGCAACCAATATTTTGGCAATAGTACCCTCGTCGACAGCTTCAACTTCCATTGTCGCTTTATCAGTTTCGATTTCTGCCAAAATATCGCCAGGTGAAACTTTATCACCTTCAGCTTTAAGCCATTTTGAGAGTGTACCCTCTTCCATAGTCGGTGAAAGAGCTGGCATTAGAATTTCTACTGACATATGACCTAAACCTCCCGCAATACGTCTGTCCAAAGTTCGGACGGATCCGGCTCTGGGCTTGATTGAGCAAAGTCAGCACTTTTATTAACGATAACACGAACTTCTTTATCTATTGCTTTGAGATCATCTTCTGTAGCAATCTTATTTTCAATCAAGTGCTTTTTAAGGCCTTCGATCGGGTCGTGATGAGATCGAATATCATCAACTTCTTCACGCTTACGATACTTAGCAGGGTCTGACATAGAGTGACCGCGATAGCGGTATGTCTTCATCTCAAGAATGTAAGGCCCTTTTCCAGAACGAATATGCTCAACAGCTTTCATCGCAGCAGCGCGCACCTTTAGGACGTCCATTCCGTCCACAGCTTCACCTGGAATATCAAAGGAAATACCGCGCTTGTACAATTCTTGCTCTGCCGAGGCACGGGAAACAGCAGTACCCATAGCATATTGATTATTTTCAATTACGTAGAGAGCTGGAAGTTTCCATAGTGACGCCATATTAAAGGACTCATAAACTTGTCCTTGGTTGGCTGCACCGTCCCCGAAATAAGACACGGATACATTATCATTTTTCTTATACTGGTTAGCAAAAGCCAAACCGGTACCAAGCGAAACTTGAGCGCCTACGATTCCGTGACCACCATAGAAGTTCTTCTCTTTGGAGAACATGTGCATGGAACCACCTTTTCCGCGAGAATAACCTCCTTCGCGTCCGGTCAATTCCGCCATCACTCCATCTGCTTCCATATCACAGGCAAGCATGTGCCCGTGGTCTCGGTAGCCCGTGATAACTTGATCACCTTCTTTGAGCACACTTTGCACCCCGACAACGACAGCTTCCTGCCCTATGTAGAGGTGACAGAAACCAGCGATAAGTCCCATACCGTAAAGTTGACCGGCCTTTTCTTCAAAGCGACGTATCAACAACATATCCCGATAGTATTTCAGCACATCTTCATTAGATGGAACTGACTTCGGGCTCGGTTTACCCTTTTTGGGTGATGTAGCGTTAGCGGCGACCAAGCGAACCTCCATGAAATTTTCGTTAGACTACTGAATGCTACAGCCTTCCGTCCAGTCAGAGCTGCTATGCATTTTTGATGCTGCAACGCATCAACGATCTGGAATTTTGGATATTTTTACTAAATGTCGGTAGATTTTTACTATTCGGCTACGTTTAGGATCACCTCATCTGACTTCGCGTAGGCTAGTTTCTTTCTAGCTAATTCTTCAAGATAGTCCAAGTCTAATGTATCAGAACTCAACCGATGAATGCGCTCCTGAACTGCGACCTTCTGCAGTTGAATCCCTTCTAATATAAGGGAAAGTTCCCTTTCCTGTTTTTGAAGGTTAGTCCACTTTGCTAGTCCTTGATCACCAGCCAAAGCACTGTACGCAAAATATACAAGCACAATACTTAAAACAATACTGACAAATAGTGACCGCATTTAAAGATAGATCTCCCACTTAAAATTCAACTCTTGTTTAAAGTCTTATGTTTAATGTTGTGTTTATCTTTTTTATTGCGCCGCAATACAAAAAACGCTCGAAACCGGAAGTTTCGAGCGTTCTTTTTTGTAACCTATGCAATCACTTAAGCACGAATCGACCGTCTACCAAGGTAAACACCCTGCTCATCAAGCTCTTCTTCAATACGAAGTAACTGATTATACTTAGCAAGTCTATCTGAACGAGCAAGAGAGCCTGTTTTGATTTGGCCACAATTAGTAGCGACTGCAAGGTCGGCAATCGTGGCATCTTCTGTTTCACCAGAACGATGAGACATGACGGCAGTATAACCGCTACTGATGGCCATATTTACCGCTTCCATAGTCTCAGTCAGCGTACCAATTTGGTTTACTTTCACCAATATTGAGTTTGCTGCTCCCATTTCTATACCACGGATCAGTCGCTTTGAGTTTGTTACGAACAGATCATCACCAACTAGCTGACATTTATGGCCAACCAATTCAGTAAGGGTTTTCCAACCGTCCCAGTCATCTTCCGCCATACCATCTTCAATGGATATAATTGGGTACTTATCAACGAGATCTGCAAGATATTTGGCCATTTCGTCAGAACCGAGAGATTTTCCTTCTCCAGCTAAAACGTACTTGTTACCTTTATAAAATTCAGTCGAAGCAGCATCTAAAGCCAAAGCACAGTCCTCCCCTGGACGGTATCCGGCTTTTTCGATTGACTTCATAATGAATGAAATAGCTTCTTCAGTAGATGCTATATTTGGAGCAAATCCACCTTCATCACCAACAGATGTACTTAATCCCGCATCTGATAAACTCTTTTTCAAGGCATGAAAAACTTCAGTTCCCATGCGTAGTGCCTCGGAGAAGGACGCGGCTCCAACGGGCATAATCATAAATTCTTGAACATCGATTGGATTATCAGCGTGCTCACCACCATTGATGATATTCATCATCGGTGTTGGAAGAATGTGTGCATTCGCACCACCAACATAACGGTAAAGAGGCAAACTTGCTGCTGTTGCAGCTGCTTTTGCCATAGCCATGGACACGCCAAGGATTGCATTAGCACCAAGGCGAGATTTAGTCTCAGTACCATCAAGATCAATCATAGTTTGATCTATTCGGCGCTGATCTTCAGCCTCTAGCCCGATAAGTTCTTGATAAATCTCTGTGTTTACAGCTTCGACCGCCTTTAAAACACCCTTACCACCGTAACGAGATTTATCACCATCGCGAAGTTCGTGCGCCTCATAGGCACCGGTGGAGGCCCCTGATGGCACAGCTGCGCGCCCCATAGAACCATCTTCTAGGGTCACATCCACTTCAACAGTAGGGTTTCCCCGACTATCTAGAATTTCGCGAGCAAAAATATCGACTATTTCAGTCATGGCAGTCCCTCTCGACTCATTTGAGAAAAAGCTGGGACCGCCTGCCTAGTATAACGGCGCTGCCGGAGCGCTCAACAGCGGCCCCTATGCGGCGTTAGTCTTCTTTAGGTTCTAGCACTTGCTTACCACGGTACATACCTGATTTCAGGTCAATGTGGTGTGGACGGCGTAATTCGCCAGAATCTTTGTCTTCGATGTATGTAGCACCATCCAAACGGTCGTGTGCACGACGCATACCGCGTTTAGAGGGCGAGGTTTTCCGCTTTGGAACAGCCATGTTTCTAGCCTCAAAAAAAAGGAAAAGGTGGCGCATGGCCACCCAAATCAGCGGGCTTGATACGCTGATAAGACACGTATTGCAAGCCCTAGTTATAGGTTAAACGAGACGACTTTGAACTTTTGCCGCCCCAACGAAGGAAGTAAACAATGGATGGGGCTCAAACGGACGCGATTTCAGCTCCGGATGATACTGAACACCAATATACCAAGGATGATCTTCAATTTCGACAATTTCTGGCAACTGCCCATCAGGAGAAAGCCCCGAAAACACCAAACCAGCCGCCTCTAATTGCTCTTTGAAAGCAATATTTACTTCATAACGATGGCGGTGACGTTCTTCGATTCGTTCAGTTCCATAAATTTCAGCAACCTTTGAGCCCGGCTTGAGCACGGCAGTGTATGCACCCAGACGCAAAGTCCCTCCTAAATCAGTAGTTTCAGTACGCACTTCTTTCGAGTTTCCACGTGTCCACTCTTCCATCAGCCCAACTATTTTAGCTTTTGGCGCACCAAACTCGGTTGTACCTGCACCTTCTATTTTAGCTAAATTACGTGCAGCCTCTACCACAGCCATTTGCATGCCGTAACATATTCCAAAACATGGAATACGTTTTTCACGGGCATATTGAGCAGCACGAATTTTACCAGTCGCACCACGCTCACCAAATCCACCCGGCAATAGTATAGCGTGAGATCCATCTAGCTCTGCAGCAAGATCGGAGTCCGAATCATCAAATAATTCCGAAGAGACCCACTTGATCTTTACACGAACTTGGTTGGCTAAACCGCCATGATGAAGCGCTTCGATCATCGATTTGTAAGCATCTGGCAAAGCTACATACTTACCAACGACTGTAATATCTACAGTCCCATCAGGGCTACGTAAAATTTTAGAGATATTATTCCAGCGTCTTAAGTCAGGCTCTGGAGCATCATTAATCCCAAAATGGCGTAAGACCTCACGATCCAAACCTCGACGATGATAATCAAGCGGCACTTCGTAAATATGCTCAGAATCTAAAGCTTCGATTACGCTATCATGCTTCACATTGCAAAATAGGCCAATCTTCCGTCTTTCGCTTTCTGGAATAGCACGCTCTGATCGACATAATAAAATATGAGGCTGAATACCAATAGAACGCAGTTCTTTCACAGAATGCTGCGTTGGTTTAGTCTTCATTTCACCTGCCGACGCGATAAAAGGCAATAGTGTTAAATGAACGAATACCGCTTGTTGGACATCCAATTCTTGATTTAGCTGACGAATGGCTTCAAAAAATGGCAGCCCCTCAATGTCCCCCACCGTGCCACCAATTTCACATAGCACAAAGTCAACATCACCAGCATCAGATAGAACAAAATCTTTGATAGCATTTGTAACATGCGGAATAACTTGAACCGTAGCGCCGAGATAATCGCCTCGACGTTCTTTTTCAATTATATTTTGATAAATTCTTCCTGTCGTCACATTATCTGTTTGACGTGCTGAAACTCCTGTAAACCGTTCATAATGCCCAAGATCAAGATCAGTCTCAGCACCATCATCGGTCACAAACACTTCACCGTGCTGATACGGTGACATAGTGCCAGGATCGACATTCAAATAAGGATCCAGCTTACGAAGTCTAACTTTATAGCCACGCGCTTGAAGCAACGCTCCTAGAGCGGCCATTGCAATCCCTTTCCCAAGGGAGGAAACAACACCGCCGGTTATGAAAATATATCGTGTCATGAACAGTAGCAATAGACGCGCCAAAGTATGGCGCGCGTCAATGTATGACTATTGGTTTTCAGTTTTTGGCGCGGGATTTTCTTCAGCTTCAGTGCCATCTGAAACTGGAACATCTAATTTGTCTGCTGCAGTGGGAGTATCCACCTCGCCTGTTGATAATTCTTCATCGATCAAGTCGATTGGTTCTACTTCTTCAACACCACCATTTGTAGAATCGCTCAGTTCATCGACAAGAAGAGAACCGCCTTCTTCTTTTAATGTACGTGAAATTTCTGACCCACTTTTTGAGTGCTCATAATTGATACGCGTAAGTGCCAGACTCGTCACAAAAAAAATGGCGGCCAAAACCATAGTAGCACGCACCAATGTATCAGCTGCCCCTCGTCCAGATACTAGCCCACCACCTGAGCCGCCGCCTCCCATACCCAGAGCACCACCTTCAGAACGTTGAAGAAGTACTGATACGATAAGAGCAATACAAGATAAAAGACTTAGAGCGAGAAGTGCGTTTTCCATAACAGTCGGAGAACCTAATCAATGAATCCAAACAGCCTGAAAAGCACTTAACGCGCCGCACGCCAAGCCCTTAAACTGATTATTTTAGAAAAAAGGTGTATGTTTCTCACTTTTCTTAACCCACATACACCTCTTCTCAGTTCTTAAAGTGGTTATGCCGACCGTATTATCTCTAAAAAGTCTACAGCCTTAAGGCTAGCACCGCCAACAAGTCCGCCGTTGACGTTCGCTAAGGCAAGAATGTCTTTTGCATTTGTCGGCTTCATAGAACCACCATAAATAATAGGAGTTTCGTCTGCTATCTCTCCAATTTGTTCTTTCAAGACATCGCGTATTTGAGTGTGAGCGTCAGAAATATCTTCTAAGCTAGGCGTCATACCTGTCCCAATTGCCCAGATCGGCTCATAACCTATAGCTATTTTACCGGTTTTTGCTGATTCAGGTACACATTCTTTTATTTGCTGTTTCAAAACGGCTAGCGTTTTTCCAGATTTGCGTTCTTCGAGACTTTCACCGATGCAGATAATAGGAACAAGTTCCGAACGTAAAACTGCTTTGGCTTTTTCACACACACCAAAGTTGTCTTCAGCGTAGTATTCTCGACGCTCGGAATGACCGACTATCACATACTCTGCTCCTAGATCTTTCCATTTATCAGCACTAATATCGCCGGTAAACGCACCCGCTTGTTCAGCATGACAGTCTTGCCCCCCAATTTTTACCGGGAGATCTTGTACAGCATCAAATGCAAGCGCAGCTAATGTTGCTGGCGGACAAATAACGACGTCGCCATCAAATGCTTTGTCATTCAAACTTCTTGCAACGGCTACTATTTGATCAAGATCACGCCTTAGCCCATTCATTTTCCAGTTCCCTACTATGAGGGATTTGACTTTTTTCATTCGTATTGTCCCGTATTACAACAGTGCTCTTTTTGGCACCTCGTCTAGAGCTACTTTTGTAGCTCATATCATTTCGCATCTTGCATCAGACGCATTGGTCGCCTAGCAAGCTGTCTCAAGCACTGCAAGACTCGTGCACGTTAGAATCTAACTGCCTACACTAATTTGGGAGATTATCCTTATGCTGTCTATTGTCCGTCGTATGGTTCGGTCCAAGTTTATGCTCGTAATATTTGGCCTTCTCGTCATCGGACTTGCTGGTATGGGACTTCCGAACATGTTTTCATCTGCTGAACCTCGAGGTCTAATCAGCTCAGGTGATAGATTTATCGTTAAAAGAGATGCAGAACGGCGCGTTGATGCATATTTAAACTCGGTGCGCGAAAATCAAGGACGCAACGTTACGCGTCAGGAAGCTGCTCAAAGTGGCGCTGTACAACAAATTCTTCAAGGATTGGTTAGTGAAACAGCTCTCCTTGGTTACGCAGATTCCCAAAATATTCGCGCCAGCAGATTTGCAGTTACCGAGATGGTTGCTAATGCACCTAGATTTAAGAACGCGGTAACAGGCGACTTCGATGAAGACTCATTTAGAGCGTTTGCCAACCAACAAGGCCTAACAGTTAAGCAGCTTGAAAAAGATTTAAAAGATAGTTTTACGAGAGAATATATCGTAAATGCAGTAAAAACCGGTGTTAATGTACCCAATTCACTCGGCAAAGTATGGATGACTTCACAATCTGAACAGCGTTCATTTTCATATGTAAAAATTACAGCCAAACAAGCACCCATCGAAACTGAGGTTTCAGAAGAACAACTTGTATCCTTCTATGAAGACAACAAATCAGCTTTCAGACAGCCTGAACGTAAAGCGGTTAGCATAATTTCTATGTCTCCTGCGGACTTCATTTCAGCCGTAGATATTCCGGAAGCTGATATTCGGGATATGTATGATCTCCGCATAAAAGATTTCTCAGCCCCAGAAAGACGCCAAATAAAAGAATTTACATCTACCAACCGTCGTACGGTTCAAGAGATAGTGGACGCAATTGGGGCGGGTGATGATTTCCAAAAAATATTAGAATCGCATTCAGATATATCTACATCAATAAGAACAGTAGTAGCTTCTGATCTCGACGACGAAGAATATTCAAAAGCGGTATTTTCTGTGGCCTCTGGAACTCACATGGGACCATTTAATTTGGATGGTGATGAGTGGACAGGCGTGATCATAGAGGAAATCATTCCTGGCGAGGCAACGCCTTTCGAGAATGTATCTGACGAAATTTTTCAAGAAATGGCTAAAATTGAAGCAGAAAAAATCTTTGATAGAAAACAAGAGGAATTCTTTGACTTAATAGGTGGTGGTTTCACATTTGAAGAAGCCTCCGATGCACTTGAAATCCCGTTTATGTCATTTGCTGCAATAGATAACCAAGGGCGAAAAAAGAACGGACAAGTCGTGGGTGGAGTAGTGTATCGCCCTTCAGCGATGCAGACTATTAGTCAGATGAGCTTTGAAGGCGAAGTTAGCGAAATTCTTGATGACGTAGAAAATGGCCTTTACGTTATTCGTCTTGATTCCCTAGAGGCTAGCTACATTCCTGAATTGCCTGAAATCAAAAAACTGGCAGAAGATAGCCTGATTGCTTTCAGAAAATCTCAAGCCGTTCAAACTCTAGCAAACAAAGTTCTAGATAAAGCAAAAAATGTTGGAAGCCTTAAAGACGCTTCAGCTGAATATAAACTAGAATATATAACACCTTCTACGAATCTGTCTCGTCGGGAAATTCCTGATGGTGTTTCACGCGCAATGGCCTTTCAAATTCTCGGAGCATCTGAGAAAGACTACGTCGTTGCCTCTGAGCAAGACGGATCAATCGCTGTCATCTATATCGACGAAATCACTAACCTCGATCCAGAAATGCTTGATCTTATGGCAGTGTCTGGAAAACGAGCAATTACTGAAAGTTTAGAGACAGATATTGAAGCGGCGTTTGTAGAATCAATCATTCAAGAATCTAAAGTCGAGTTCAACAATGAAGCAATCGCTGACTTTGTGAAAACGATGTCCGGAACGCAATAGGTTATCTGAGAATCCGATGAGTAATGCCAAAGTAAAACTAAAGATCAGACGACGTTTGGATGACATAGAAACACCTGTATCAGCCATGCTAAAGTTGGATCCAACCCATGCGGGAACATTTTTGTTTGAGTCAGTGCTGGGAGGTGAACAGCGCGGACGTTACTCATTTATTGGAACAAAACCTGATTTATGGTGGAAAGTTCAAGATGGAAAAGCCATAACCTCTCCATCCAATACATTTGAAACTATTACACACATATCAAGTGAACCAATGAAAGATATACGTCGGTTCATAAGCGTATGCGATGTTGAAATTCCAGAGGAAGAAGACGTTCCTCCGATGGTCGCTGGCGCATTTGGGTATCTTGGATACGATATGATCCGATATGTGGAGAAGTTGCCGCCAGCTCCTGATGATAGCTTGGGAGTACCAGAAGCTATACTCATGCGTCCAACAGTAATTCTGATTTTTGACTCTGTTAAACAAGAAATTATTCTCGCTACTCCCATACGTGACGATGACTTTCACGCAGACAAGAGACTTGATGAAATAGAAGCACTACTCGATGCTGCCCTCCCCCCTAACAAACCTACAAACCGCGCTAGAGTTCCACTAGAATTCACTTCAAATACGTCTCCCACTCGATATTCCGAAATGGTAAAGAAGGCCCAGGACTATATAAAAGCAGGGGATATTTTTCAGGTTGTTCCTAGCCAACGATTTACCGCAAATTTCAACCTCCCTCCATTTTCACTCTATAGAGCGCTGCGGCGGTTAAACCCCTCACCCTTTTTGTTCTATATCAACCTTGGTGGATTTCAGGTCATCGGGTCTAGCCCTGAAATTCTCGTTCGCTTACGCAATGACCGAGTATCCGTTAGGCCAATTGCCGGCACACTTCCTAGAGGTAAAACTCCAAGTGAAGATCTACAGAATGAAAAAACGTTACTTGCAGACCCTAAAGAGATTGCTGAACATTTGATGCTACTTGATTTAGGCCGAAATGATGTCGGACGAGTTGCAGAATACGGGAGTGTAAGCGTCACTGAGAGCTTCATCATAGAGCGCTATTCACACGTTATGCATATAGTTTCTAACGTTGAAGGAAACCTAAGAAAGGGCGAGGACGCTGTTTCTGCACTAATGGCAGGTTTCCCAGCCGGCACAGTATCAGGCGCTCCCAAAATAAGAGCAATGGAAATTATCAACGAGCTTGAGACGAACAAGCGCGGCGTGTATGGCGGAGGTGTAGGATACTTTGGTTCCAATGGTGATATGGATATGTGCATCGCATTGCGAACCGCAGTTATTAAAAACCAAAAGCTACATGTCCAAGCTGGCGGCGGTGTCGTGCTAGATAGTGACCCAGACAAAGAGTTCCAAGAGACTGTCCATAAAGCAAACGCATTATGCCGCGCGGGCGAGGATGCCATCAGGTATGTGGGGAGTAACCAATGACGACCTATTCTTCCCAACGAAAACGCCCGAAGATATTAGTAATAGATAATTACGATAGCTTCACT
The DNA here is from genome assembly GCA_964351655.1 of uncultured Hyphomonadaceae bacterium. GTDB lineage: Bacteria > Pseudomonadota > Alphaproteobacteria > Caulobacterales > Hyphomonadaceae > Hirschia. The sequence goes on along the minus strand of CAYGPD010000002.1, from coordinate 62,068 downwards.
TGGAACCTTGTTCATTATTTAGAAGAACTTGGGGCCACTACAGAAGTCGTTAGAAACGACTCCTTTAGTGTAGATGAGCTGCTTTCAAAGTCCCCAGACGGAGTTGTCCTTTCTCCCGGTCCTAAAACACCCAATGAAGCAGGAATATGCTTAGATTTCTTGCTAGAATCCCCAGAAAATCTCCCAATATTTGGAGTTTGCCTCGGACATCAATCTATTGGACAAGCTTTTGGGGGGGAAGTTATATCCGCTCAGAGTGTTCTGCATGGGAAGACTTCAGCTGTTACACATGTCGGAGGCGACATGTTCAAAAACATACCAAAAATGTTTGAAGCAGTAAGATACCATTCATTAGCGGTTAAACGACATGGTCTCCCCAACACTTTAAAAGTGGAAGCGGAAACAGACGATGGAGAGATTATGGCTCTGTCACATATCAATCGTCCTGTATTCGGCGTCCAGTTTCATCCCGAATCTATTGGTTCCGAACACGGTCACACCCTGTTAAAAAATTTCGTAGAAATAACGCGGTAGGAAGCCAATATGAGCGAATGCGTAAGGCGGGCTATCGGCCTTTTAGCGGATAGAAAAACTCCAGAACAAGATCTCATTAGAAACTGCTTTGATGCAATACTGGCGGGTGAAGTAGATACTATTCTTATCTCGGCATTTTTGATGGGGCTTCGCATCAAAGGTGAAAGCGTTAATGACATCCAAGCGGCAGCTGAAGTCATGCGTGCGCATTCAGTTAAAGTCTCCGCACCAAGCGATGTTATTGATACATGCGGCACTGGCGGTCTTACATTTATCTCTTTAAATACATCTACTGCGTCTGCGTTAGTTATAGCCGCCGCGGGTGGACGCGTTGCTAAACATGGAAATCGATCCGTCCCCCCTAAAACTGGTTCAGCCGACGTCCTTGAAGCTTTGGGAGTAAAGCTAGAGCCAACAAAAGAGCAATTCGCAAATTGTCTAGAGAATGCACGAGTTGGATTTATGTTTGCCCGCTCCCACCATTCAGCTATGCGTCACGTTGCACCAGTGAGACAATCACTCGGGATTCGTACTATTTTCAATGTTCTTGGCCCCCTTACAAATCCTGCTAATGCCAAGTTTCAGATAATTGGTGTATTTGATAAGGTATGGTTGGAACCACTCGCCATTACATTACAAAGGCTGGGCACCCAGAAAGCTTGGATTGTTCATGGCACTGACGGGTTGGATGAAATAACAACAACGAGTGCAACTCACGCAATAGAAGTCACACCTACTTCCATAAAACCTTTTACAATTACACCAGAAGAGTTTGACATAAAACGCGCAACTTTAGATGAATTAAAAGGAGGAAATGCTGATTATAACGCCGCCGCGATTATAGATCTGCTCAATGGCAACAATTCCGCTTTCAGAAATATTGTCGCCATAAATGCTGGAGCCGGCTTATATGTTTCAGGACAAGCGAATACCCACAAGGAAGGTGTAGAACTTGCCTTTGCAGCGATAGATAAAGGCCTCGCCAAACAAACACTTCATGCACTCGTTGAATACTCCAATAAAGAGACTTAAATGACCACAGCTCTAGATAAAATCATTGAGTACAAAAGAGATGAAGTCGCCTCTTTGAAAGCAACCAGAAGCTTTGAATCACTACAATCTGATGCTCTCAATCAGACACCCCCGCGTGGTTTCGCCAGAAGCCTTCAAAGTATCGCTGCTCAAGATCAGAATGCGCTTATTTGTGAAATTAAGCGTAAAAGCCCCTCCGCCGGAAACATCAACTCATTAGTTGACCCTACAGAAGCTGCTCTAGCCTACGAAGAAGGCGGCGCAGCATGTATATCTGTTCTGACTGACGGCCCAAGTTTTGGAGGTTCACTTGAGGATATGGTTACTGTTCGAAAGGCCGTCAAATTACCAATTCTCCGCAAAGATTTCATGATTGATGTTATTCAAATTCTTGAAGCACGCGCGAACGGTGCAGATGCTATACTTCTGATTATGGCTGTTTTAGATAAAAGTCTGGCGTCTGAAATGCACGCCTTTGCAGACCAATTAGGCATGTCAGTCTTACTTGAGGCGCATAACGAGAAAGAACTTGAACAAGCGCTTGAGCTTCCCTCTCCCTTAGTAGGCGTAAATAACCGCGATTTAAAAAGAATGGTTACTGATTTGGATACAACCGTTCGTCTATCCAGCTACATACCATCGAACAAACTTCTGATATCCGAGAGCGGCATAAAATCCCCTCAAGATATATCTTATCTTCGGAAGGTCGGTTCACGAGGTTTTCTAATCGGCGAAAGCCTCATGAAATCTGGTAATATAGCTAACAATGTACGAGAACTTCGTACAACCTTGTAAAGTCCTATGTTCCGCGATTGACCCAAACCAAGAACACATGTAGAACTTATGGCGACTCATAAATTGAATCGGCGGTTTTTCATGCTTACAACGAAACAACGTGAACTATTATTGTTCATACATCAGCGTATCAAAGAATCAGGGGTTTCACCTTCCTTTGATGAAATGAAATCAGCGTTAGACTTAGCGTCAAAATCAGGAATTCACAGATTAATCACAGCTTTGGAAGAGCGAGGTTTTTTACGCAGACTTCCACATAGAGCTCGTGCAATAGAAGTGCTAAAACTCCCAGAAAGCGCAACCCCCTCTGCTCCACCAAATGGGCGGTCAAACTTCAGACCCTCTATAGTAAGTAGAGAAGGTATAGCAATACCGCCTGAAGCTAATGGCACAATCCCAGTTCTCGGGCGAATTGCTGCAGGTGTACCAATCGCAGCAATTCAAAATGAAACCGACAGAGTGAACATGCCCTCTGCAGGGATGGATCCGGATCAACACTTCGCATTGGAAGTTCAAGGGGATTCAATGATCGAAGCAGGGATATTAGATGGTGATATTGTCATTCTTCGTAAAGGTGACACCGCAATATCAGGTGAAATTGTCGTTGCACTTATAAATGAAGAAGAGGCAACTTTAAAAAGAATACGTAAGAGAAATGGTTCAATTGCGTTGGAAGCGGCTAATCCCGCCTATGAAACTAGAATTTTTGGGCCGGACAAAGTTCGTGTACAGGGCAAACTGGTCGCTCTCGTACGTCAATACCACTAAAGGTCAGATTTTCCGCTAACCAATTTATAAAACGCCCATAAGTCATTACGACCATGGGCGTTTTTTCTTATTCGTTTCAGGCCATTTCTCGAAAGTAAAGACTCCGTTATTTTCTCTAATAGAGAAGCCTAATATATCGGCATGATTTCCGAAGGGAAAACAATGCTCCGTTGTCTCGGTTGTTATTTTTAAATATTTCAGATCAAGAATTTCATCCAAAGTTTCTTTTCTCTCACTGCATGAGCTAGAGCTAACAGTAGCATGATAGGCCGAAGACAAAACCATCGGCTGTCCTTCAACATTTTGATATCGCTCATCAACTAATCCATCTTTCAAACTCAATGGGGCTAAAGGCTTTTTACTTATATTCTCCGGCAATATACGGATCCAATGATCTGCTTGAGACAAATATAGAACGCCCTGCCTGTCGACATGAGCAATAGGCAGACCTTGAAAATATATTGAGATAAATGATGCAGTAATCGGTACGACTGCCAGCAGCTTGTACCAGCTACTCAATCCAATAGCCAAACATAGGCCAACTATCATTAAGCAAAAAACAAATGGAGAAATTGTCGAGATCGTTCCATCTGAAGACATTTGACCTACATATGCTGAAATTTCTAAAACTAGAGCCAATGATGCGCCAAAGGCTTTTAGAAATGGATCTTGCAACCCCAAAGGCCAAGCAAGTAGAGCCAACGAAGCCACAGGGGCCGAAAATAGGCTAATAATCGGCATGACAAGCAAATTTGCAGGGATACTTAACGGCGCGATTCGTTCGAAATGATAGGCTGCAAATGGAGCTGTCGCTAGAGATGCCGTCACAGATGTTGCAAACAATGAGCTGACCCAATTTGATATCTTGCTCCATCCGTACCCACTTCTGGAATGTGGCCAATTTTCATACACCGCTATTATTGCAGCTGTGGCTGCAAACGACATTTGAAACCCTGGGGTGATCACAGATTCAGGCTGAATAGCAGTAACTACAAACAGAGCAACGATTACACTTCGCATAGAAAAAGCAGGTCGGTCTAATAAGATCGCTATAAGTGATATAAGTACCATAATATATGCACGTTGCGTGGCGACGGATGCACCTGACATAACCAAATATGTTGTGGCACCTATTATCGCCCCAAATGCAGCAACCTTTTGGGCTGGAACCCTTAAAGCAATGCACTCGAAATATGGAATACTAAAGCGTATTAAAAAGAAGAAAACCCCGGCAGCCAGCCCCATATGCAAGCCGGAAATCGCTAGCAAATGTGCCAATCCGACCGACCTTAACAACTCCTGATCTGAAGTACTAAGAAGACTTCTTTCTCCTGTAATCATAGCCCCCGCCATTCCCCCAGATTTGGCTCCAACTACTCTATAAATATACTTTGCAATTGAATGACGTGAAGCAGCAATCTTTTCTTTCAATCTATCAAAGGTGTTGGAGTGATGGACGTTTGCAATTGATATAGGTTTGCATTCTCCCAAAACGAAACCTACTGCCCCCAATTGGTGAAAGAAAGCTTGCTGACTAAAATCATAGTCTTGTGCAATAATTGGCTTAGGTGGAGGTGAAAGAAATGCCCAACACTCTAGTAATCTTCCAGGAGAAAGTGATGTATTTTTTTTCTGTGTGACTCTTACATATCTAGGCGTGTCACTTTTAGTAAGACCTGAGACCGCTCCCAGTTCAATGCGTAATCTATTCCCATTCTCACCTCCCTCTATTTGAATCAATTTGCCTTCAAGAATCACAGGACCCAAATTGTGTTGAAGAACTGGCTTGGATACCAAAAGCACTCGCATTTTTACGAAACACATTCCAACTACAAGCAAGCTTAAACAAACAAGAAGTATAGGTAACTGAAAATTACCCTGAGAAATTCTCCACCAAACTATAGATATCATCGTCAAACATACAAAAAAGCATATCCAAACTGATGGTTCAAAGGTAAGTGTCAAATACAACACCACTCCGAAAACAAAACTTAATGGATATAATAAGCTCCATCGAAATGCATGCTTTTCCATGAAGTGATCAAAAACAATTTTCATTTCGTCACATTCTAAAAAAAATTTATAAAATAGTATTCTGAACACTTGCTCAAATAGGGGTGGATGTGGTTTTCCATTTTGTGGAGATTGCAAAGAAGACTTCTTAAGATGTCTTCGGCAATTAATAGCTCATGATTGAAAGTTGATATGACGGTTATCACCCGCTTCGCCCCCTCGCCGACCGGATACCTGCATATTGGTGGTGCACGTACTGCATTGTTCAATTGGCTGCATGCAAAAGCCAACAATGGAAAATTTCTACTACGCATTGAAGATACTGATCGGGAAAGGTCAACTGAAGACGCCGTACAGGCGATTTTCCGTGGTTTACAGTGGCTAGGAATTGAATCTGACGATGAACCATATTTTCAATTTGCTCGTGCAGATAGACACCGCGAAATAGCGGAGAAGATGATTTCTGCCGGTACAGCATTCAAATGTTATGTCAGTAGTGAAGAACTTTCCCTACGCAGAGAGCTTGGTGATCAAAAGCGCCTTTTGGCAAAAGAAGCATCGGGTCAAGGCAATGACGCAAAAGCGATAGAGCTAAGAAAAGAAGCTGATATTTTACTATCTCCCTACAGATCCCCATATAGGGATAATCTAAAGCCAGAAAATGAAAATGCCCCATATGTGGTCCGTCTACGTGCACCGGATTCTGGCCGTATCGAATTTACCGATGACGTACAGGGACATGTTGGAGTAGACGCTGAACAAATTGATGATCTCATCTTATTGAGGTCAGACGGCACTCCCACATATATGTTAGCTGTTGTTGTCGATGATTTTGATATGGGAGTCACACAAGTTATCCGTGGAGATGACCATCTTGCAAACACGTATAGACAAATCCCAATCTATAGAGCGATGGGATGGAACATCCCCAAATATGCCCATGTTCCATTAATACATGGACCTGACGGTAAAAAGCTCTCAAAACGCCACGGCGCGTTAGGTGTTGAAGCATATAAGGAAATGGGCTTCTTACCTGATGCTATCAACAATTACCTTCTGCGTTTAGGCTGGTCACACGGTGACGATGAAATCATTTCTAAAGAACAAGCAATAGAATGGTTTGGAACAGAAGGTTTGGGTAGATCTGCTGCAAGACTTGATTTCGACAAGCTGAAATATGTAAACGCATACTATATGGCACATGCAAATAATGAATACCTTTGCGATCTGCTGTTTTCCCGTGACGGTTTTATGCACTTGAGTGAAACAGTTGAAACTCGTATAAAAAATGCTATGGCTGAATTAAAAACTCGTGCTGCGACCATTGAAGAATTAGAAACCCAATCACATTTCTTATTGAATATTAGGCCAATTGAAATAACTGGTAAATTAAAGAAAAGGTTCTCCCAAGATGCGTTAAATCGCTTATCTCGGCTAACAATTCGCTTTAAGGACTTACCAGTTTGGGAAAATTCGGGTTTAACAACGGAAATATCGAAGTTTTGTACCGAAGAGGACATAGGCTTAGGTGCTATCGGACCAACGTTGAGAGCTGCATTGACTGGTAGTTCACCAGCACCAGACCTCGGTCTTGTGCTGGAATGGCTTGGTCGCGAAGAGGCGCTAAGTCGGATAGAAGACCAACTAAAGGCATTCAGTGCATGACTCTCCCGTCACTGAAAAAACAATTAAATTATAAGGGGCTGATAAGATATGGAAAATAAAGTCAAACCAAATGGAAAAGCAACTTTGACAGTTGCTGGACAAACTGCGGAATTACCAGTTTATTCAGGTACTGCTGGTCCTGATGTTATCGACATATCTTCGTTGAGTAAGCAAACCGGACACTTCACGCTAGATCCAGGCTTTACGTCTACAGGTAGCTGTGAAAGTCAGATTACGTTTATCGACGGAGAAAAAGGCATTCTTCTCCACCGCGGATATCCAATTGACCAATTAGCTGAAAAATCTGACTTTCTAGAAGTCTGTTACCTATTGTTAAATGGTGAATTACCAACAACAGCTGAACTTACTGAGTATAAGCATACCATCACAAATCACACGATGATCCATACTCAATTTGATCGCTTTTTTGATGGCTTCAGAAGAGATGCTCATCCAATGGCGATTGTAACCGGTGCGATTGGTGCTCTTTCTGCATTTTATCACGACTCACTTGACATCAATGACCCTCAACACCGATTAATTTCAGCTCATCGTCTTATTGCTAAAATGCCGACTATCTGTGCACGGGCGCATAAATATTCAATTGGCCAACCCTTCATCTCTCCGAGAAATGATCTTGGTTATGCCGCGAATTTCTTGCGTATGTGTTTTGCTGTTCCCGCAGAGGATTACCAAGTACAGGAAGTAATGGCACGCGCGATGGATAGAATTTTTATTCTTCACGCCGACCACGAACAAAACGCATCGACATCAACTGTAAGGCTAGCTGGATCTTCTGGCGCTAATCCGTTCGCCTGTATGGCCGCAGGGATTGCTTGTCTTTGGGGACCTTCTCACGGTGGCGCAAACGAAGCTGCTCTGACCATGCTTCAAGAAATTGGGACTGTAGATCGAATCCCAGAATATATTGCTCGCGCTAAGGATAAATCTGACCCATTCCGCTTGATGGGATTTGGTCACCGCGTGTACAAAAACTACGACCCACGTGCTACTGTTATGCAAAAAACATGTCATGAGGTTCTAGACGCTGTGGGCGCTCATAATGACCCTCTTCTTCAGGTAGCTATTGAACTAGAACGAATTGCGCTTGAAGACCCATACTTCGTTGAGAAAAAACTATACCCGAATATTGATTTCTACTCTGGTATTACATTGAAAGCTATGGGTTTCCCAACAGAGATGTTTACTGTTTTGTTTGCGCTTGCGCGAACAGTCGGTTGGGTTGCTCAATGGCAAGAAATGATCGAAGATCCTACACAACGTATTGGTCGTCCACGCCAAATTTATACAGGTGCGGCAAAACGCGACTACATACCAGCAAATAAACGTTAATCGTAGATCAGAACAAAAAGGCTGACTTTTTATAAAGTCAGCCTTTTTTATGTCGAAAGTTCAATTATCTTTCGAGCTGCAATTTCTGCAGCCGGCTCACGACCTCTTCCCATTTTGTTCAAAGCATCATTTTGTGCTTCAATCTGCAAATTTAATGCAATTGGATCAGCAAATAGCTCTAATAATGCTGTACTTAAATTTCTCGGTGTAAATCTAGTTTGTATAAATTCAGGTGCAATTTCTTTGCCTGCTGCCACATTAAGCAATGTGATGAATTTAGATTTCATAAGAAATAATCTTGCGATCGCCCAGCTAATCCAACCTATTTTATACCCCACAACCAAAGGCGTACCTTGCATTGCAACCTCAGTTGTTACCGTACCGGAACAAGCTAAAGCAACATCGCATGCAGCAAATGCATCTAACTTTTCTTCTTCCTTTGTAATCAGCAAAAAATCACTTCCCCAATCCCTACTGCGTTCAATGATCATATCCTTGACCGAGCCTGCAGCAACGCACACTACTATGCAATTTGGGACAACAGACACAACCTTTTTAGCAGCTTGCTCAAGAATAGGCGCGACTGTTTTAATTTCTGATGATCGGCTCCCTGGCAGCAAAAGCAAAAGTGGTGTTTGAGGTGAAAGATTATAAGTTGACCTGAATTTACCTTCATTTCCCTCTTCATTTCTATCCAAAGCAGGGTTTCCAATTACAGTAGTGTCTAAACCATAAGGCTCATAAAACGGGACTTCAAAATCGTGAATACATAGCAAATGATCTACATGTGCCGCGAGTGTTTTTGCTCGGCCAGCTCGAGTCGCCCACACCTGTGGGCCAACCAACTTTATACATGGTCCCTTATAGCCAAGCTCTTTTACACGCTGAGCCACACGCCACATAAACCCCCAAGAATCCACTAATATCACTGCCTTTGGATTTTGAGCGACTATATCTGTAGCAGTGTCTTCTACACGCTTTTTTACTGTTTTAAAGGCCTTCACTCCCTCAAGCAGACCAAATACTGCGAGCTCTCGTGTATCAAACAAAGTGTCTACGCCAAGCGCTGCCATGTGTTCTCCGCCAACCCCCATAAACGTTGCTGAAGGAATTGAATTTCGTATCCTACACATAACCTCTGAGGCTAACTTATCACCGGAAGGTTCAGCTGCTACAAAATAAAAGCACATTACGTTTTCACTTTCCGATTATTTAAAATCGTCTTGGAATCCATAAATCCAAAGACCATTAGCATCAGCATATGAAATCAGCTGCTCTCTATCTAGGATTAAAGCAGACTTTGCTTCTATTGCGATTCCTGCTAAATTGGCATTTCTGATACCCTGTAGCGTCTTTAAACCAATGGTCGGTAAATCTACCCTGCGCTCTTGATTTGGTTTGGGTCTCTTTACTAAAACCCCTTTGGGTTTTTGTGGTGTACCCAGCAGATTGCTTGGCAACTTAGCGCAACGTTCCAACATTAAATCCGTGCCTTCTTGAGCTTCCACAGCCAGAACCAGCCCTTCACACACGACTGCGCCTTGCCCGATATCCATTTGGCCTATTTGGGATGCGATACGAGCAGCTTTTTCTATATCTTTTAAATCTTGCTCGTTAGGAATCTTCGAGCCCAGTGGTCCTACTGGAGCCAATAGAGATGCCAATACATCATCAGCCCCTACGACAGCAAATCCAGCTTTTTCCAATGTAGCGACCAAAACTTTTAAAAGCGCATCATCACCTTTGGATGCAGCACTGATCACTTTCGGTAGCAAAAGAAGACCTTTTTTATCTAATTTCAATGCCTTAAAATCTGGACGCTTCACTATTCCAGCAAAGCAAACCTCTACTACTTTGGCGGATTGCAAGATTGAAATTTGTTTTCCAACCTCTCCTATTGAAACTACCTGATTTTCAAATTGGTCCAATAGGGTTTTCTCGGCGAAACCGTCTATTCCGAGCACGAATACATCTCGACTTTCGCTTCGAGCGTGCTTAGCCAATTCTAACGGTAGATTACCACTCCCGGCAATAATACCCAATTTTGGTGGCAACATAAAATATCGCCTCTATTTGGGTAAGCATAAGTGCCGGTTTGCACCATCTCGTATAAAACTCACCATTTCTAATACAAGTTCTTGATCGTGATAAAGGCGAGCTGCATCATCTATTCTTTCCTGAAATGTCCCCTCAGTCGCAAAGAACAAACGGTAGGCGGTCCGCAAATCATTTATCTGGTCACGGCCAAAACCTCGTCTTTTCAAACCTACCAAGTTTAGTCCAGCAAGACGTCCGTGATTGTCCACCATCCCATAAGGTATTACATCTCCAGTTACTGGAGCTCCGCCTCCGACAAAAGCATGTTTCCCTACGCGGCAAAATTGGTGTACTGCTGATAATCCCCCCATGATCACATGATCACCAACAGTAACCTGACCACCCAATGTTGCATTGTTTGCGAATGTGACGCTGTTTCCAACAATACAATCATGCCCTACGTGGGATCCGACCATAAAATAACCATTGTCGCCTACGCGTGTTTCACCTCGACCTACAACGGTCCCCAGATGCATCGTAACATGCTCCCGGATCGTTACATTGTTTCCAATAAACAGCTTGGTATCTTCGCCTTTATATTTAAAATCTTGAGGAGGATGACCAAGAGCGGCAAAAGGGTAAATAATACAACTATTGCCAAGTGTTGTGCTTCCAGCAATAACAATCTGACTGTGAAGAATACTTCCATCACCTATCGTAACATTTGGCCCAACAACGCACCCAGGACCTATTTGTACATTTTCGCCCAATTGCGCATTACTGTCTACGAATGATTGTGGGTGGATGGATACGGCCATTGTCAAAGACTTTCAAAGATTCATCAAATATCTACTGATTACAGTTCAGATGTCGAACACTAACGTTTACGGATTTGTTGAGATAGCCAAACATTCTCTCTGAACCACGTTTTTAACGGCTTAGCAGGAAACCCTCCCCACGTTTCGCCATCTGGAATATCAGACATCAAACCAGAATTTCCCGCCAATTTCACACCGTTTCCGATATGAACATGGTCGGCTATGCTGCACGCACCACCAAATTGACATCCAGTACCAATAGTAGTCGATCCAGCAATCCCGCAAAAAGCCGCAAGAACAGAGTGCGCGCCAATCTGCACATTGTGAGCGATATGGCACAAATTGTCGATTTTGCAGTTTTCTCCAATTACCGTATCATCAAATAGACCGCGATCTATACAAGTATTTGAACCAATGCTTACGTTCTCTTGAATTACAACTCGACCAAAATGTGGTGTGTCCACGGCACCCGATTTACCTATTGATAACCCGAAACCAGACTCACCTACAACTACTCCTGCCCGTATATTAACGTTGTTACCAATGCATGCACATTTGATGGTTACATTGCTCCCAATAGTACAGTTTCGACCAATCGTAACACCTGGCCATATAACACTACCTGCGCCGATAGATGTACCAGAACCTATTTGAACTCCAGCCCCGATTACGGCATTTGGACCTATGTAAACACCACTTTCCATTTTTGCAGTGGGGTCTATAGCTAAAGAATTTGAGTCAAAACCTTTTGGGGTTGCAATCAAAGGCGCGCTCAAAGTAAAACTCCAGCGCGGAAATGCACTCACAAGTACGGTAGTTGTCTTTGGAAACCGGTCTGCACACTCTGATGGCGAAAAACAAACTGAAGCTTCTATAGCATCAAAATTTACATTTTTTGAAGTTTCAATGAATGTTAAGTCTCCCGTTTTGGCAGCCGTAAAAGCCTCAAGGGAAGTAGCAGACAATGCTTTATGATATACTTCAGCGCTTCCTGCATTTGCCAACTCTTCAATACTAGGTGGACCATGCAGGAAGTAGAAACGAGGATCGATCACTATTTTACGCTCGAAATTCTATTTGTTAGCGTTCGGTAGTGTTTGTTTAGTAACAGCAATTGCTGGAGTGCTCGCATCTAGTTTCGAGATAATCAAAGCAGTCTTATCAACACCATCAGCTGTATGAATAGTTGAAGAACGGTCTATAACAATATCGGCTTTTGACTCATCGATAGCAGCTTGCAAAGCCGGCTCAAGAGCAACGAAAAACTTACTCCAAGCATCTCTTCTAGTAAGCTCTAATTCTGCTTGACGAATTTGGCCTGTCTTTTGAAGTTCAGCTGAACGCTTCTCAAAATTTTGAATACGAGTTACCAAAGCTTTATCTTGAGCAATTGCATTTTTATTCAACGGTGCAAGCGTTTCTTGAAGTGATTTTTGCTCTGCCTGCAAAGAGTCAGCCGTAGGTTTCAACTCTTTATTCAACTGCTCGGCTATATTTTGAAGCTTTTTAGCTATGTCTTTACCTGCTTTTGATTCAGTCATGATTTTTGCTTGATCAATAACCATAACATTTGTTTGCGCGACCGCTTGAAGAGCAATCGGAGAAACAAAGAACAACGTTGAGAAGGCTACAAATAATTTTTTAAAAGACATGTTCTAAATTTCCTAGAATTGGGTCCGTGTACTAAACCGGAAGCTTTCAGTCCGGTCATATTCTTCACTAGCAAGTATTTCAGAGAAGTCGAATCTAATTGGGCCAAAAGGTGAATCCCAAAAAACACTTACCCCTACACTTGCACGCATACTTAAGTCATCTTGAATAACAATCTGATCAGAAAAATTCAAAGCATTCAACTGTTCAGCGGTTAATCCGGCTCTTGATGTTGTTATACGATTTCTATCACTATCATCCAACAAACCAACTGTACCAAACTCAGAGAACAACGCCGCACCAATACCCATTTCTTCAGGTGCAAATGGTATCGGAATAGACATCTCAACCGATCCAATTGCAAAGGCCTTACCACCTAAAGCGTTTCCTTTAGCCCGAATTTCCCCTAAAATCAGCTCACCATTCTCATCTGTTGCAGCAACCTGAAAGAGATTCGTAGTGTCTCCATCAGTCACAGCTCTAATTCCATTATCATCCTGTGTAGCTAAAGCAGCTTGGAAAGTCTCAGATGTGACAGTCCCGTCAGCCGCTGTAGTCGAAACGACATAGCTATCAGTCAAAATAAGTGAGTTAGTATTCGCATTAAAATAATATGGGCGAGCGTAATCGCCTCCCGAACCTGTTGCCAATAATTGATTGGACACATTCGCCTCATATTGAACTTCACGAGGTCCAACACCAGCTGTGTCGAACCCGCGGAAGGAGTTGCCACCTTTATAAAAGCGGTTGTTCACTCGAATATCATCGCCGTTCCAACCTTCAATTAAACCGGCACTCAGTGAACCGGTTAAAGTCACACCTGGGAAAAGACCTTTATATGTTGAAGCTTGTATTTCTTGCTTGAAATAGTTTACATCTCCCCCCAGCCCCGCAACATCTTGCTGCCAAGTAACCCTGTAACCACCGGTTGGGTCGATCGGATCGTTTCTGTGGTCTCTTACCAAAGAATATCCGAGTGAAGAAGTGAGATAGTCACCTTCTTGATCACACACAGATGATCCGAGTTGAGAAGGATCATCACAACGATCAATCAACTCACCCGATGTATTCCTAATTTGCCCCAACGTTAAGGAGTCGGACCGAAGATTGTATCTTAATCCTAATTGGGTTCTGTTTCCTAAAGGAAATCCAATTCTTAAACCTGTTCCGACCACCGAGTTGGAATATCCTGCGATGTTCAAGTAATCTGTTTCTGACGCAAAAAGGTCAAAACCTGCAGCCATATTTCTGTCTTGGAAACGAGGTTCTGTAAACCGAAACTCATAATTTTTTTGATACTGAGAAGATTGAATACTTGCTGTTAAAGATTGTCCACGACCGCGAAAGTTTCGCTGTGTCGCTGATATAGAGACAAGGAAAGCGTCAGCAGAAGAATATCCGACTGAGAAAGCTAACTCACCTGTGGGTTGCTCTTGAACTGCTACTTTCACAATCGTCTTGTCTGGCGCAGTACCCGGCTCTTCAGTAATTGTTACATCTTTAAAAAAGCCAAGTGACCTAATTCTATTTCTAGATTGATCTAACAATATCCTATTAAACGCGTCACCTTGAGCCAACAACAATTCCGGACGGACAACATGATCCAAAGTCTGAGTGTTACCAATAATGTCCAGACGTTCAACATACACGCGCGGCCCCTCGTCAACAACGAAAGTTATGTTGACGGTGTTGTTTTCGCGATTGCGCTCAATTCTAGGCTTTACATCGACTGAAGCATACCCCGCACTCCCTGCTGCAAACGTTATTGCTTCGACTGCTTTCTCGATCAGGTCTGCTTCATATAAGTTTCCTGAACGTGTCGGAACAATTGCTTTCAAGCGCGCAGTAGATAACTTTTCTAGAGTTGTCTCAACTTCAATCTCACCAAAGTTAAACTTAGGCCCCTCATCAATCGTGAAGGTTACATAAAAATCTTCCTGGTCGGGCGTAAGTTCTGCTACCGATGTCGTAACACGAAAGTCGGCATATCCCTCATTTGTATAGAACTGACGTAATAGTTCTCTATCGTATTCCATACGATTTGGATCATAATTATCGTTAGATTCAAATACTCGCCACCACCGAGACTGACGTGTTACAATCTCTGAGCGAAGTTTCTTATCTTTGAATACATTGTTCCCGATGAAATTCACTGATTTTACGCCTGTTTTAGGCCCTTCAGAGATCTCAAATATCAAATCGACACGATTTTGAGCCAACGGTTTATAAGTCGGCGTAACCGAAGCTGCAAAACGTCCAGCTTTGCGGTAAGCTTCTAGAATTTTCTGTACATCCTGTTGAACACGGGCTTGTGTAAATACTTCGCGTGGCGCTGCTTCTGTTTCTTCTTCAAGTTTATCTTGGCGGATAGACCGATTACCTTCGAAAATCACTTGGTTAATGATAGGATTTTCGCTGACCCGAATTACGAGATCTTTCCCTCTCTTCTCAAAAAGAACATCTGCAAACAGTTGCGTTGCAAATAAAGTTTTTAATGAGAGGTCCAACCGTTCGGTATCAAAGGAGTCACCTGGCTCAACCAAAATATAGGAAAGCACGGTCCGTGTTTCAATTCTCTGATTTCCTTCCACAAGGATTCGAGAGATAGCTTCAGGATTCGTAGCTTGAGCTTGAGCTAAAGCCGCTCCACTCATATCTGCAATTGCAAAATAAGCACTCGCTGATGTCGTCAGCGCCAAAGCACTTGCAAACAAAGACCGCATACTTTTTTCCTCTACACGCCTAAAGACATCCTGCAATGCCCTATTCATTGAGTTATGACAACAGGCCGCCAAACATTTCAAGCAGCCCTAGCCGCCTTAAATCATTCCAAGTAACAGCGATAAAGAAAAGACCAACTACCGCAAGCCCCCCCCGCAACAGATAATCCTGAAACCGTAAAGAAACTTCAGATCCAACCACAGTTTCATACAGACCTAACAACGCTGAGTAGCCATCTAGCATTGGAATAGGCAAAAGGTTGAAAAATCCAATACTCACAGAAAACATCGCTATCAATTCCAACATTTGCCAGAAAGCACCATGAAATCTCTCACTGAAGTCCACATCAGTTCGTTTCATATTACTATCAACAACTCTATCGGCTATATCACCTATTCCCAACGGACCTCGCATTTTCTCGAAGCTATCTTTGCCAAAAATAAGGCGGCCGAGAACTTTAATCGTTTTTCTAATGACTTCCGCTGTCCGATCAGCTCCAATTCCCACTGCATTTAGTAGTGAAACTTTTTCAAGCTTAACGAGTTTGGACGAAATTCCGACTCCGATTCTACCAATTTCATCCTCGATCCCTAGGCGCTCGTTGCGCACTTTCTCCCGTTTTGGAGTTACGATCAGCTTTAAAGGATCCCCCCCCCTTAGAATCGATAGCTCAACTGGTTCATCGGCACTATAAGCGACTGCCTCAATAAGTTCTGCCGCGCTAGAAATAGGCCTTCCGTCAACCGCTATCACGAGGTCATTGGTCATGACGCCGCCGATTTCCGCAGCACTTTGAGGAGCAACACTTTCGATAGTAACATCGCCAAAGACAGGCTTTCCGAAAGTAGTAAAAATCGCCGCATAAATTAATATAGCAAGTACAAAATTCGCTACAGGACCAGCCAAGGAGACGATAACTCTCTGCCATGCAGCTAATTCTGAGTAGTATTTTCCAATCGGCTGTTTCTTATTCGAATGGCTTTCATTCACGCTCTCCTGCGAGCCAACAAATTTGACAAAACCTCCCAAAGGCAACCAATTCAATCGCCAACGCGTACCGCGTTTATCAGTGACTTCAACAATCGATTTTCCAAATCCAAATGCAAACGATTCAACCGCCGCTCCAAATGCTCGGCCAGCATAGTAGTGGCCCAGTTCATGAATAGAAACGACAACACCGATCATTAAGATAAACGGAAGTACAGATGAAATTATCGAAAACAAACTTCCGAATGAGCTAGCTATGACGTCCATTTCCAGAGCAAGTCCTTTTAAACTCTACAAGTAGGTGATATCTTTATGCAGGCATTATGCCTTTATAGCTCGAAGAGCTTCTTTTCTTGCAAGATTGTCTAATTCAAAAACATCATCAAAGTTGGTTGGATTAGCAATTGCGCCATACGAACCTGTTTTAAATTGCTGCAAAACAGATTCTGTCACTCCAATAATATCCATAAAGCCTATTTTATTATTCAAGAATGCTTCTACCGCAATTTCATTGACAGCATTAAATACATTTGGAGCCCACGCCCCCAGCAATAGACATTCTCTTGCTAGTCCGATCGCTGGAAACTTCAGAGGGTCAGGCTTTTCAAACGCAAGCAATCCTATCTCAGCTAGATCTAATCGCTTTACATCAGGAACGTTCATTCTATCTGGCCACGCTAAAGCATAAGAGATAGGAGTACGCATATCGGGCGTTCCAAGTTGAGCAAGTACTGACCCATCATCATAAGACACCATACTATGAATTATCGATTGCGGATGAATTAGGATATCTATCTTATTTTCAGGGATATCGAACAAATAGGAAGCTTCAATGAGTTCTAGTGACTTATTCATCATTGTTGCACTGTCTACTGAAATTTTGGCGCCCATAGACCAATTTGGGTGTGCAACTGCTTGAGAGGGAGTGGCATTATGCATTTCCACAATCGAAGATGCTCTAAAAGGACCTCCTGAGGCTGTTAGAACTAACTTTTCTACTCGATTTTTAGTGCCAAGAACTTGAAAAATAGCGTTGTGTTCAGAATCGACAGGTAGAATGCGGCTATTGAACTTTTTGGCTTCCTCCAGAAGCAGTGCTCCAGCACAAACAATACTCTCTTTATTGGCCAACGCTATATTGCTGCCTTGTCTAATAGCAGCCAAAGTAGGTTTTAAAGCTGCAGCTCCAGTAATTGCAGACACTAAGACATCACAAGGCCGATGCGCAGCTTCAATAATAGCTTCCTCTCCGGCCGCACATATGGTGTTAGTGCCTCTTAATAGCTGCTTTAAATCATCCAGAAGCGCACTATCTCCAATAGCAGCAAATTCTGCATTTGTTTGAATGGCTGCCTCCGCCAGTGCATAAACATTTTTGTGTGCACTTAATGAAACAACTTCAAAACTCGGCATTCCCGAGCAATTCTGGGTGAGAAGACTAAGTGTTGATTTTCCAATGGATCCAGTAACGCCCAACACTGACACTTTCTTGATTTGGGACATTTTATTCTCCCATCAATCCAGCAACAAATTGCGGCAAAAACATATTAATTAATGCCGCCACAGTTACAGCAGCCATTAAACCATCAAGCCTATCCAAAAGTCCGCCATGACCAGGTATGATATTGGACATATCTTTTATTCCAAAACGGCGTTTAAACATCGATTCAAGCAAATCCCCCTGTTGCGAAGCAATCGACAAGAACACCGCCCATACTAACCACAAAGTTAAAGAGGTTTGTGTCAGGTTCGCTACAGCGGCCCCCGCCAAAGCAGCATATATTGCACCACCAACTGCTCCCGTCCAAGTTTTTCCAGGGCTGTTTTTAGGCGAGAGCAATGGACCTCCATAAGCTTTTCCAGCTAAGTAACCAGCGGAATCTGTCCCCCAAACAATTGCAAAAATAGCAATCATCATCATCTGAGCGTTACCAGAAAACTCCCGCAAATATATAAAAGCCCCAAAAGGAAGCGACACATAAATTGCGCCAAATAGTAGAGAGAATGGGTGATTTTTTAGAATAGTACCTGCACAGAAAGCAACCCCACCTGCGATAGCTGAAACCATCATAACAGAAGTTAAACCCGAGGAACTACCAACCAATACGCTAATAATTGATCCCACAGTCAGAATTCCACACAAACTCAATCGTTTCCACTGTGGCTGTCCTCGACTAACCATCAAAGCCCATTCAAATGCACAAATGATGGCCGCTAAAGCTGTTATTACTAATAAAGCTCCCCCCCCAGTCATAACCGCCCAAACGCCAATCGGTGCAAGAACAATCGCTGCGATAATTCTCTTAGTAAAGTTTCCAGCTTTGGGCGCGATTTGTAAATTCATTTAATTGGCTTTTTAATATTCAAGCTGCGTTGATCTACAACACTGTTTATTATAGATAATTTAAGGCGCTTAAATTCCCCCAAACCGTCTACTTCTACTCTTAAAGTCATCTACAGCTAACTCTAAATCACTCTGTCCAAAATCTGGCCACAACACATCCAGAAACATGAGTTCAGAATAAGCAATTCCCCACAACAAAAAATTGGAAATGCGGAGTTCGCCGCTTGTTCTTATCAGTAGATCCACATCAGGCAACTCAGCAGACCACATAAATGAACTTAGCGTAGCTTCATCCATATTATGGGGATCTAAATTCCCACTTTGGGCGGCAATGGCTATAGCTTTAGACGCATCAACAAGTTCTGCCCGTCCACCATAGTTAAATGCAATATTTACATTGAAAGTTGTATTGTCTTGCGTTGTATCATGGCATTTTTCTATCAAAGCAAGAATATCTTCGGTCAAGCCTTCTTTGGATCCAAATATCCGAACGCGCACGCCTTCTTGATTTAACCTGTTTAAGTCTCTGTTTACGAACAGCTTTAACAGCCCAAAGAGAGCATCAACTTCCGACTTTGGTCTTCTCCAGTTTTCTGTTGAAAATGAAAAAACTGTTAAATGATTTACATCAAGCGCTTTGCACGCATCAACTGCGCGCCTCAAAGCCTCAACACCTTCCTTATGCCCCGCAATGCGGGGCAATCCTTTTGCTTTAGCCCAACGACCATTGCCATCCATGATAATGGCTACATGATTGGGACTTACCCCACCTAATGCAATTTTTTGAAGATCTGTTGAATACTCTGCTGGCATATTCAACAACCTATACCTGCATAATTTCTGCTTCTTTGGTTTTTACATTCTCATCAACTAGCGCAATATACTTATCAGTTAGCTTCTGAACGGATTCTTCCATAGTCTTTTGTTCGTCCTTGGAAATTTCTCCGTCTTTCTCCATTTTTTTCAATATATCCATGCCATCACGTCTGATATTGCGAACTGCTATTCTTCCTGATTCTGCATATTTTCCTGCAATTTTAGCCAACTCTGCGCGACGCTCTTCGTTTAGAGGCGGAATTGGAATACGAAGGTTCTGACCATCCATAACAGGATTAAGGCCCAACCCTGCTTCCCGAATTGCTTTATCCGCAGCTCCAACAACAGTTTTGTCCCACACGTTTACAGCAATCATACGAGGTTCTGGAACTGAGATAGAAGCGACTTGTGCCAAAGGCGTAGATGCCCCGTACGCCATAACCATAACTGTATCCAAGAGGTTTACCGAAGCTCGCCCTGTGCGCAAACCGGAAAACTCGACCTTCAATGCCGAAATTGCACCTTCCATACGGCGCTCTAAATCTTTCATATCAATGGGCATTATTCTATTCCTTTGTTCTGTGAGAAACAGTTAGTTTTGTATAACTGTACAAACCCCTGTGCCTGCAAGAACCTCTGCAAGGGATCCTTTGTTATGGATCGAAAACACAACGATCGGTATATGATTCTCTTTCATTAAGCTTACAGCAGTGGCATCCATAACGCGAAGCTCTTTATTCAATACATCCATATACCCTAAATGATCAAAACGGGTAGCTTCTGGGTCCATTTTTGGATCAGCAGTGTAAACCCCATCAACCTGTGTCCCTTTTAACATTGCATCGCAGCCCATTTCGGCGGCTCGTAGTGCTGCCCCAGTATCTGTCGTAAAAAATGGATTACCTGTGCCCGCCGCAAAAATAACAACCCTTCCTTTTTCCATGTGCCGAATAGCTCTTCGGCGGATAAAAGGTTCACAAATTTTTGGCATTTCAACTGCACTTTGAACGCGTGCCGGAACCCCAATTTCTTCCAATGCCCCTTGCATAGCAAGTGCATTCATAACGGTTGCTAGCATTCCCATAGAGTCTGCTTGCGCCCTTTCCATTCCCTGCCCCACACCTTTTAAACCACGAAAAATATTGCCTCCACCTATAACTAGACAAACTTCCGTACCAGCATCTATTGCTGCCTTAATTTCGTGTGCGATAGGAAAGCAGGCTTCCATATCAATACCAAACTTCTCTTTGCCGGCCTCTGCTTTTCCAGCCAAAACTTCACCGGAAATTTTAAGCAAAACCCTTTTGTACTTAGGCGATTGAATGTCGGATGTCATTTTGTTCTACCTGCTCTATTTCAATATTTGTCACATAAAAAAACGGGGGTAGGACATTTATCTCCTACCCCCGTTTCTATTCAAGCTCGAAACAAACTTTATTTACCTGTTGCAGCAGCAACCTCGGCAGCAAAGTCTTCTTCTTTCTTCTCAATACCATCACCAAGACGCAACATTGCAAATCCCTTAAGAGACACAGGAGCACCTGCTTCTTTGGCTGAATTAGCAATAAATTGTCCAACTGTAAGATCTGGATCCATTACGAAAGCTTGCTCAACCAAAACAACCTCTTGGTAGAACTTACGGATACGGCCTTCGATCATTTTTTCAATTACAGCTTCTGGCTTACCAGATTCTCTCGCTTGATCAGTCAGAACCTGACGCTCGCGCTCTACGGCTTCTGGGTCCAACTCTTCTTTAATTGCAGCAAGTGGGTTCGTCGCCGCAATGTGCATTGCAACTTTACGACCAACTTCTAGCAATACTTCTGTATCACCCTCTGATTCCAAGCCAACGATAACACCAATCTTACCCATTCCATCAGCAACAGCACCGTGGATGTAGGATGCAACAGCACCTTTATCCACAGACACACCGGCAGAACGACGCAAATTCATGTTTTCGCCAATTTTTGCAACCATGCGTTTTAGCTGATCAGTGATAGTACCATCACCACCATCAACAGCAGGTGCTTTAGCAAGCGAGTCAAAATCACCGTTAACAGATACAGCAGATTTTGCTATTCCAGTAACAGCTTGTTGGAAGCCTTCATTACGCGCAACGAAGTCTGTTTCAGCATTCACTTCAACTACAGCACCTGTTGTACCGTCAGTTGCAACAGCAACGAGACCATCAGCCGCAACGCGACCTTCTTTTTTTGCAGCTTGAGACAAGCCTTTTGCGCGCAACCAGTCGATTGCAGCATCAACATCACCATCAGTTTCAGATAGTGCTTTTTTGCAGTCCATCATTCCTGCGCCAGTTTTTTCACGCAGATCTTTAACGAGTGCAGCTGTAATAGTGGCCATGTCAGTTACCTCTCTCAGGATATTTGAGTGGTTGTTTTTTTAAAGGCTAAACTTAAGCGTCTTGAGCGGGTGCATCAGATGCTGGTTTTTCTTCAGTCGCTGGAGTTTCTTCAGACATCTCTAAAGCGATTTCTGAAAAATCTTCAGATTCACCTAAGTCAACGCCCATTTCCATTGACGATTCTGCGAGACCATCGAGAACTGCATCAGCAATTAAATTTGTGTAAAGCTGAATAGCGCGTGTCGCATCATCGTTACCAGGGATCGGGAAATCCACTTCATCTGGGTCACAATTTGTATCAACAATTGCTACCACTGGGATACCCAATTTACGAGCCTCTTTAACTGCAATAGATTCTTTGTTTGTATCGATAACAAACATCAAAGCAGGAAGGCCACCCATGTTGCGAATTCCGCCAAGAACACGTTGAAGTTTTTCTTGCTCGCGAGTTAGTTTAAGAAGTTCTTTTTTCGTAAGACCTGTACGATCCCCTTGACCAAGAAGATCATCAAGTTCACGCAAGCGTTGAATAGATTTTGAAACTGTAGACCAGTTTGTCAACGTTCCACCAAGCCACCGATCGTTCATGAAGTACTGTGCTGAACGCTCTGCTGCTTCTGCAACAGCTTCAGAAGCTTGCCGTTTAGTACCAACAAAAAGAACACGTCCGCCCTTAGCAACAGTATCGCGCACTTGTACCAATGCTTGGTGCAAAAGAGGGACTGTTTGAGAAAGGTCAAGGATGTGAATGCCAGAACGCGCTCCAAAAATGTAACGGTCCATCTTTGGGTTCCAACGGTGTTTTTGGTGACCAAAGTGTACACCAGCTTCCAAAAGCTGACGCATTGTAAATTCAGGTAGTGCCATATCAATTTTTCCTATCCGGTTAGCCGCCGTAGGTTGGCCAAACAATTCAGCACCGGAAAATAACCTACGTGTCGGAATAAGGCGCGCTTATAGTCATTTTTTGCTCAGTGGCAACCCATCAATTCAATTCTGTTATATTTAAGCAGCTATAGGAAGAACACGTTCAACCCCTACAACAGATTTTAATGCAGACATTGCTGCATAATCCATAGGGTATACTCCATCCAATTCAATAGTGATGAGTCGTCCATCTTCCACGCTGATTTCAATTTGAATAGTTCCCAACGCTTGAGATTCAGTGGACGCCAATTCTTCAACAACTTTCGCTAACTGTTCCATGCTTGTTAAATCGCTAACGCGTACGCATAAACTTGCAGGGGCCCCTAATGCAGCCTTTTCAAGTGGCCTTGCACCATCCACGGAAAAACGAAGCTCATCATCCTTCCTACGTACTTTAACATGAACATTTACTCGATTTCCAACCTCAAAGTAATCTCTAGTCTCGGCTAATACCTCAGGAGAAACGAAAAGTTCGTATTCACCTGAAGGGTCCGAAAGCGTAATATATGCAAACTTACCACCTCCACTCATTGAAGGTTTCTCAATACGAACTTTGACAACACCAATCATTTCAAGAGCGGCTCTTTCTCTGCCTAATTCCATCATCTGCGCAGAAAGCACTATTCTATCTCGAGCAGGCCCTTCCAAAATATCATCAAGCGGATGGCCTGAGAGATAAAAACCGACACTCGAAAGTTCATAGTCCAATCTTTGTTCTGAACTCCATGGTGCAGCTTTGGGAAGTGGTGGACGAATGGGAGGTTCATCGCCGAATAAGCTGTCTTGGTTGGAATTTCGATCCTTATTGGCGGTATTCGCTAACGCAGCTAAAATTTCAGCTGAATGAAAAGCTTTCGCCCTATTGCTCTCTAGTGCGTCATACCCACCGCACTTCGACAGAGCTTGAAACACTCGCTTATTGACTTGTCGTGGATCCACCCGTTCAGCAAAATCAAAGATATCTTCAAACGGCTTCTCTGCACGCGCCCTTTCAACATCGAGCATAGCTTCCTTACCGACACCTTTAACTGCTCCAAGAGCATAGTAAATTTTTTGATCTCGAACATCGAAGTCAGCGTTGCAGGTTGTTACATCAGGTGTAACGACTTCAATTTTCAAACGTTTTGTTTCTTGAAAAAAAGCTGCCAACTTTTCAGTGTTTGTAAGATCTAAACTCATTGAACCAGCAAGAAATTCAACAGGATGTTTTGCTTTCAAATAAGCGGTTTGGTACGCAATTACAGCATAAGCTGCCGCGTGAGATTTATTAAACCCGTAACCCGCAAATTCATTCACAAGTTCAAATATAAATTCGGCCCGCTCCTTAGATACATCTTTCTTAGCTGCACCCTCCAGAAAACGTGCTTTTTGCTTGAGCATCTCTTCTGGCTTTTTCTTACCCATAGCTCGACGCAGCATATCAGCTTCACCGAGTGAATAGCCCGCTAAGATTTGAGCGATACGCATAACCTGTTCTTGATAAACGATGACACCATATGTTTCTTCCAATACCGGCTTGAGATCATCATGAAGGTAGTCAATTGTTTCTCGCCCCTCTTTACGTGCAACATATGTGTCGATGTTCTTCATTGGACCAGGTCTATAGAGCGATATCAATGCGATGATATCTTCTATACAATCTGGTTTCACCTTACGTAGCGTATCCCGCATACCAGTGGACTCCAATTGGAACACACCAAGCGTATTACCAGAAGAAAGAAGCTTGTAGGCTTCCTCATCATCGAACGTTGCCCACTTTTCTGTTAGGGTTTTGCCTTCTTTTTCTACAAATTTTAATGCACGTTGAATAACCGTCAGCGTTTTAAGACCCAAGAAGTCAAACTTAACTAGACCGTTATGCTCTGCCCATTTCATATTAAACTGCGTAGCAGGAATATCTGACTTAGGATCCTTATAGAGCGGTGCTAATTCAACGAGAGGACGGTCACCAATAACAACACCGGCCGCATGAGTTCCAGCATTTCTATAAAGTCCCTCTAACTCAAGAGCAGTCTCCACAAGGTTTTTAACATCCTCGTTTTCGCGCATTTCTTGTCGAAATTTCGGTTCACCATCGATTGCGTCTTGTAGCGTAGGAGGGTTAGCGGGATTAAAAGGTATTAACTTAGAAAGTCGATCAACCTGACCAAACGGCAATTGTAGAACGCGACCAACATCACGGATGACAGCTTTGGCCTGAAGCGAGCCATAAGTAATGATCATAGCCACACGATCAGCACCATATTTTCGCTTTGTATATTCAATAACTTCTTGTCGTCGCTCTTGACAGAAGTCGACGTCAAAGTCCGGCATAGATACACGTTCAGGATTCAAAAACCGCTCAAACAGTAAACCAAACCTCAGAGGGTCCAAATCCGTAATGGTCAGCACCCACGCAACAAGTGACCCTGCTCCAGATCCCCGTCCCGGCCCAACAGGAATATCATTTTCTTTCGCCCACTTGATGAAGTCTGAGACGATAAGAAAATAACCAGGAAAACCCATTTGTCGGATAATCCCAAGTTCAAAGTCCAGCCGCTCCCAATAAACGCTTTCTGCTTCATAAAGAATTCCAGATGATAAGCGCATCTTTAATCCTTCACGCGCTTGACGATCTAACTCTTCACCTTCGTCACCATCCTCTCCAGTAAAGTTTGGAAGAATAGGTTGACGCCAGGCTGGCCGATACGAACACCGTCTTGCAATTTCACAAGTGTTGTCAATTGCCTCTGGAACATCTGAAAACAATTCAATCATTTCTTCTTCAGTTTTCAGATATTGTTCAGCAGTAGCTTTAGGGCGGTCCTCTTGGGACACATAGGTAGAGTTAGCGATACATAGCAATGCATCATGAGCTTTATGCTGCTTACGGAACATAAAACGTGCCTCATTGGTAGCGACCAATGGTAGATCCAATTCATAGGCTAGTTCTACTAAAGTAGCTTCTCCTAGGTCTTCAGTTAGTCTTTTGTGGCGTTGCAGCTCTACATACAAACGATCGGGAAAAGCCTT
Source organism: uncultured Hyphomonadaceae bacterium (assembly GCA_964351655.1). Lineage (GTDB taxonomy): Bacteria > Pseudomonadota > Alphaproteobacteria > Caulobacterales > Hyphomonadaceae > Hirschia. The sequence goes on along the minus strand of CAYGPD010000002.1, from coordinate 36,231 downwards.
ACTCAGGTCCTGCAAATACTCTCTTGCGGCGTCCTTATCATCATTCGCACACAATCGAGTCACTTCTCCATTTCCACCACCAGTGGTACAGATTAGCCCTTCAGATTTTTCCAACACATCCGATAGAAAGACTCCTGTTCCACCCTGCGGAGAATCTAAAAAACCTTTTGTTGTCAACAACATCATGTTTTTATAACCGATTTCGTTCTGTGCAAATAATGCGATTTCCGAAGGCGGTTTAGATGGATCTTTTTCATCAAAAATGTGAAGCGTAATAGCAATTATTGGCTGCACCCCCATAGGTGCGAGTGTCTCAGACAACTCTAACGCGGCAAACATGTTGTTGTCGTCAGTTACCGCCAAAGCTACGGCGCAATTATCGCCTGCCCACTTACATAGATCTTTTACCTTCATCATTGATCCAAGCAACGACAAAGCCGATCTAGCCCGCAAGTGCACAAAGTGGCGATCTTTAAGTGGTGCAACTACAGGAATGTCTGACATAAATGACGACTTTCGTATTAGAAAGTGATATACTAAAACAGTTGAGAACGTCCAAATCCCGCTTTATCAACTTAGATATTCTACTTTAGAGATTGCCCGATATTGGCGTTCGCTAGCTTACCTTCTTTTAAGGTTAGAACGCGGTCCATATATGACGTGAGCTGTAAATTATGCGTCGCAACCAAAACAGCAACTTGTTCAGTGCGAGCTGTATCAAACAAACTTTGAAAAACTGAAGTGGTTGTTGCAGGATCAAGGTTTCCAGTTGGTTCATCAGCGATCAAAACACGCGGTTGATTTGCTAAAGAGCGTGCAATCGCAACACGTTGCTGTTCTCCACCAGATAATTGACCGGGTTGATGCTTCTCACGTTGCGATAATCCCATTGAGTTTAACAAGCTACGCGCTCTCTCGCGCGCGAGAGATTTTTTTACGCCATCAATCATCAATGGCGCAGCAACGTTATCTATAGCATTCAATTCGGGGAGCAAATGATGAAACTGATATACAAAGCCAAGTTTGCGACGTCGTGTAAGTGTTCGTTCACGCTCTTTCATTCCTGCTGCGTCTTGACCATCTATCTCGACAAGACCTGAATCGGGGAACTCAAGCAGTCCAGCAGTATGCAGTAACGTCGACTTACCTGATCCCGATGGCCCAACAAGACCCACCATTTCACCGGGCCTCAATTCTAAATTAACACCATCAAGAACTTGTAACATACCTTCACCGGTGACGTATTGTCGGCTAACATTTATAAGCCGCATAATCGGTTTGCGTTCAGCGATCGGAACTACACTCATTGATTTCGCAAGGCCTCCACAGGGTCAAGACGGGACGCCCACATAGAAGGTATTAGCGTGGTTAAAACTGTCATTAAGAAGGCCCAACCAGTCACGATGGCAACTTCCGACCACTGAAGTTTAGCAGGAATGGCATTGAGTTGGTAAACAGACTTTGGAAAGACTTCACATCCACATACCATCTCTACACCATGTTGGATGGGAGCAATATTGAGGACGAACAATACACCAAACACCAACCCAACACCAACGCCGACTGCGCCTAATATAGAACCAGACATCAAGAATATTCGAACAACGCCACCGCGCGTTGCGCCGATTGTTCTTAGAATAGCGATATCCCGTGCTTTATTTTTCACGAGCATAAGAACACCTGTAATGATATTTAAAGCCGTAATCATTACAACAATCATCATAATAAGACGCATAACATTACGTTCCACGACTAAGGCACCAACTAGTTGAGCATTGAGAGATTTCCAGTCGCGGGCATATCTATTTGTAACTCCGTCTTTGCGAAGGTTCATTACAAATTCCGCAGCCTTGTCGGGGTCTTCCAAACGAACTCCCAGATACTGATAGCTGTCACCCATCGAAAAAAACAAACGCGCGTGATCGATAGGCATTATCACGGTATACCTATCGTATTTCTCATTCCCCACATTATAGATTGCACTTACAGTATATACTTTTGAACGTGGGACTTGCCCCATAACGGTTTGAGGACCGTTTGGAGAAAGTAACTTAATTCGAGATCCGACAACGACTCCTAAAGTTCTTGCAAGTCCCTCACCGATTACAATGGTATCCGATTTAGACCCTTCAAGCCCAAACTGACTCAAATCACCTTCTGTGAGGTGATCGACAACAAGATCTAAAGCTTCCAAGTCATGTGGACGAATCGCCTTAACTGAAACTCCCTCTTTTCGTCCACCCGCATCTGCGAGAACCATTTCCTCGATAACAGGTGCAACATTCACCACACCATTTTGTAAGGATAGTTGGCGCGCTAATTCATCTGCTTCTGATGTCGGCATTTCAACGGCATTTACATAAACATGAGGTTCAAAACCTACCACCTTAGAAAGAAGCTCTAACCGAAAACCATTCATTATAGACATGATGGTAATCAGAGCAAAAACGGCTAACGTAACGCCAACTGTCGACACGATAGATATTAGCGCAAGACCGCCATGTTCGCGCTTTGCACGAATATAGCGAAACGCAAGCATACGTTCAAATGCACCAAAAGGTTGAGTACCTTTTATTGAAGTCTCCACGCGAATGTTCTCGCTTACATTATTATTCGCCAACTGAGAATTATCTCCGCTCCGCATTTGTGCTAAGCGCCTGCAATCAATTTATTCAATGCAGCCTCTAGGCTCATCTCTTCTGTTGAGCCCGTTAGACGATCTTTATACTCAACGACACCATTCTTAAGACCTCGTGGTCCAATTACGATTGCAGATGGTATACCTATTAACTCAAGTGTAGACAGCTTTGCACCAGGACGCTCATCACGGTCATCGTAAAGAGGTTCTAAGCCCGCATTTTCCAATTTAGCATACGCATCTTCACATGCAGCATCGCAAGCACCATCGCCTTGTCGCAAATTTATTACAGCAGACCTAAACGGTGCCACTTCATCTGGCCAGATAACACCTTTCTCGTCATGGCAAGCCTCTATTATAGCGCCCAACAAACGTGAAACACCAATACCGTATGACCCCATGTGTACTGGAGCTTCACGCCCCTCGCTAGTCATCACGTTTGCTTTCATTGGTTCAGAGTACTTGGTTCCAAAATTGAAAATGTGTCCCACTTCAATTCCCCGAGCCGACAAACGGCGTTCTTCAGGTACTTCAGCCTCAAACTTAGCTTGATCATGCATTTCTTCTGTAGCTGCATAATGCTTTGTACGTTTCTCCACCTCTGGCAATAAATCAGTGTCAAAATCCAGATCAAGTCCAGGGGGAGGCATATTCACAAGATTGGAGTCACAGAAGACTGCACTTTCACCTGTCTCAGCTAGAATTATAAATTCATGAGAAAGGTCACCACCAATTGGACCTGTATCCGCACGCATTGGTACTGCTTTAAGGCCCATTCGCGAAAAAGTGTTTAGATAAGCACAGAACATTTTATAATAACTACGACGCGCCTCTTCCTCAGATACATCAAAGGAATACGCATCTTTCATAAGAAACTCACGTCCCCGCATCACACCAAAACGTGGACGAATTTCATCTCTGAACTTCCATTGTACATGATATAAATTTAGAGGTAACTGCTTATAAGAACGGACATATGAACGAAAAATATCAGTTATTACTTCTTCGTTTGTCGGACCAAATAGCATTTCACGATCATGGCGATCGTTGATACGAAGCATTTCTTTACCATAGGCTTCGTACCGACCACTCTCTTTCCATAGCTCAGCTGGTTGAATTGTTGGCATCAATAATTCAATCGCTCCGGCGCGATTTTGCTCTTCGCGAACAATATTTTCAATTTTCTTAAGAACACGAAGTCCAAGTGGTAGCCATGAATAAATACCAGACCCAGTTTGCTTTATCATTCCCGCGCGCAACATCAGTTGGTGAGAAATAATTTTCGCTTCTGCAGGAGTCTCTTTTAGAACGGGCAGGAAAAATTTTGACAACCGCATGCTTAAGCGACTCCTTTAAGGTAAATATTATACACGTGTTAGACTTACCATGTGCCTGACGCAACAGATAATCGATCAAGTAGATTCTCAAGCTTTATATGAGTCTGTATAATCGATAAATTCTATCAAATGAGAGAATGCACCAGAAATCATACCTATCCAAAATACAAACGTGAACAACGCCCCCCCCGCAATAGCCATGACAGCTTTCTTAGGTAGTTGATGATCCACTGGAGCGGAGGCTTCAGACCCCTTTACAACACTTCCCTCATCAGCTTGCGTTACTGTTCCGCGAGAAATCAATGGAAAAAACACTAACCATGATGAAATGAACCAAACAATGCTAATTTCTACAATACCCACGACTTGTCTCTCTACAATTAGTGTTTTGCAGGTTCCATAAGCTCTATCAACACCCCATTTGAATGCTTGGGGTGGATAAACACCATCAAAGTCCCGTGCGCTCCAATGCGAGGCTCTCCTATAATTGAAGCTCCTTCTGAAATTGCGTCTTCTATAGCTTCTGCAACACTATTAACTTCAAAACAAATATGGTGCTGACCACCTTTAGGATTTTTCTGAAGAAAATTTCGAATCGGAGATGTTTCACCATAAGGTTCAATCAATTCAATTTGAGAGTTCGGAAGGTTTACAAATGCAACACGAACGCCCTGAGCTTCCATTATGAAAGGCTTAACAAAGTCTGTCGCACCATATAGCTTACGATAGTTATCCATCGCCTCCTCTATATTTGGAACAGCAACTCCAACATGGTTCAAAGGTCCAATTTTCATAATTTCGCTCCCGAATGTCTCTTATTTTTAGACCCGCAATATCGAAATATCTACAAGTGGTCGCTTACCAAATAGACCCTCAGCAGATTTACGTACACTGCGCAAAAGCGCACGCTCTACTTTATCATCATCTCCCATGTCTTTAGCTGCAATACGTTCCATAGCTTCTTCTGCTGCTTCATCAAGCTGATCCAAACTCTCATCAGCAACTCGACCATCCGTTTCAGAAAAGCCGCGTGCGTTTACAAACGGCCCATCTTTTACCCGACCTCTTTCGTCTATAGCAACACTTACGCTAAGGTGCCCTGACCAAGACATGCGACGCCGTTCTTGCATACCGCCAGCGTGCTCGGGCGTTAACCGATTTCCATCTAAATACAGTCTTCCAGTAGGTACCTCATCAACAACTTGAACCGGACCAGGGTATAAACGAATTACATCACCGTTATTAGGCGCGATTGCTTCAGGTACCTGCATTGATAGAGCATAGCGCGCATGTTCTAGAATATGACGTCTTTCACCATGTACTGGTACTGAAATTTGTGGTTTAGCCCAAGCGTACATACGTCTCAATTCATCACGACACGGGTGACCAGAAACATGTATATGTTCTTGTCGGTCAGTGATGATCTTTACGCCGTTTTCAGCGAGTGCGTTTTGGAGATCGAATATACCGCGTTCATTCCCTGGAATTACACGCGATGAAAATAGCACACTGTCGCCCTCACCTAGCGTAACTTGGGGATGACTTCCGCTCGCAATTTTGGAAAGCGCGGCCCTCGGTTCACCCTGTGAGCCAGTACACAAATATAAAACATTCTCAGGTGCTAAATGTTGAGCAGATTCAGCATCAATAAAATGTATATCTTTTAGAAGCCCAACATCTTTAGCAGCATCTGTAATTCGGAACATAGAGCGTCCAACAAGACATACTGAACGTTCATTTTCAACAGCTGCAATACAACAGCTTTCGAGTCGAGCAACATTTGATGCGAACGTAGTTATGGCGACTTTTCCTTTTTGAGCACCTACTACCTTAATAAGATTTTCACGAACCGTTTCCTCAGATCCAGACTCACCTTCTTCAAACACGTTCGTTGAGTCACAAACGATTGCCAAAATCCCTTCATCACCCAGTTCTTTGATGCGTTTTTCATCAAAACCCTTACCGAGCATTGGGTTAGGGTCAATTTTCCAATCCCCAGTGTGGAAAACAATCCCTGCAGGTGTACGGATTACGAGTCCATTCGGTTCAGGAATTGAATGCGTCAAAGTAACATATTCGATATCAAATGGACCGATGCTTCGCTTATCACCTAGCTCCACGATATTGAGAGGAACTTCACGATCAAGCTGCTTTTCCTTCAATTTTTCATTTATTAAGTATGCGGTAAACGGAGTTGCAAAAAGCGGAGCACGTAACCGGGGCCATAAGTGTGCTAATGCGCCAATGTGATCTTCGTGCGCATGAGTGAGGACTATTCCATCTATCTGATCTCGTATAGTCTCCAAGAATTGAGTGTCCGGCATAATTAAATCAACACCTGGAGTGTCTGGACCGCCAAAAGTCACACCAACATCCACGATCAGCCAACGCCGATTGGCACCATGTCCATATGCATAGGCGTTTAGATTCATGCCGATTTCACGGCAGCCACCTACCGGCAGAAACAATAATTCGTCTTTTGTCATAATTTTTACTTTGTTGACGCGGGTTTTATATTGCGCTGATAAAGAACCAATAAACCACGAATGGTTAGGTCCGGATCGAAATGATCAATCGTTTTCGTAGCCCCCTCAAATAGCGAAGCAACACCACCTGTCGCAACAGTAGTCATTGGGCTACCATATTCTTCCTTAATACGTCGAACCAACCCGTCAATTAGCTCCATATACCCCCAGAAAACTCCTGATTGCATTGCTGAGACGGTATCTGTACCGATTACTTTACCACTGACTGGCGGTTGAATTGCAACGCGCGGCAGTTTAGCTGATGCATCGTGCAAAGCCCGCATCGAAAGATTGATACCCGGCGCAATAATACCGCCTTCAAACCCTCCATCTGCCCCAACAATGTCAAATGTTGTCGCTGTACCAGAATCTATAACGATCATCGGACCGTCATACACCTCAAGAGCACCCATGGCATTTACTAGCCTATCAGCACCAACTTCAGAAGGCTTAGGAATTTTTACATTCACATCAAGTCGTACATTTTCACCAACCACCAAAGGCTCAACGTTTAGGTATCTCCGAGACAGGTTCCTCATGTTAAATAAGCCTTGAGGTACAACTGAGGAAATTATACAAGCATCTATATCATCAAGCTTTAGGCCATTGATAAACATCAACTGGGTTAGCCAAACGGCATAATCATCCGCAGTTTTCGTAGAATCTGTAGCACTACGCCATTGTGCTCTCCACTTTTCACCGTCGTGAATAGCAAACAATGTATTCGTATTTCCAGTATCTATTGCGAGCAGCATGTCGTTTTAACGCCTTCAAGTGTTATCTGTATTTATATCTTAACTAACTATATTAACATCACCAGTCGCGATTTTAATTAAATGACCTGAAGTGTGTTCGAGCAATAACATGCCCGCTTCATCAATGCCCCTCATCTTTCCTTCTTGTTCCTCTTTCCCGTCATTTACCGATATACTTTGATTCACCCCTTCAGCATGTATCAACCAATCTCTTCTGATTGGATCAAATCCATACTTCAACATCGAGTGCAATCGATTGGAAAAAGTTACCTTCAGACAGTCTAGAAGCATGTCTGCATTAAAATGAATATCTGGCGCAAGATCTTTTAAACATATGGTAGCTTGATCCGTAATAGGTGCCTCAATAACATTGACACCAACTCCGATAATTGCCCAGTTTATATCTCTAGATATATTACCAGTCTCTATAAGAATACCGGACAGCTTACGTCCATCCACACGTAAATCATTAGGCCATTTTAACTTTAAGCTCCCCACCGGTATTCCTAGATCCCTAACAGCATCAAATACTGCTAAACCGGTTAAAAAGCTTAGCTTTGAGATTAGCACAAATGGTACATCGAACGGAATTAAGACCGATGCAGACAAATTCCCTTTAGGTGCCTCCCAGATTCGTCCTAGGCGCCCTTTTCCTCCTGTTTGTCGGCGAGCAGCTATCCAAATTGGCCCCAAGTCTCCTGTAGAGGCTCGCCTCTTACCTTCGGTATTAGTGCTATCTATTTCATCATACCATTGAGTTGGCCAAGTATGAGCCAAAGCCGCTTCAAGAAGAGATGACATCAACCTGCAGCCGCTGCAGTACCGATAACACTTGAAAGCCACCCGAACCAAATCACCAACACTGGAAGCGCGAGGAAGGTTGCACCATAAATAGTGACGGTCACCATCCCGTCCGTGGATTGCAATGGCTCATCTTCTGCATGCTTCGCCCACATAGCCCAAACGATACGAAGATAGTAACCTAGCGAAACCACGGAGGCTATGACCCCAACTCCCACCAACCAAAACAACTCAGCTTTCAAAGCAGATTCAAAAACAACCCACTTACCCAGAAATCCAGCCATAGGAGGAATACCTGCAACGGAAAATATTAGCACAGTCATAGCAACTGCTAGGCCAGGTCTTGTTGTAGAAAGCCCATTCAGGTCCGAGATATCTTCAACTTGGCCATCCCTTCGACGCATTGCTAACACTATTCCAAATAACCCAAGTGTGGATAGAACATATACTGTCATATATATCAGCACAGCACTGGCACCATAAACTTCTCCCGAAGCTACTGCCATCAACGAGTATCCAACGTTTCCTATAGAAGAGTAAGCAAGTAGTCTTTTAATACTATTCTGCGCTAGACCACCAAATGAACCTACAAGCATTGATGCAGCAGATATAATCGCTATGATCAACATCCAAGATTCTTCATAGACACCAAATACTGTGAACATAATATTTGCTAATACTGCAACGGTCGCCATTTTTGGTGCTGTCGCAAAGAACGTCACGACGGGTGTCGGAGCACCTTCATACACATCGGGAGTCCAAACATGGAATGGTGCAGCTGATGCTTTAAACGCTAATGCAATTAAAATCAGTACCAAACCAAATGTAAGTCCGATACTTTGCTCTGCACCAGCTATTTGTTCAAAACCCGCATGCCCTGTATATCCATAAACAAGAGAGCAACCAAACAAAAGTAATCCGGAAGCCAAGGCACCCAGCACAAAATACTTCAGTCCCGCCTCCGCAGACCGGCGACTATCACGATTAAAAGCTGCAAGTACGTATGAGGAAAGAGATAGTGTTTCAATTCCCATATATAATGTCATCAAATTATTTGCGGAGAGCATAAACCCCATTCCCGCAGATCCAAACAATACGAGCAAAGTGTACTCGAATTTATTCATATTCTCACGGTGTAAATAGCGTCCAGCTACAAGCAACGCTATAGCCGCGACACCGTAAGATACTGTTTTTGCAATCGCCAAAAATGGAGTAACTTTATACAGTCCATTAAATGCCGTCGCTGAATCTATTGTCGATTGAGACGCTGTTAACAACGCCGCTCCGGCAAGAGCAAGTGCCCCCATTAAGCGAGAAAGTCCGTTAAAGGATTGCTTAAATGCTGCGCCGAGCAACACACCTAATAACGCGACTCCTAAGAGCACCACTTCAGGTGCTGCAATGGAAATGTCGTTTAGAATATCCATGTTACACCCCTATCTATTGGTTCATTAAGCTTAGAACTTCAACTGCGGAAGTTTCTGAAATATCGAAAATGAGTGATGGAACGATCCCTAAAATTAAGGTGCCAGCAACCAGTACAACAAGAATAAATGCTTCACGGAAAGATACATCCTTCATAGCTTGTACTTGTTCACTTTTGATCACACCAAAAATAGTTTCTCGGAACAGCTTCAACATGTAGACCGCTGAGAGGATCATCCCTAAAGCAGCACCAGATGCCGCCCATGGGTTGGCCAAAAACCCACCAATCATCGAAACTATCTCACCTATAAAACCAGATGTTCCAGGTAGTCCAACATTGGCCATTGTGAAGAATAGGAAAATGGCAGCGTATATTGGCATTCTATGAACCAATCCACCATACGCAGCTATCTCACGCGTATGCATACGATCATAAATTACACCAACACAAAGAAACAATGCACCGGAAATTAGACCATGGGAAAACATCTGAAATATAGCACCTTGGATACCCTCTTCATTGAAGGCAAATATCCCCAATGTCACTAGCCCCATATGAGCAACCGATGAGTAAGCAATCAATTTTTTTATGTCAGTCTGACGGAACGCAACCAATGAAGCGTAAACCACAGCTATAACTGAAAGTCCAAATACCAGTGGTTGGAAAAGCATTGAAGCTTCTGGGAACATTGGTAAGGAAAACCGCAGCATCCCATAACCACCCATCTTCAATAAAACAGCCGCCAGAATAACCGAACCTGCTGTGGGTGCCTCCACGTGAGCATCAGGCAACCAAGTGTGTACTGGCCACATCGGTAACTTTACTGCAAATGAAGCAAAGAATGCCAACCAGAGCCATATCTGAACACCAGATTCGAATTGGTGCTCCTGAAGTGTAGGAATATCAGTCGTTCCAACGGTTACATAGATATAAATCAACGCTGCTAAGAGTGCGAGTGAACCTAATAATGTGTATAGGAAAAATTTGAACGCTGCGTATAGACGGTTTGCTCCCCCCCAGATCCCAATAATAATGAACATTGGAATGAGACCTGCTTCAAAGAAGACATAAAACAATACAAGATCTAATGAGCAAAAAACTCCGAGCATCAAAGTTTCAAGAATAAGAAAAGCTATCATATACTCGGCAAAACGAACTTTGATATTCGTCCAACTAGCTAGAACACACAAAGGCATTAGAAAAGTTGTTAGAAGTATCAACAGCATAGACATTCCGTCTACACCAAGTTTATAGGAAATCTGCCCAAACCATGCGTGATCTTCGACCAACTGATATCCTGATACCGAAGGATCAAATTCAGATAATGACCACAAAGACAAAACAAACGTTGCCAATGTAATGATGAGAGCAGCTAACCTTACGGTTTCCCGCGACTGCTCCCCAACCACCGATCTTGTCAACAATATAATCAACGCACCGATAAACGGCAAAAACGTAATCATTGAAAGTATAGGAAACGACGCCATCAGTTTGCTCCTGATTGGCCAAATAAGGCCACCGCACCAAACACCACCGCTGCTATGAGAATGATAAATGCGTAGTGATAGAGATAACCAGTATGCAATTTGGATAGCCCACTTGCACCTGCTTTAGTTAAATTAGAAAGACCATTGGGACCAAGGCCATCAATCAACCTTTTATCCCCAACTTTCCAGAATAGGTCACCGAGCCCTTTTGCACCTTTGACAAAGACAAAATTGTATAGCTCGTCAAAATACCATTTATTGGACAAAAAGCCGTGCACAGGACCTGACCGTTCCCCCATTCTACGAGGGATACCTGGGGCAAGCCCATAGAAAATAATAGCTAATACCAATCCGCTCATCCAAGAGACAAACGGTGCCCACAACACCCATGTTGGAGGGTGTACACCATGTCCGCCACCATGAGCATCTACTTTATCTTCCGCATGAGACCCCACATCCATGTGTTCGTCGTTACTTACCTCTTCATAGTGAGCGTTTGCAGCAACGACATGCTCTGTAGGCTCAGCATGGTCATCCACTAATTCTGTACCGTGATGCTCCATGCTCTCAGCTTTATATATCGAGCTACCCCAAAATTTAGAATTTACTTTTGTAAGATCGCCAATAAATGCACTATAGAAAACAACACCTGCCAGAACAGCTCCACCTGCTAAAATATATAATGGCATTCCCATTACTAGCGGCGCATCATGAGCATGATCATAATCATGCTTACTTGCACGTGTCTTTCCGTGGAAAGTCATAATCATTAAACGCCATGAATAAAAGCTCGTAAGCAATGCTGCAGCAATACCAGCCCAAAAAGCAAACTGAGAATATAAACCACCTGACAAATATGCTTCTTCAAGGATTGCATCTTTGGAGAAGAAACCAGCAAAACCGATATGTGTTCCTGGTATCCCAACTCCGGTAATGGCTAGTGTGCCAATCAACATCATCAGCCAAGCTATTGGCATCTTTGCACGCAAACCACCCATTTTGCGCATATCTTGTTCATCAGCTAGCCCGTGAATAACCGCACCTGCAGTCAAGAACAACATAGCTTTAAAGAAAGCATGCGTGAACAAATGGAACATTGCAGCATCATAAGCACCAACACCAGCGGCAAAGAACATATAGCCCAGCTGTGAACACGTAGAATACGCGATTACACGCTTAATATCATTCTGAGTAAGAGCTACTGTGGCAGCAAATATTGCTGTCGCAGCTCCAACAAAGGTAATCATGGCTGAAGCATAGGTGGTGTATTCATAAATAGGAGAACACAAAACCACCAACACGACACCAGCCGTCACCATCGTTGCCGCATGGATCAATGCCGACACAGGTGTCGGACCTTCCATCGCGTCTGGTAACCAAACATGAAGCACTAATTGGGCTGATTTACCCATCGCACCTATAAACAACAAAACACCGATAATTTCTAATGCCGGAGCCGTTACTCCCAATACTGAAATAACAATGTCTTGAGCATGCCCTGTCTCACCAAATGCAAAAGGAGTGACCGTCGCGTTTGTTTTAATTGCTTCAAAAACTGGCGCGAATTCAACACTGCCAAAAACCAAAAACACAGCCATTATACCAAGCGCAAATCCAACATCCCCAACGCGGTTAGTAACGAATGCTTTTATAGAGGCGGCATTTGCAGAAGGTTTGTGGTACCAGAAGCCAATCAGAAGGTATGAAGCCAATCCGACCCCTTCCCAACCAAAAAACAGCTGCAAGAAATTGTCTGCTGTAATCAGCATCAACATCATAAACGTAAACAAAGACAGATAAGAGAAGAAACGTGCACGTCCCTTATCGTGAGACATGTATCCCCACGAATAAATGTGAACTAGTGATGAAACACTCGTAACAACAAACATCATTACGATGGACAAAGTATCGATACGAATTGCCCAGTCAGCTTGCAATGCGCCAATATCTAACCATCGAGCTATGGATACGACCTGTGTTTCACCTACGCCATCACCAGATACAAAAAACTGATTGAAAAACAATAATGTAGCACAAAACGCAGCTGTAACCACTAAAACAGTCGTGGCTGTCATAGCCAATTTATCGATACGTGCTCGATCAGATGATATGTGGACATGCGCATGTCCATTCTCGTCTTTGTTCAATGTGGTGTATTCGTCGTTAAGCGGAGTTAAAAAATTTAACGCTCCGCTTATAATCGCACCTATCAATGGCGCAAAAACAACAACCAATGCAGCAAATGTTTGCCAGCCCATGCCCCGGTCTCCTTACTCGCTTAACCGCGCATCATGTTAACGTCGTCCACGGCAATTTGGCCGCGGTTACGGAAGTATACAACCAATATAGCAAGCCCTACGGCTGCCTCTGCTGCCGCTACCGTCAAAACGAGCATGGCGAAAACCTGACCAGTTATAGTTCCATTGAAAACGGAAAAAGCAGCCAGATTAATATTGACAGATAACAGGAGAAGTTCGATCGCCATCAAAATGACAATGATATTCTTCCGATTTACGAATATTCCAAATACACCAATGGTGAAAAGAACCGCCGATAAGGCGAGATAGTGTCCTAGTGTTAGGTCCATTTGCGCCTCCTAATTCCCTTGTTCAGGATGTACATCGATACCCTGATTAGGGGTGACATTCAGAATCTCAACAGCGTCTTCACGACGTCGTGCAGTTTGCACTTCAACTTTTTGGCGCTTTACATCAGGTCTATGACGCAGAGTCAAAACAATCGCACCTATCATTGCTACCAGCAAAACCACACCCGCCATTTGGAAAAGCAAAAAATAGTCCGTATAAAGTACATTCGACAATGCTTCTGCATTCGTATCAGCGTTGGGACTTGGATTAAACTCACGTCCATCATTAAATACCGCAGATACTGCCACTACTGCAATTTCAGCAAGTAAAGCTACTGCGATAATCCCCCCCATAACCATGTAATCTGCAAATCCTTTGCGCATCTCCACAAAATCAACATCAAGCATCATTACAACGAACAAGAACAGAACCGCTACTGCGCCGACATAAACAACGATCAATAGCATCGCCAGAAATTCGGCCCCTATTAAAACCAGCAAGCCAGCGGCGGTAAAAAACGACAAAATCAACCACAACACTGAATGAACAGGGTTGCGTGATGCAATCACGGATATGGCCGATATAACTACGACCGTAGAGAGTATGTAAAAAGCGATCAGCTGCACGTGCCCGCCTCGTCTTTCTTCTTGCTTCAGCAATCCAAAATGATTGCCATTATGCTAGTTTCCCAGCTGACTAAATTCTTTACTGCGTTTAACGATAACGAGCGTCCAACTCTAGATTTTTTGCAATCTGTCGCTCCCACCGATCACCGTTAGAAAGCAATCTATCCTTGTCGTAAAATAGTTCTTCTCTAGTTTCTGTGGAAAACTCAAAATTAGGACCTTCAACGATTGCATCTACCGGACATGCCTCTTGGCAAAACCCGCAATAGATACACTTCGTCATGTCAATATCGTAACGAGTAGTTCGACGAGAACCGTCGGTACGCGGTTCTGCCTCTATTGTAATTGCCTGAGCCGGACAAACAGCTTCACAAAGCTTACAAGCGATACAACGCTCTTCACCATTTGCGTATCGACGAAGAGCATGTTCGCCACGGAAACGAGGACTGAGAGGCCCTTTTTCAAATGGGTAATTTACTGTTGCTTTACGAGTAAACATATAGCGAAAAGCAAGGCCCAACGCTCCAATAATATCAGAAAGCATAGCGCCTTTAATGGCTTGAGCGATACGGGACATTTAATTGATCCTTCTAAGGTTACGCTACGGCGCCATTTTTGACAAAAACGACATATGCAGAAACTGCTATAACGGCGAATAGTGATGTAGGAAGGAATATTTTCCACCCAAGCCGCATCAACTGGTCGTATCGATAACGCGGTACGATGGCACGCACAATCGCAAACATAAAAAAGAAGAAAACTACTTTTACAGAAAAAGAACCAAAATAAATCAAGCTCGATAACAAGCTTCCATCTTCAATACCAACATCTGCTGGGCTAAAAAAAGGTAGAAGCCATCCACCAAAGAACAATATAGCCATTAACGCGCACATAAGAACGATCGCGACTTGCTCAGCCAAATAAATTAACAGAAATGGGGATGAAGAGTACTCAACCTGATATCCTGCGACCAATTCGGATTCTGCTTCTGGCAAGTCAAACGGTGCCCTATTTGTTTCTGCTAGTGCTGAAATAAAAAACATTACGAACATTGGGATCATAATAAAGGCAAGAATCCCATTGCCTCCGCCCAAAATATTCCAATTCCAAAAGCCACCTGATTGAGCATTTACAACGTCAGTGAGGTTCATAGAACCAGCAAGCATTAGGACCGTAACCAAAATGAAACCGATGGAAACCTCATATGAAACCATCTGTGCTGCTGAACGTAACCCCCCCAAAAACGGGTATTTGGAATTTGAAGCCCATCCCGCCATGATAATCCCATAAACTCCCAAGGAAGACATCGCGAATAGATACAAAATTCCAACATTCAAATCAGCATTCACCCAACCTGGTGCTACTGGTATAACTGCCCAAGCCAGCAATGCAGTCACTGTTGAAATAATTGGAGCCAATAAGAAAACTGTTTTGTTCGCACCTGCCGGTATAATAATTTCTTTAAGTACGAATTTGCCAAAATCAGCGAACGATTGAAGCAATCCAAAAGGACCAACAACGTTTGGCCCTTTTCGCAACATGGAACCAGCGAGTACTTTCCGATCCATCCAAAGCAACAAAGCGATTGAAAGCAATAATACGACCAAAAATCCCAACACTTGAGCTGCTGCGAGCAATACAGCTAGCCAAGGGTTATTATTGGTCCATTGCAGAAAAAGTTCCATCTTCTTTTGTCCTATTCTGCTGCTACAGAGAGTTTTTGAACCGCAAGCTCTGCACACTCAGCCATCGTTTTGGAAGCTCTAGCAATTGGGTTTGTAAGATGAAATGCACCAACAGATTCTGCAAAAGGTGCATCACTTAATGTCCCAACAGTCCCATAAGGTAATGCTATGTTAGAATCCATATGCAGAGGCGCTACATCCAAGCCTTTAAATACAGGATTTTCTTTATTTAGATGATTACGAAGTGCGCTCAGGCTATCATATGGAAGCGGCTTTCCAACTTTGGTTGATAGAGCACGCATGATCGACCAATCTTCTCGTGCCTCCCCTTTGAGACCAACAGCTCGTTGGGTTCTCTGCACCCGCCCCTCAGTATTCACATAAGTGCCAGACTTCTCTGTATAAGCAGCAGAAGGTAGAATAACATCCGCTCTATGCGCGCCCTCATCACCATGAGTTCCTACATAAACAACAAATGCATTTCCAAATGAATCACCCACTATTTCGTCGGCTCCTAGTGAGATAACCGTCTCGATAGTACCTTTTTGAGCTCCGTCTAATATACCAGAGACATCTAATCCTCCAATTTCTGGAAGGAATCCAATATCAAGACCGCCTACTCGGCTGGCAGCATTATGAAGCACATTAAATCCATTCCAAGCCTCTTCACTATCCGAAGAACCTATGAAACAGCCTACATTACTAGCAAGTTGTGACACGAGGGCTAGAACTGACTCTCCATCTTCACGCGCCAAAGCGCTTTGCCCCAGAATTATCATTGGGCGGCGCGCATTTTTTAGAGCTTCAAAAACCTCATTATCATCTGTTAAAGCCTGAAGAGATTCAACTCCGCCCCCAAGATGGGTATAGTCATATGTTAGATCTACTCTTTCACCAATCAGAGCGACCTGCATATCTCTATGTAACCAATTTTTGCGGATACGTGCGTTCAGTACAGCAGCTTCTTTGCGAGGATTGGCCCCAACAATAAGGACATAGTCTGCATCATCAATCCCCATAATTGACGAATTGAATATGTAACTTTCACGAGGGAGTTTATTGCCTTCTAAATCTAGACCTAAACGAGCACCATCTTGCCGACAATCAGTAGATTTCACTCCTAATGACCTCAACAAATCTAGAGTTGCCTTCATCCCTTCGACACAAACGAGATCACCTGCTATCGCTGCTATCTGGGATGCTTCCCCCTTCAACCTGTCAGCAACTACGTCAAATGCTTCTTCCCATGACGCCGGAACAAGTTTTCCATTTTTGCGAATATAAGGTCTATCAAGTCTCTGGCGTCCCAAGCCATCAATTGCAAATCTAGTTTTATCTGAAATCCACTCTTCATTGATTTCTTCATTAATTCTAGGCAGAACACGAAGAACAGCAGATCCACGTGCATCTATTCGAATAGATGCACCCATAGCATCCATAACGTCCACACTTTCGGTTTTCCGCAATTCCCATGGACGCGCATTGAAAGCATAAGGTTTAGATGTAAGAGCACCGACTGGACATAGATCAATCACATTACCTGATAATTCGGAAGTCAACGAAGCTTCCAAATAGGTCGTGATTTGAGCATCCTCCCCCCTGCTTATAAGACCTATTTCTTCAACACCAGCTACTTCGGCAGCAAACCGAACACAACGTGTGCATTGAATGCAACGGGTCATAATAGTATTAACGAGCGGTCCCATATTTTTATCATCTACAGCACGTTTGGACTCTTTATAACGACTAGTAGAACGTCCATACCCCATAGCTTGATCTTGAAGGTCACATTCCCCACCTTGGTCACATATAGGACAATCCAGAGGGTGATTAATAAGAAGGAACTCCATTACTCCATTGCGCGCTTTAATAGCACGCTCTGACTTAGTCGAAACCTGAGGTGGTGAGCCGTCTTGATTAGGGCGCATGTCTCCGACCGCTTGGGCGCACGAGGCGATTGGCTTTGGCGCCCCAACCCAATCAACCAAGCACATACGACAATTGCCTGCGATAGACAAACGTTCGTGATAACAGAAACGAGGAATTTCGGCACCAGCTTCTTCACATGCTTGCAACAAGGAATAATTGCGAGGTACTTCGACTTCTACGCCGTCGACAACAACTTTTGCTGTATCAGCCATCAAACTACTCCGCCGCTGCTATGGTTGCGCCCATCACGTGAGGACGACCGATACGATAACTGGTAATGCGCTCTTCTATTTCTGAACGGAAATGGCGAATTAACCCCTGCACCGGCCATGCAGCCGCATCACCTAGAGCACAAATTGTGTGCCCTTCAATTTGGTAAGATACATCAAGAAGAAGATCTATTTCCGAAGAATCGGCTTCACCTTTAACCATGCGCTCTAGAACCCGCCACATCCAACCTGTACCCTCTCGGCACGGTGTACATTGCCCGCAACTTTCATGCTTATAAAAATAAGCTAATCTCGCAATAGCACGAACCACATCAGTGGATTGATCCATTACTATCACTGCGGCTGTTCCTAACCCCGATTGAACCGCACGCAACGCATCAAAATCCATAAGTACATCGTCACAAATTTCTTTTGGAATCATCGGGACTGACGAGCCACCCGGAATTACTGCTTTCAAATTTTCCCATCCGCCACGAACGCCTCCACAATGCGTTTCTAAAAGCGTTTTCAACGGAATAGACATTTCTTCTTCAACGTTACATGGACGGTTTACGTGCCCTGATATAGCAAAAACTTTCGTTCCTGAATTATTATCACGACCAAATTTTTTGAACCAACCAGCTCCTCGACGTAATATCGTAGGAGCAACCGCAATCGACTCAACATTGTTAACTGTCGTAGGACAACCATAAAGTCCCGCATTTGCTGGGAATGGCGGTTTTAGACGCGGCTGGCCTTTTTTGCCTTCAAGACTTTCAAGTAACGCTGTCTCTTCACCACAAATGTAGGCACCAGCTCCGTGGTGAAGATAAATATCAAAATCCCACCCTGAACCACACGCATTTTTTCCAACCAGACCAGCGGAATACGCTTCATTGATTGCTTGCTGCATACGTTCGCGCTCAAAAATATATTCGCCGCGTAGATATATATAACATGTATTCGCGCGCATCGCATATGATGCGACCAAACAACCTTCAATTAACAAGTGTGGATCATGACGCATTATATCACGATCTTTACATGTCCCAGGCTCGGATTCATCTGCATTGACCACGAGGTAATGAGGACGATCTTTCACTTCCTTTGGCATGAATGTCCACTTTAAACCAGTAGGAAATCCAGCACCTCCACGACCTCTAAGACCGGACGCCTTAACTTGTTCACAAATCCATTCAGGACCAAATTGCATTAACTCTTTAGTAGAGTTCCATGCTCCCCGCATTTTTGCTGCTTCTAAGGACCAATCATGGTGCCCGTATAAATTTGTAAATATGCGATCTTTATCGAGCAGCATTACAATTGCCCCTTGCTTGCGCGTACGTAAGTAATAATTGCAGGTAGAGAAAACCCTACTCCTGCTACAACTCCGATAGCGAGCCAAATAATTTTACCAGTAGAAAACCAAGCTATTGCACCAATACCAAAACATAAGCTCTCTAGCACTGCTGCTTTAAGCAGTGCCTTCAACTCTGGTTTTAGTGGCCCATTACCCATAGCCTCTAATCTTTCTTCGTTTCAATTTTAGATTGACGTTGTGAAAACTCAGTTTCACCTCCAGCAGCCAATAATTTGGATTGGGAAATCCAATTCTCTCTGTCTACTCGCCCCTTAAAACTCAAGAAGGCATCTATCCAATCAACATTCTCTTTTGTCCACTTGGCAATTTGCGCAAAGTGATAAACACCTAAACCATTAAGCGTTTCTTCAATTTTGGGCCCAATACCCGAAATTCGTTTCAAATCGTCTTTTTCACCGTTTATAGGTTGAGTTAGATTTGAAGGCCGCGCATCGTCTTCTAAGGAAGGCTTCACCGAAGATCCCAATTCCTCATCATTTCCAGCACTTGAAAATGATTTTGTCTTACCAAAGCTCACAGGTTCTTTTACATCACTCTGGACAGACGACGGCAAAGCATCTTTAGAATCTTTATTTACAATTTCAACTTTGGAAGCTGTATCATTTGGGACGTTAACAACTTCTTCCTTAGGAACCTCAGGGGACCCTGGAATTACTTTCAAAGGCACAGCAAGTGAGCCATCATACAAAGTTTCATCCAACAGACTAGTTAATCCACCTTCAGGCGCACTCGTTTGGCGGTCCACACGTGTTCCAGGTTTTGGATTTTTTCCGGCAACAAAATCATCTAACAGCGAGCTCATACTGTCAGCATCAAGATCTTCATAATAGTAGTCGTTTATCTGCGCCATTGGAGCATTAACACAGGCACCTAGACACTCAACTTCCTCCCAAGAAAGTTTTCCACCAGCCCCTACATGTCCTTTATCACCAATCTTAGACTTACAAACTGCCATTAGATTGTCCGAGCCGCGCAACATACACGGAGTCGTACCACAAACTTGAACGTGATATTCTCCTACTGGCTGCATTCGGAACATAGTATAAAAAGTAGCAACCTCGTAAACGCGAATGTAAGCCATGCCCAATCGCTCGGCAACCTCCCGCATCGCAGGCTCGGATAGCCATCCTGCATTATCCTTTTGCGCCAACCACAACATAGGTATAACTGCTGATCGCTTCCGTTCCAGCGGATATTTGGAAAGCCAGAAGTTTATTTTTTCTTCCGTATCAGCCCTGAAAGTAAAGTCACTTCCGCCAGCCTCGATGTCAAATCGACGAATACTACTCATTGTCTAACTCGCTTTGACGTATTCAATGCGTGAGATACGCGCATTACTTATGGTGTAAATACATATGACCTGAAAACTGGGGTCTCCATTTCCCCGCGTTACGTTTTCCAAGTCAATTACTGTATCTCCTAATACAATTCGAGACTTCAACTCTGCTTTATTATTAGGAAAATCACTAAAAACCCCTACATGCCGTATACGAAAAGCATCGATTCCTGTGCAAACTACATCGCCCAGATAACTGGCCACAAATAGGTCGTCAGAAAAGAATTCACAAAACTCTTCTAAATTTTGTGAATTGTAAGCATCCAATTGGCCTTGGACTAATTCTTCAGGTGTTGGGAGAGCGTTCATCGATCTATCTCTCCAAAAACTATATCCAACGACCCGAGAATTGCAGACGCGTCCGCCAATTGATGCCCCTTACACAGGTAATCCATTGCTTGTAAGTGGGCATATCCTGGAGCTTTAATTTTTGCTCTGTAAGGACGGTTTGTGCCGTCAGAGACCAAATATACACCAAACTCACCTTTGGGAGCCTCAACTGTGGCATAAACTTCGCCAGCTGGAACGTGGAAACCTTCAGTGTAAAGTTTAAAATGATGAATCAATGCCTCCATCGAACCCTTCATTTCACTTCTTCGTGGAGGTGCAAACTTAGAACGCTCAGGCAGAACTGGCCCCTGCGGAATCTGGTCAATACACTGCTTGATAATCCGTACTGACTCGCGCATTTCTTCCATCCGACATAAATAGCGATCATAACAATCACCATGCTTGCCGATAGGAATTCCAAATTCTAACTCAGAATAAACTTCATAGGGTTGTGATCTTCGCAAATCCCAAGGCATCCCAGAACCACGGACCATTACTCCCGAAAAACCCCATTCTAATGCGTCAGCAGGAGTCACTTTACCGATATTTACATTTCTTTGTTTGAAGATACGACTATTGGTTAGCAACCCTTCAATGTCGTCGAGAACTTTTAAAAAGGGGTCACAAAAATCATAAATATCCACCAGTAACTCAGGTGGTACATCTTGATGCACCCCACCCGGTCGAAAATAAGCCGCATGCATTCTACTACCCGAAGCTCTTTCATAGAAGACAAGCAGTTTTTCACGCTCTTCGAATCCCCACGTTATCGGTGTCAGGGCCCCGACATCCATAGCCTGAGTCGTAACGTTCAAAAGGTGAGATTGCAAACGACCAATTTCAGCAAAAAGAACCCTAATAAATTGTGCGCGCCGAGGCACTTCTATTCCGGTAAGTTTTTCAATTGCTATACACCAAGCATGCTCTTGGTTCATCGGAGCGCAATAATCAAGCCGATCAAAATAAGGCAATGCTTGTAGATACGTTTTATATTCGATGAGCTTTTCAGTACCCCTATGTAAAAGCCCAATGTGGGAATCTACTCTCTCAACAATTTCCCCATCTAACTCCAAGATCATACGCAACACACCGTGTGCAGCAGGATGCTGAGGCCCGAAGTTTATTGTAAACTTTCGATTATCCATATCGTTTGAGTGTGAAGTTCCATCAGCCATGAACACTAAGCCTCCCCTTCACTTGCTTTCTCATCACCTGGAATAACGCTTTGCATACCTTCCCAAGGTGATAAAAAGTCAAAATTTCTATATTCTTGTACTAGCTTTACTGGTTGATAAACGACCCGTTTTTCGACTTCATCATACCGAACTTCAACATGACCAGTAAGCGGAAAATCCTTACGCAATGGATGCCCCTCAAAACCATAATCAGTCAAAATTCTACGTAGATCTGGATGACCTGAGAACAAAACGCCGTACATATCAAATGCCTCGCGTTCATTCCAATCAGCACACGGGAACAATTCAACTAAACTAGGAACCGGCGTCTCTTCATCCGTTATAATTTTAATCCGGATACGCTGATTCAGACTCATCGATAACATATGATAAACAACTTCAAAACGCTCAGATCGCGCCGGATAGTCAGCAGCACAAATATCAACCAGTGTTTCAAATTTACATTGAGTGTCATTCTTCAAAAAACGCATCAAAGGCAGAACTTGATCTCGCACACACACAACTACTAGCTCATCACGAACCACTTCGGATGATTTAACTGCGTGTGGCTGCTCGGTCTCAATATGTAACGCCAAATCTTTTAGAGTCGCGACGTTGATGTAGGATAAACTCATCGGTCGATAGTCCCCTCACGCCGAATTTTCTTTTGAAGCTGCAATAGACCATACATCAAAGCCTCTGCTGTCGGAGGACAACCGGGAACGTAAACATCAACCGGTACAATACGATCACACCCACGAACGACAGAATATGAATAATGGTAATACCCACCACCATTTGCGCACGACCCCATTGAAATCACATATCGAGGCTCAGCCATTTGATCGTATACTTTACGCATTGCCGGAGCCATTTTATTGGTTAAAGTGCCTGCTACAATCATCAAATCAGACTGTCTGGGTGTTCCGCGCGGCGCCATCCCAAATCGTTCCATGTCATATCGTGGGTTAGCTGCATGCATCATCTCTACCGCACAGCACGCAAGCCCAAAACTCATAAACATTAAAGAACCAGTACGAGCCCAAGTAATTGCATCGTCCAATTTTGCAACAACAAACCCTTTGTCCGCTAACTCGTCTGAAACTCCCGCAAAGAAGGGATCATCACTTCTAATCGTTGAAGCAGGTTTCGAGGAGTTGTTTTTCACAACAGAAGCCGAAACATTATTCTTACTCATCGATTTACTCCCACTCCAGCGCACCGGAGCTCCATTCGTAAATAAAGCCGATCGTCAAAACACCAAGAAAAACCATCATTGACCAAAAGGCCGCAACATTCCCCGCATCTACCTGAAATATCCAAGGAAACAAAAACGCGACCTCAAGATCGAAAATGATAAATAGAATCGCTACAAGATAGAACCTTATATCAAACTTCATTCGTGCATCATCGAATGGATTAAATCCACATTCATATGCTGAGTTTTTCTCAGGATCCGGATTATTTGGCGACAATATAGCCGATGCAACGAGAAAGGCTAAGCATAACGCCACACCAAAAACGAAGAATATGACAACCGGCAAATAATTTAGGACGAGAGATTGGGCGTCTTGCATTATAAATTCCTAGCAGTTTGTAGTTCGGCCTAAGACGGTTTGGCACCGCATGCAAGGCACCTAACAACTTTCATTTTCAATCTAATCGAAAATGAAAGTCTTATATGGTAAAATCACCACACACACATCTACTCGACAGTACGTTTAGCGAGCATCGCTTTAGCAAAGGTTATCACCCAAGCAAAGGTTATGTTTTATGATAAATGCGACAAATAAAGCTATAAATTCGAAAAAATCCGTCTTCATCTATCGAAGACGGACGTTTACTCAATTTGCACCCAATGTGGAATGTCACATCCGAAGTTTCTAACACCAATAACTAGGCGCGACAAAACGACCAAGCTAAAGATTGAATGCATAAACTCGGTTTCCTAAAAATTATCCCTTTGCTCGCATCAATCGAGCCTTTTGCTTCTCCCAATCACGCTTCTTTTCAACGTCTCGCTTGTCATGATTCTTTCGTCCCTTCGCTAAACCAAGCAATAATTTAGCAATTCCCCTATCATTAAAATAGAGTTTTAACGGAACCACCGTCATTCCATCTCTGGAAATCCCTTGGCTCAATTTAGCAAGCTCCTTTTTCTTGAGAAGCAATTTTCTCATTCTCAAAGGCTCATGATTAAACCTAGCAGCCGGCGGATAAATAGGAATGGTCGCGTTCACCAACACCAATTCTCCATTCTCATCACGCGCATAACTTTCTGAAATATTTGCACGACCAAGCCTTAGAGACTTCACCTCCGTCCCAAGAAGCACCACCCCGGCCTCCATCGTGTCAACTACTTCATAATTTCTGCGAGATTGTCTATTTTCCGCAACGAGACCATTGGCATCATTTTTTTTAGGTTTGGCCATATATTATCTCCGACCTAAAGAACGCCAGCTTCACGCATTGCTGTTCGAATTTCGTTTTTAACTTCGCTTGATTGTACGGGCAATATTGGACGCCGCACATCCGGTTCACATAAGCCCAACTCCGACAATGCAAATTTCGCAGGAGCAGGACTTGGCTCCAAAAATAACGCCCTATGTAACCTCTGCAAAGATGCATTGAGCTGTCTAGCTGTTTTAAAGTCACCCAAACTCATCGCATTTTGCATATCAGCACAGGCCTTCGGCGCGATATTTGCAGTTACAGATATGCAACCTATTCCGCCCATAGCATTAAAACCTACAGCACTGAGGTCATCTCCACTAAGAAGAACAAATTCATTTGGACATATAGCTTTATGCCATGACACACGCCCAATGTCGCCTGTCGCGTCTTTTATTGCTATTATATTGGGGTGCTTAGCTAATTCACACAATGTTTCAGGCTCAAGATCGGAAACAGTTCTACCTGGCACATTATACAGGACCAAAGGAAGCTCCACAGCATCTGCTATACCTAGAAAATGCGCAATAAGTCCCTGCTGAGACGGTCTGTTATAATATGGACACACTGTTAGCGCAGCATGAGCCCCAACCGCCTTCGCATGTTCAACCAAACCAATCGCTTCACGCGTAGAATTAGAGCCAGCCCCAGCAATGACCGGAATCCTTCCCGCAACTATCTCAACGCACAACTCAACCACACGCCGGTGTTCATCGTGCGACAAAGTCGCACTTTCTCCTGTGGTGCCACAAGGAACAAGTGCGTGCGATCCTGCCTCAATCTGCCTGAGCACCATTTTTTCAAAAGCTTGCTCGTCGACTTTTCCATTACGAAAAGGTGTGACTAGAGCTGGAATAGACCCTTTAAACATCGCGTCCTCCGTTTCGAGTCGATATTTTGGAATTTTTTTAAAACGCTCACTGCCTGTTCACGATTTAAAGCTAATTAGTTGTTATTCGCGTCACAATCAGGTTTTGCAAGTCATGAAAAGAATTCTTTATCCCACAATCTTTGTTTTATTTGCAGCAAATACCACAGCAAACGCGATTCCCACTGCTCCAACGCTTAAACCAAGCTCTACAGTCTATTCAAAAATTATAGAACAGAAAACATATAAATCTCTTTCCGACTCACTTGATGCAGCAGATGCAGGTAATTGGTCTAAAGTTCGTAGCGATCAAAAAGCTGCGACAGAACAATCTATAAAAGATTTGCTCCTATGGAAGATAACAACAAATTCATCTGCTCAACCAAGTTTTGAAGAATTGAAATTTGCTCTCACCAATTTAACTGATTGGCCGAAACGAGTAGAAATGATTAAACAAGCGGAAAACTTGTTAAAGGGATTAACAATGTCCGACGAAGAATTGTCGGCTTGGTTTAAAAGCTACCCTCCTATTACTGGAGGAGGAAAGTTACAATATGCTCGACTTTTAGACAGAAACGGTGATCCCCAACAGGCTATTAGCATAGTCAAAGATATTTGGTGGAACCATGCAATATCATCAACAGACCAACGCGAATTATTACTTCAATTCGCAAAAGATTTAACCGCATTTGATCACTCCAAACGCGTAGACATGCTTCTGTGGAACAATCAGCGTAGCGACGCAAAATCTTTGTTCTCTCGCTTATCTTCATCCGACCGTGAGCTCGCTGAAGCGAGAGTAGCACTCATGGAAGGTCACCGAGGAGTTGATGCACTTATTGATGATGTTCCGAATAAGAAGCAGTCAGATCCTGGCCTCCTCTATGAGCGTGCTAGATGGAGACGTAAGAGAGCCAACAATAAAGAAGGGGCGATAGAAGTTATTCTTGATATCGACCCATTCAAAACATCGGAAACTGGACGCACAAAAATCTGGAGCGAGCGCAGCTACCTACTACGCGACCTAATAAAAGAAAAACGTTGGCCAGAAGCCTACAACATGGCTGCGAACCATGGCCTAAGTGAGGGCGTAAGCTTTGCAGATGCGGAATTTTATGCTGGCTGGGTCGCGCTGCGGTATTTAAAAAAACCTGAAGTGGCATTTACACACTTTGACACACTAGCCCAAGGCGTAAGTTCTCCCATCAGTCACTCGCGTGGATTGTATTGGCGGGGGGAAGCTCTGAATGCAATGAAGACTTCTGAAGAAGTCAAAGGCAATCCCAAAACCTATAAAAGCTTAAAATCTTCTATGAATTCAATGGATCGTTCAAAAGCTGGGTTAGAAGAAGAGAATACATCTTCTTCAGAACCATCTTCTTCCGATGCTTTGAATGCTGCTGAAGTTAAAGAGACTACAGCCAAACTCGAGCAGGAGGATATCTCTGTTAATGAATCTGCACCCCTGCTTTCAAATACTGAAGCAGCGCAAGAAAGCTATGAACTAGCTGCCCACTATAACTTTACCTTCTATGGCCAAATGGCTGCTGAAAGATTGAAGGATATGGGCTTAAGCAAAGCACAGATAGCATTCGCCCTACCCGCTCCTGCTACCGAAGAAGAAACACAAGCCTTCAACAATAGAAGTGTTGTGCGAGCTGCAATCATGCTTGCGGACTCCGGACGTCTAAGTTCTTTTGAAAGATTTTCATATCATCTGGACGATTTGTTAGACACGCCCCAAGAACATCAACTTCTCTCAGATCTTGCGATATACTATTTAGAACCACGCGCCGGTGTACGTGGAGGCAAAGCAGCTCTCGCAAAAGACCTTGTCGCACCAAATGCTGCCTTCCCAATTATTGAACTACCTAACAGCGCCCGCTCTGGAATTGCTGAACCAGCTCTTGTTATGGCCCTCTCTCGTCAAGAAAGTGAACTCGCTCCGCAAGCTGTCAGCCACGCGAACGCACGCGGAATGATGCAACTTTTGCCTTCAACGGGTCGTTTGACGGCTCGCCAAGTAGGATTACCTTACCGTGAAAGTTGGCTAACTGACGACCCGACATATAACCTTAAAGTGGGACGTAGTTTTCTTGATGATCTTATCGAAGACTTCGATGGCTCCTATATACTTGCTCTGGCTGCATACAATGCCGGTCCAAGCCGCCCGAAACGCTGGATTGAAGAATATGGAGATCCACGCAAGGGAGAAATCGATCCCGTAGATTTCATTGAAAGTATTCCATTTTCTGAAACACGAAATTATGTTCAACGGATTTTAGAAAATGTTCAAGTATACCGTCATCGTTTAAGCGGTGATCCGACTGATATAAAGTTAATTGAAGATTTGTCCCGTGGCGGTGTGACCCAATAAAAATTCAAGTTATGGTGTATTCCAATGTGTAGTGACGGAATGTCGCGCCCCTGACCTGTCAGGACTGCGCTATGCTGTGACGCAACATAAGATATAACAAATAAATATCGGGAAATACGGGATGACCTCAGATAACATTTTTCAGTTTTCGTCAGAATTTGATGGCGGAGACGAAGCCCAATGGTTGGACCTTCTTGATAAGGCACTAAAAGGCAAGCCAGCGAGTACAATCAACTCAAAGACATATGATGGTTTGACTGTAAAAGCTCTATATCGGAATACTGACTGGGATTCTTCCACTGACAAATCAAGCCTTCCCGGTCAGAATCCATTTCTACGTGGTTCAAAACCGAGTCGTGACAAATATCTCCCTTGGGATATTCGTCAGATCATTTCCCACCCCGATCCTGTAGAAGCTAACAAATCTATCCTAGAAGACCTAGAACATGGCGTGAGTTCTATAGAACTTCGAATCGATGAGAATGGCGATAGAGGCGTCTGCGTTCGTACTATAGCGGATATAAATAAAGTTTTAGAAGGCGTTAAACTTGATTGGGCACCTGTTGGTATTGAAGTCACGGCCTCTTCAGCTGATTCTGGACTTGCCGCAGCTGCCATGTTGGCATCTTTCGCCCAAAGCAACACGGATAATCCCGCATCCCTCAATCTCGCTTTCAATTACGACCCTATTGGAACTCTTGCACGTACCGGAAATCTAAACGGCAACGAAACAAGCGTTAAAGCTAGCATAGTAGATCTAGTTTCAACTCTTGCCCCTACTTTTAAAAGTTCAACAATCCTGCGGGCAGATTCTCGCCCTATCCACGAGTCGGGCGGCTCTGAAGCCCAGGAACTTGCTAGCTTAATTGCAAGCGGAACATATTATCTTCGAACTCTTGTTGAATCTGGAATCGATGCCGCCGTCGCTTTGCGTTCTATCGGTTTCACGATGGCAGTCGGAGCAGACTATATCATTGAAATAGCAAAACTTCGCGCCGCACGCCGTATGTGGGCTAAAGTAGCGAGTGAGTTTGGCGTCACAGAATCTCAATTCAATATGAAAATTCAAGCCGTCTCGTCGCGTCGAATGCTGACTGCTCGTGATCCTTGGGTAAACATCTTACGCAACACAGCTGCCTGTTTTGCAGCGGGTGTTGGCGGTGCCGAGATAACAACAATTCGCCCATTTACAGACGCGCTAGGTCTCCCTTCACGTCAAGCCAGACGCATCGCACGCAACACGCAGATTATCGCGCAAGAAGAATCGTTTCTTGGAAAAGTATTGGACCCAGCTGGTGGTACTTGGAGTATATCCACACTTTCAAATGATCTAGCGATAAAAGCCTGGGGTTTATTCCAAAACATCGAACGCGACTCCGGAGTGTTAGCTTCCCTTACACAAGGCAAAATCCAATCCAATGTCAGCAAGGTTAGAACGGCCCGTCTAAGAGATGTAGCGTTTAGAAAAGTTCAAATTACTGCCGTATCAGATTATCCATTATTGGATGAAACCGCAGCGGAGTTCGTGACACCTGATTTAAAGAAAGTTCTAAAAGAAGCGTCCACGTCTAAAGGAGTTGCACCTTCAGCTTTTGATACAAAGTCTCTTTTAGAGTCAGTTGATAATGGAATGACACTTTCTGATATGACTTTAGAAGCAGACACTTATTTGGAATGCGACCCTTTGTGGCCAATGCGAATAGCAAAGCCATTTGAGCGTTTGCGTGACTTTGCAGAAGCTTTCGAGCTAAAAAACAAAATTAAACCGAGAATATTCATTGCCGCAGTAGGGCCTTTGGCAGAACACACAGCACGCTCTTCCTTCGCAACGAATTTCTTCGGTGCAGGCGGATTACAAGCGATTTATCATGCTGGAAAAGCCGATGAGCTTGCGATAGCTTTCAAACAATCTGGCTGTTTATTGGCATGTATTTGCGGGTCTGACGAACGCTATTTACAAGAAGCCGCCGATACAGCACGTGCGTTAGGTGCGGCAGGTGCTGGCCGATTATATCTTGCAGGAAGACCACCAGCAGAGATTGGCACATCTTGGCAGGAAGCTGGGATTGATGAGTTTATTCATGTTGGCGTCGATGTTGTTGCCAGCCTTGAGCTTGCACACTCGGAATTGGGGTTAGCGCTGTAGCGCCCTCTATTGTTTCATATTTCATACTAGAAGCCGGCCCCACATAAGCGAACAAACCGGAAGCTAGAAACACTTTCTCTTCGGAGTCCTAAAATGCCAATATCTACACCTGACTTTACCAAGATTGACCTTGACCTTCCAGAATGTGGCCTTGTGACTGAAGCCTCACTTCAAAAATGGGAGTCAGCCGCAGCTAATGATTTAGACGGGAACTGGGAAACGCCCGAAGGCGTGGATGTAAAACCTCTCTACACCGCCAAGGATACTGCGAAACTTGATTTTCTCGACGATTTTCCCGGGATTGCACCGTATGGCCGCGGCCCCTATCCTTCAATGTACCCTCAGCGCCCTTGGACTATTCGTCAGTATGCGGGTTTCTCAACAGCAGAAGAATCGAATGCTTTTTATCGCCGAAACTTGGCTGCCGGCCAAAAAGGCCTTTCTGTAGCATTCGATCTCGCAACACACCGAGGCTATGATAGTGACCATCCACGTGTATCAGGCGACGTTGGAATGGCTGGAGTTGCAATCGATTCCATTTTGGACATGCGGACGCTTTTTGACGGAATTCCACTCGATAAAATGTCCGTATCCATGACAATGAACGGCGCTGTGCTACCTATACTGTCTCTCTTTATAGTGGCTGCGGAAGAACAAGGAGTCCCTCCGGAGAAATTATCCGGCACAATTCAGAACGATATTCTGAAAGAGTTCATGGTGCGCAACACATATATATACCCGCCCAAGCATTCTATGCGGATCATCTCTGATATTTTTGCATTCACATCGCAAAAAATGCCAAAATACAACTCTATTTCCATTTCCGGCTACCATATGCAAGAAGCTGGCGCGAGCGCTGATCTAGAGCTAGCTTACACATTAGCTGACGGCGTAGAATATATTAAAGCAGGTATAGAAGCTGGCTTAGATGTAGATGCTTTTGCACCGCGTTTGTCATTCTTCTGGGCGATTGGCATGAATTACTTCATGGAAGTTGCCAAAATGCGCGCAGGTCGATTGTTGTGGTCACGGCTTGTCAATAAATTCTCACCAAAAAGCTCTAAGTCATTATCTTTACGCACGCATTCACAAACATCTGGTTGGTCATTGACGGCGCAAGACGTAAATAACAACGTAGTGCGTACATGTCTTGAGGCTATGGCGGCTGTAAATGGACAAACACAATCACTCCACACAAATGCGCTAGATGAAGCGCTCGCACTGCCAACGGACTTTTCAGCTAGAATTGCACGAAATACCCAAATTTTCTTACAACAAGAAGCTGGCACTTGTCGCACCATCGATATGTGGGGCGGTTCCTATTATGTTGAGCGCTTAACGCATGATCTCGCGGCCCGCGCATGGGAGCATATTGAAGAAGTCGAAAAAATGGGTGGGATGGCAGCTGCTATTGAAAAAGGTCTGCCCAAGCTACGTATCGAAGAATCTGCGGCAAAAACTCAAGCGCGTATAGATTCAGGTGTGCAATCAGTTATTGGTGTAAATAAATATCAATTGACTGAGCCTGAAGATGTGCCGGTGCTCAAAGTGGATAATGCAAGTGTTTATAAGCTACAGCTCGAAAAGCTTAAAAGACTTAAGGCTGGACGCGATGAAGCAAAAGTGACAACCGCCTTAGATGCAATCACAAACTCAATGCGTTCGGGCGAAGGCAATCTACTTGAGCTTGGCGTTAACGCTGCGCGCGCACATGCAACCGTCGGCGAAATATCTATGGCAATTGAAGTTGTGGCGGGGCGTCACAAAGCAGTTATCAATTCGATTCAAGGGGTGTATGCTGCGGGAATGAAAGCTAAATCAGACCGTGTTGAACTTGCGCTCAAAGGTGCAGATACTTTTGAAGAGAATGAAGGCCGTCGACCGCGTATTCTTATCGCAAAGATGGGGCAAGACGGACATGATCGCGGCCAGAAAGTCGTTGCTTCAGGAATGGCTGACCTTGGTTGGGATGTAGATATTGGTCCGCTGTTCCAGACGCCAGAAGAGGTCGCACGTCAGGCTGTAGAAAATGATGTCCATGTTGTGGCTGCGTCTTCACTTGCTGCTGGACACCTGTCACTTGTACCATCACTCAAAGCCGCACTTAAATCAGAAGGCCGTGATGACATCATGATTGTGGTCGGAGGTGTCGTGCCGCCACAGGATTATGATGCACTTTATAAGGCTGGCGCAGCAGCTATTTTCGCTCCTGGGACGATAATTGCAGAGTCATGTATTGAATTAATCGACAAGCTGAGGTCACAATTGAAGCATAACTCCTAAATACTAACTCTTAGAATCGGAGCTCATATGCCAAAGCAAGACATTGAACTAGATCGTTGGCTAGAAGGCCTCACTCTGATCGTCGGTGAGGTTTTATGGCGTGACTGGGATCCGATGGATGTAAACGAAGATGCATCTCGAGAAGGTTTTTACGACAAGTACATAGCTGGAATTTTACGACTATTGCTTAATGATGCTGAACCATCGGAAGTCGCCGATCACCTGTGGAAAATCGAGGAAGAAGATTTGAAATTGTCAATTTCACAAGCAGATACAGTCGATGCTGCAAATATGCTGGTGAATGAAACCCATATTTTCATGATCGAGCACCCCAAACCATCCGCTTTTGGCCAATAAGCCCAAGAGCATTTTGAAAAGCGAGTTTGAAATGTTTCGCAAAATAGCTGTATCTATCGTATGCACATCCATGCTTGCTGCATGCGCAACTCCGTCGACGACATACACGCCTGTAGATAAATCAGGAATTGGATTTCAAGATATGAAAATCGAATCCAATCGGTTCAATGTCGTGTTCACCGGTGACACCGATGCATCTCAGCTCGAGGTGGAGAATTTTGCATTACGCCGTGCTGCAGAAATAACACTTGATCAAAAAGAAACATGGTTCCGTGTCGTAAACAAAGCCTCAGATATAATCGGAGGCTCACAAAATCGCGGAACAAGCGTTGGAGTTTCAGGTGGTAGCGGATCTCGCGGCGGCGGAGTCGGTGTTGGCATAGGTTTTGACCTAACGCCGGATCGTAAAGCCTATCAATCTCGGCTAGAAATAATCACCGGCTCAGGCCCTAAACCAGCTGGTGCTGAAGGCGTCATATATGACGCGCAATCAGTTTTAGATACATCAACTACGAACTCAACATATTCCAACTAAGCTTACCTTTTTATGCAAGATATCACCCCAGAAGACCTACTTACGCGCGCAGGTTTAGCGCGGGCTATTACATGGGTTGAATCTAAACGTGCGGATCATCAAGAAAAAGCACAACACCTGCTTGTTCAATGCATGAGCAAAACAGGGAATGCACGCCGCATCGGAATAACAGGAGTTCCAGGGGTCGGCAAATCAACCTTCATTGACAATTTTGGATCGATGCTAACTGAGAAAGGTTACAAAGTAGCTGTACTTGCAGTAGATCCCACGTCTAAACGCTCTGGTGGCTCAATTCTAGGTGACAAAACTAGAATGGAGCAGCTTTCTATGAATACAAATGCATTTATTCGTCCCTCTCCCGCTGGTGAAACGCTTGGAGGAGTTGCGCGAAAAACTCGAGAAACACTTCTATTTTGTGAAGCTGCTGGTTATGATGTTATTCTCGTAGAAACCGTTGGTGTGGGACAATCTGAAACTGTTGTAGCTGACATGGTGGACCTTTTTCTAGTTTTGATGCTGCCCAATGCGGGGGATGAGCTACAAGGCATAAAAAAAGGCGTACTTGAAGTTGCTGATATGATTGCCGTGAATAAAGCCGATATCGATGAAAAAGCCGCTGCAAATGCAGCGCGCCACTATCGAAATGCTTTGCACATACTTACTCCGGTAGACCCCGCATGGAATCCCACGGTTTCAACAATTTCCGCTGAAAAAGGGGTTGGGTTGGAAAACCTTTGGGACGTAATGAACAAGCATAAAAACTCAACTTTAAAGAGCGGTTCTCATCAAAAAAGGCGTTCCGAACAGCAACTTCGTTGGATGGAATCTCTTATAAGCGAAAGTATGATGCAAGCTTTTAAACAGCACCCCGAAATTCAAAATACACTTCCAGAATTACGGAAGAGAGTTTCAAATGGAGAGTTAGCAGCAAGCTTTGCTGCACAAAAACTGCTCTCTATATTTATGACTTAGTTAAATTATAAAACAACTTCATGAACTTGGGTATTATCGCCCTTTGGATCTAAGTATGTTTTCCATCCCTATATTTACGTTGACCATCGGTTTCTTCTCCACGGGCCAATTTTTTACATTGATCGATCCAATTCTCACGATCAATCCTACCCTTGAAGGTTAAATAGTTATCTACCCACTCAACCTCTTTACGCGTCCAAGACGCAATCTGATAGAAGTGGAAAATCCCTAAATCGTGTAAAATGCGCTCAATCTTTGGCCCCACCCCAGCGATTTCCCTCAATTCATCATGCTTACCAAACAGCGGCTGAGTAAGGTAGGCAGGTCGTCCAGTATCAGAATCGCCAGAAACAAAATATTCTGATTTTAGAAAAGTCTCTTGAAACTGATCCGATGTTTCAACGTGAATATCAGACTTTCCTGAACCTGTGCTTTTTTTACGAGAGCTGGAAGCATTCCGCTTCTTCTCTCTGTTTTCTTTTGCCTTTAACCTAGATGTTTCAAAGGCAACACTCACAGATGGTTCAGCCTTCTCTTCAGTTGCTTCAAACTTGAGCTGGGACAGCGAATCTAAGTTGTCTAAGGCGTCACCTGGCTTGGACTCATTATCAACCCTCTTTACAAACGATCGTTCTCCTTGCGACTCATCACCTTCAAGATAGCCGATGCGACCTAAGAGATAAGAGTTTCTCCATTTAAGCTTTGCTGTATCACTTGCGTCACCATAGCTCGAATGCTCCTCAGAACTCTCATTCACTTTTTGAGTTTCAACGTCTTGCTGACGTGACACTTTACGCATAGCTGACGCAGCATTCTCTTCCAAATATTTGAGGCGTCCATGCAAGTAACGATTACGCCATTCTAACCTTTTGAAATCGACTTCACGAAGGCTATATTCTTCTTTTTCTTCAGCCGCTCTATCAACTGGATCGTGTGGTTCCACCCTATCTGCTGTTTCATGCAGATTGTTTGCCTGAGCACGCTGAGCAAGTGACGCATAAAATGCTTCTCTCCACTTTAAGCGAACAAGTTCATTTTCAACTTCAGCCAAATATTCTGCCGCAAAAGCCTCGTCTTCGCTAGTGTTAGCTTCAACAAGCTCAACATCTGATTCATTATCATCATGAGCATTGTCTAAAGTCTCAACCTGTAGGTTCTCTACAGAAACCAGCTCAATTTTCGCTCCTTCAGATATATTTGGTTGTTTCAACGAAAGTGTAGAAGACTCAATCTCTGCATTGTTGATTTTTTCTTCGAGGTATTGAGAACGCCATTGTAAGCGATCTATTTGCAAGTCCTCACGCGGTTGCTCAACAATAGGTTGCTTGCTTTGCTCCAACTTTAGTAACTCTTCACCGTAATGTATGCGTTCAGCAAGATAAGTCTCGCGCCACTTAATACGGTCATCGAGTGATGACCGATCTTCAGTACCTTGAGACACATTTTTTGTATTTGATCGTACCGCAGAATTTGAAGATACGGTAAATTTTAGTCGCTCCTCAAGATAAGCGTTCCGCCAATTTGCGCGCTCCGTTTGAAGTTGCGATGCCTGCTCAGTTGAAACCAAAGTCGGTAATTTCGGGCTAATCGCTTCCTTTTCAGCTTTCAGAGCTGACACAGCAGCCTCTTCTTCAAGAAAACGGATTCGTCCTTCTAAATAGCGTGTACGCCAACGCAAGCGATCAACCTCGTCTGATTTTATGGAAGTTAAGTTTTGCGTATTATTCGCGACTTCAACACTCTGTGTGACTGTACTCGTCATATTGTCATTAGTTTGGCCGCTAGGTTCGCCTGATACTGCTTTCAATTCATCCGACGCTACTACAGTATTTGAGCGCTCTTTTTCTTCTTCAAGGTAACGCACTCGCCCTTCTAAGTACCGATTTCTCCATGCTAAAGTTTGCTCATCGATTGTTTCTGGCTCAAGTTCAAATTCGGAAGCTTCAAAAGTCGGTGTTTTTATCTTCGTTTCAGGCGATAAAGTTTGGTTCAAATCTTCGCTTGGCCTCAGATC
>CAYGPD010000001.1:155361-176614 GCA_964351655.1 uncultured Hyphomonadaceae bacterium | reverse complement strand
AACCAGCTTGTGTGAAGCGGAAGATGTTGTCCACGAAGAACAGAACGTCTTTACCTTCTTCATCACGGAAATACTCAGCTTGAGCAAGCCCAGTTAGAGCAACACGCGCACGTGCGCCTGGAGGCTCGTTCATCTGACCGTAAACGAGTGTCGCACGGCTATCACCGCCACCACCTTCTTCGTTCACTTTAGATTCAATCATTTCCCAGTAAAGGTCGTTACCTTCACGTGTACGCTCACCCACACCAGCGAACACAGAGTATCCACCATATGCTTTAGCGATGTTGTTGATCAATTCCATGATGAGAACGGTTTTACCCACACCGGCACCACCGAAGAGACCGATTTTACCACCTTTGGCGTATGGGCAAAGAAGGTCGATAACTTTGATACCTGTCGCCAAAACTTCTGACTCTGGGTTT
The DNA here is from genome assembly GCA_964351655.1 of uncultured Hyphomonadaceae bacterium. Taxonomy (GTDB): domain Bacteria; phylum Pseudomonadota; class Alphaproteobacteria; order Caulobacterales; family Hyphomonadaceae; genus Hirschia. The sequence goes on along the minus strand of CAYGPD010000001.1, from coordinate 176,192 downwards.
TGGTCTACAAAATCAGGTGCGGGCGCGTGAATTGCGCGGCGCTCAGAAGTTGCGATTTCACCCGCTTCATCAATCGGCTCACCGATCACGTTCATGATACGGCCAAGCGTAGCAGGACCAACTGGAACCATGATTGGCGCGCCTGTGTCTTCCACAGGGTGACCACGTGTAAGTCCCTCAGTCGCGTCCATCGCGATTGTACGAACAGTGTTTTCACCTAGGTGCTGAGCAACTTCGAGAACAAGCTTGTTGCCGTTGTTGTCAGTTACAAGTGCGTTCAGGATGTCTGGAAGTGTGCCGTCGAACTCGACGTCTACAACGGCTCCAATAACCTGACTGATCTTCCCTTTGGCTGTCGTCGCCATAGTCTTTGCTCCCGGTCGGTCCTACAGCGCTTCCGCGCCGGAGATGATTTCTGTAAGTTCTGTTGTGATCTGCGCTTGACGCGCGCGGTTATATGTCAATTTCAGGCTATCGATCATTTCGCCAGCATTACGTGTGGCGTTATCCATAGCTGTCATACGTGCACCCTGCTCACCAGCTGAACTTTCAAGAAGTGCTGATAAAATTTGAGTGTTCACATAACGTGGCAATAGTGCCTCAAGTATCTCTGTCTCATTAGGCTCATACAAGTATGTTGCGCCCTTAAGCTCCACTTTAGGAGCATCTTCGGGTGCAACAGCTGGGATAAGCTGTTGAACAACAGGTTTTTGAGTCAACACGTTTTTAAATTCTGCATATACAAACGAACAGACATCAAACGCGCCATCGTCATACATGTCAGTGATCTTGCGACCGATACGCGCGGCGATCTCACCGTTCATTTCTTTTTCACCGCGAAGATCAACGTGACCAACAATTATAGAACCAAATTCACGCTTTAGAGTGTCATTCCCTTTCTTACCGATGGTCAGGATTTTTACATCCTTCCCTTCAGACTGAAGAGATAACACTTTCTTACGCGCCAATTTAGCGACGTTACCGTTGAAACCACCACACAATCCACGTTCAGCTGTCAAAACGACAACGAGTTGTGTCTGGTCGCTTCCGGTGCCAGCGAGGAGACGGGGACCGCCCTCACCCACACCAACGGAATCAGCCAAATTACCGATAACCGCAGCCATACGCTGGGCGTATGGACGTGAAGCTTCAGCCGCTTGTTGCGCCCGTTTCAGCTTCGCTGCGGCCACCATTTGCATGGCCTTCGTGATTTTCTGCGTTGACTTCACGCTCGCTATGCGAACGCGAAGATCTTTCAAGCTGGCCATTTATCAGCCTCTCAACTGTTTGCCTGATCTACGTTTAGCTAAATGTTTTGTTGAATTTTTCAATCAACTCTTTCACTTGGCCTTCTGTATCACCAGTCAATTTCTTCTCGTCGCGAATAGTTTTCAGCAAAGCGCTGTGGTTTGCGTGTGCGTAGCTAAGAAGCTCTGCTTCATAGCGCTGCACTTGAGCCACAGGCACTTTATCTAAGTAACCACGTGTACCTGCATAGATAGAGACAACCTGCTCTTCCATAGCCAATGGAGAGTATTGCGGTTGCTTCAATAGAGCTGTTAGACGCTCACCACGTGCCAATTGGCGCTGTGTAGCTGGGTCTAGGTCAGAACCGAATTTAGCAAATGCTGCCATCTCACGGAATTGAGCCAAATCAGACTTCATTGTACCCGCAACTTGTTTAGTTGCTTTGTGTTGCGCAGAAGACCCCACACGAGACACAGACAAACCAACGTTCACAGCTGGACGAATACCTTGGTAGAACAAGTCTGTTTCAAGGAAGATCTGGCCATCAGTGATCGAGATAACGTTTGTGGGGATAAATGCTGACACGTCGTTACCTTGCGTTTCAATAACAGGCAAAGCTGTCAAAGAACCGGAACCATTTGCTTCGTTCAATTTCGCAGAACGCTCAAGCAAGCGGCTGTGAAGATAGAACACGTCACCAGGGTAAGCTTCACGACCAGGAGGACGACGAAGAAGCAAAGACATTTGGCGGTAAGCCACAGCTTGCTTAGACAAGTCATCATAAATGATCAGCGCGTGCATACCGTTGTCACGGAAGTACTCACCCATTGCAGTCGCTGTAAACGGCGCAATATATTGCAGAGGTGCCGGCTCAGAAGCTGTCGCCGATACAACAATTGTGTATTCAAGTGCACCGCGCTCCTCAAGTGTTTTCACAACTTGAGCAACTGTTGAACGTTTTTGACCAATAGCAACGTAGATACAGTAAAGCTTTTCGCTTTCAGAACCGCTCTCGTTAATTGCTTTTTGGTTCAGAATTGCATCGATAGCAATCGCTGTTTTACCTGTTTGACGGTCACCAATGATAAGCTCACGTTGACCACGACCGATTGGAACCAAAGTATCAATTGCCTTGATACCTGTCGCCATTGGCTCGTGCACAGATTTACGTGGAAGAATACCAGGCGCTTTAACATCAACACGGCTACGTGTTTCAATGCCAGCAAGATCGCCCTTACCATCAATTGGCTCACCCAGTGCGTTAACAACGCGACCAAGCATACCTTTACCAACTGGTGCAGATACAATCTCTTCAAGGCGTTTTACGTTTTCACCTTCTTTAATTCCGCGGTCATCACCGAAAATAACAACACCAACGTTGTCGTTTTCGAGGTTAAGAGCCATACCCTTAACACCACTTTCGAACTGTACCATCTCACCGGCTTGAACATTGTCCAAACCGTGGATACGGGCAATACCATCACCGACGGACAAAACTTGTCCAACATCGGAGACTGTTGCCTCGGCACCGTAATTAGTAATCTGCGCCTTCAGGATTTCTGAAATTTCAGCGGCACGAATGTCCATTGGGCTAGGCCCCTTTCATCGCGTTCGTCAAACCATCGAGTTTCGTGCGAAGAGACGCGTCAATTAGACGTGATCCCACACGAAGTTGAAGCCCGCCAATGAGAGCGGGATTGACCTCTAATTCCACCTCTACATCACGACCAAGTGCTGTAGAGACAGTAGACGTCAGTTTAGTGGCCTCAGCGGCCGTTAATTTTTGAGCACTTACCGCAACAACACGTGTCGTTCCACGGTGTAACGCTAATTGCTCAGAAAATGCTTTTTCAATTCCAACAAGATCTGCAGCGCGACCATTTTGAGTGACCACACCAATAAAACGTCTTGCGAGTTCAGGTAGTTGAATTTTGTCTGCGAGTGCGTTTAGCACAGCCTTTTTCTCGTCAACAGAGTGTAAAGGCGCGCCGAGCACTTTTGCGAGGTTTTCGTTTTCAATAATGAGAGTCGCCAAAGACTTCAGCCCAGCTTCTACGCCGTCAAGGTCTTTCGCTTCCAGTGCTAAGTCAAACAACGCTGTTGCATAACGTTGTGCTGCCCCAGATGAGGAGGAGTTTGATGATGCGCCCAAAATCTTGCCCGCTTAATCTGAGCATCGCCGCGACAATACTACAGGATTAGATGTCCCAAAATAACATGAGGTAATTGTAGTCCTTCGCGGGAACCACTCCTCAATCGCGCGGGTCGTAGCATGGGGTTTCAATGCTGACAACAATTCTACGTTCAGAATATGCCAGTTTTTGCAAACAATAATGCCGCACCCTACATTCCGTGTGCGGCATAATCATTATTTCTCACGCTAAAGCAAGCGCTGCTTACGCGGCTCGTATACCTGTCTTAGTTTCTCCAGCGACCATTTGATACAAGCCACGACGCTCTTTCATCGCCTCAAACTTGCGTGTAATTCCTATAACAGTCTCAGCTGCCCCCAGCAGAACATACCCACCTGGGTTCATCACTGTTGAGACTCGGTCAAGCACTTCAGTTTTTGTTGCTTGGTCGAAATAGATCAACACGTTGCGAATAAACACAACATCAAATTTCCCAAACATACTCGGTTGATCCATCAGATTATGTTCACGAAATGTAACCATTGAACGAATTCTATCTGAGATCTGCCACAAATCGTCTTTTTGTTTGAAATGCTTCATCATCATTTGAATCGGCAAACCACGTTGCACTTCAAACTGAGAGTAAAGTCCCGATTTGGCTTTTTCCAAAACGCGTGGTGAAATGTCGGTCGCAACAATCTCTACCGTCGCGCCTTTAGTTAAAGCAGGATTTTCATCCAGCATCATTGCAAGCGAATATGGCTCCTGTCCGGTTGAACAGGCTGCACACCAAATACGAATGCGTGATTTGTTTTTTGTTGCCAAATCAGGCAGCGCAACTTCTTTCATCAGCTCGAACGGTGTTTTGTCGCGGAAAAAAAACGTTTCATTCGTTGTCATTACATCCACGATGAGCGCAATCAATCTCTCATCGCGACGTGAACGCACTACGGCTAACAAGTCTTCAATTGAGGCTAAACCCTCTTTACGCGCGAGCGGCGCAAGGCGACTTTCCAAAAGATAGGTTTTATCAGTTGTAAGTTGAATACCGGCGCGACGACGCAAAAGCCCCGACACAAAATCAAAATCAGTACTATTCACCTATCCGGCTCCATTCATGTATTTTACGACTAGCTTGCATAATTCAGGAATAGGTTTGATTTCATCCGCCAAACCTGCATGTGCAATTGCCCCCGGCATTCCCCAAACTACACTTGACGCTTCATCCTGAACGAATACGCGACCACCAGCTTCATTTATTAATTTTGCACCATCGCGACCATCATGCCCCATACCTGTCAACACAACACTCAGCAATGAACCGCCATATACTTCCACGCCTGAGCGGAATAAGGGATCAACTGAAGGGCGACAAAAATTCACTTGAGGAGACTGATCAATTTTGATGACTTGTCCAACACCTTGTTTTTCAACACGCATGTGCCAATCGCCGCGCGCCAAATAAATATGCCCTGCCTGTACAGCATCCCCATTGGCTGGCTCTCGACATGGACGTCCCGTTACTTGAGCCAATTTCTCGGCTAATATTGTCGTAAATGTAGGCGGCATATGCTGCACGATGAAAATCGGCGCATTTATCTCTTTGGCGATGGGTATCAAAAAATTCTGCAAAGCTTGCGGCCCGCCAGTGGATGCCCCAATCATCAAGGCTTTCGGACGGAAAATCGCTGGCTTCGACGCAAATGCAGGTCGCATTGGCGGAATAGGTGCACGTTGCGCAGGATTTGCTGATGCTTGCGCAGCACCACCCAAAGCTCTAATTTTTGCGATCAAGTCTTTTTGGTATGCTGTCGCACCACCAAGCCCAGTCGCCTCAGGTTTGGAAATATAATCCGCAGCGCCAAGAGACATAGCGCGCAATGTTGTGGCAGCGCCTTCACGCGTTAGCGTCGATGCCATCACAATTCGTGCATGCGGCGCAAGCTTCAAAAGCTGCGGCAATGCAGTTAGTCCGTCCATGCGTGGCATCTCGACATCGAGAATGATCACGTCAGGTTTCGCAGCGACGACATCCCCAACTGCTCGCATACCGTCTGTACTTACGGCAACGATCTCTATGTCGTTTTCTACTTCCAGCCAGCGCTTTGTGAGACCGCGCACAACTGCGCTATCATCCACAATCATGACGCGGATTGACTGTCCATAGGATCGGTTTGTCGCAAAAGCGTTCACCATCGGCATCCCTTCAATCTAATACACAGCCTGAACATCTACACGTCGTGTGATGCTAAACGAGACCCACTTCAGCAAATTTCGATTCAATAATTTCGCTATCGAAAGGCTTCATGATGTACTCATTCGCACCTGAGCGAATTGCCTCTGCAATGTGAGACATATCATTTTCAGTCGTACAGAATACAACAGTTGGACGGTCCCCACCCGGTTCACGACGTAATGCACGCAGAAAATCAATGCCATTCATCACAGGCATATTCCAATCGAGCAAAATCGCTTCCGGCATATCAGCACGGCATTGCTCCAATGCTTGCTGACCATCCGCTGCTTCCATCGTGTCGAATTTCAAATCCTCGAGAATACGTCTCGCGACTTTCCGTACAACACGGCTATCATCAACTATTAAACAACGCTTCATCAAAGTCGTCCTTTATGCTGCCAAACCCTCATCAGGTTCATTTACGGCCAGAATTTTGCCGATATCCATAACAATCAAGAGCTTATCGCCTAAACGATGCACTCCCTTTGAAACCGATGCCCAAACCGGGTCGAGGTTTACTGGGTTCTTCTCAAGATCAACATCTTCAAGACGAACAACTTCGCCTACTGAATCAATGATCAACCCAAAACTTTCACCGCCTTGTTCGATTCCTATCGCCATAATATTGTCTGGATCCCCCTCTCTTGGTGGTAATCCCAAACGTGCTCTGGCATCTATCGCAGTTACTATACGCCCACGAAGGTTAAGAACTCCTGCTATATCCGGCTTGGCCAATGGAACTTTTGTCACCTGTGTGGGACGAAAGACATCATGAACCTCTAAAACGGATGTTCCAAAAGTTTGTGAACCGATTTGAAAAGTCACATACTCTGTCGAGGTCATGCTGCATCTCCTTTAGCTTTAAGGGCTGAATCCAGTGCCATTAACAACGCTTGACGGTCAGCTTTAGGAATACTCATTCCCATTTCAGTCGGCTGCGCATCGTCACGGTTAGACAATCCAAAACGTGGTGCAGATATCAGCTGTGCATTTGCATCAATTGCCAATGCTAGGCGGCTAACGCCTTGTCCTGCATCAATATCCGCCAATACAGCGTCGAAGCTGGCTTCTGATTTTAGTATTTCTATCGCTTTGTCTTCGGTCGGTGCCAGAGTGACATCATATCCAGCAGCTTTAAGCAGAGGAGACAACATATTCTGGAAGAATGGGTGCGTTTCCACAAGCAAAATACGGCGACGCGCTTTTTGTTTCGCTGATGTGGCGAGCTTCGCCCAATCACGTTGACCAGAGTTCAAGAAGTGCGCCACGTCGATAATCTGCGTAGTTTTTCCTTTGAGGACAGCCGCACCAAGAATACCTGGCGTCATCTCTGCCATTTCATAATTCACTGTTTCATGAACAATATCGAGGATCTCATCAACTGCCAGACCAATAACAGTCTCACCTTGGTTGAAGACAAGAATGGGTTGTTTGCCTTCTGACTTCATCATGTGTGAACCAGACGCATGAACAAGCGGCATTAGCTTGCCGCGATATTGAACAACTTGATGTCCTTGCGCATTTTCGAATGTGGAAGCGTCCAAATCTTCCAGACGCGTCACGAGGCTTAGCGGACAAGCCATCGGCTCTTTGCCGCCTGCACGGAATAATAGAAGTGACATTTTATCATCACTAATATTCTCTTCCGCTTTTGACGCTGCATTCGACTGGCTAGCGCCTTCAATACTTGAAACCTCTTTGGCAACACCATTTGGATCAAGAATCATAATAACAGATCCATCACCCAATATTGTTGCGCCTGAATACTGACGAAGACCACTAAGCATATTTGTCAGTGGTTTCACCACAATCTCTTCAGTATCAAAGACCTGATCAACCACAAGACCAAAGCGGGTATCGCCCACTTGCATGACCACAACAAAAGCATTGCCACTCTTATCAATAGCATCTTTGCCCGTCATGTCCCCAAGACCCAAGATCTGGTTCAATGTCACAAGCGGCAACAAACGGTCACGCAGTCTCAATACTTGTGTGTTGGAAATACGTTCGACGCGCTGATCGCGCTCATTGCCTGTGCGTACCAATTCCACAACAGACAATTGTGGCAAAGCAAAGCGTTCATTACCAACACCGACAATAAGTGCTGAAATAATTGCAAGTGTAAGCGGAATTTTGATGAGGAATGTTGTTCCCTCTCCTTCAACCGCGCGCAAATCAATCACACCACCGATAAGCTCGATGTTGGTCTTCACAACGTCCATACCGACGCCTCGACCAGATATGTTTGTAATTTTTGCAGCCGTAGAAAAGCCCGGTGCAAAAATCAAACGATGAATTTGCGCATCGGTCATGTTCGCAGCTTCCGCCGCATCCACAATATCTTTTTCAATCGCTTTTTCGCGAATACGGGCCGTGTTCAAACCCGCACCATCATCGGCCACTTCAATAATGATATGGCCACCTTCATGATAGGCGCGCAAATGGATCGTACCTGTTTCAGGCTTCCCATTGGATTTACGCGTTTGAGGGGTCTCAACACCATGGTCACATGAATTTCGGATCATGTGGGTCAACGGGTCTTTGATTAGTTCAAGCACCTGACGGTCTAGCTCTGTGCTTTCTCCATCTAATACAAGATCGATCTTTTTGTGCAAATCCTGACATGCGTCACGCACAATACGTGGCAGCTTTTTCCAAGCAGTACCAATGGGTTGCATCCGTGTCTTCATGACACCTTCTTGCAACTCAGCGGTAATTGCTGACAAACGTTGCAATGGTGCTTTAAACTCAGAATCATCCAATCCACGTACCATCTGCATAAGCTGGTTACGTGTCAGCACAAGCTCAGACACCATAGTCATAAGGTCTTCAAGGACATCAACGGCAACACGGATTGTCTGGTTTGACAAAGGCGATGCTTTTTCCATCATTGCAGGCGGTGCTGCAACAGCTTCAACTTTGGCAACAACAGGTGCAGGCTCATCAATATCATCAGCCTCAACAGAATTGAATGCTGCTTCCAAATCTGCAAGTGACACTTCACCCGGACGCAATTCCCGACCTAGTTGAGCATCCCAGTTGGCAGGATCAATTCCTGGTGGGGGAGCATTAGGATCTTCGTCTTCATCATCATCTAGACCCGCCAAAATTGCTTCTGCATCATTTGCTGGGACTTCTTCAACAACAGCTCCTGCAATCAAACCACCATTGGATGCATCTTCAAGACGCGCTATAAGCTCTTCATCCGTCCCCGGAGGTTCAGCACCAGAACTTTCAAGAAATTCGAGAATAGATTTAATCTGGTCAATAGATTCAAGAACCAATGTCACAGCTGAAGGCGTAACAGGCAAAGCCCCGTCACGGAACTTCCCAAGAAGAGTCTCACCTGCGTGCGCAACAGCCTCTAGTCTTGGCAGGCCAAGAAATCCACATGTACCCTTAATGGTATGTACAAGACGGAAAATGTTATTGAGCGTTTCCTTATCATTCGGCTGCGATTCAAATCGCACTAGCTCGGTATCAATCGTATCGAGACTTTCCGAAGTTTCGGTGAGGAATTCGCTTAGAAGATCGTCCATATCATAGCCCGCTTCACAAATCGCCCCAAATCGAGGCAGGTGATTAGGCTATAGAAAACGCTGTGAGAGTTAAGAAATCATGTTCAAACACTTAACTCTCACTCAAAATCTTACTCAGGTGTCACACATTTCAGTGAAATTTCACCTTCAGAGTCTGTTAATTCGATAACAGCATCAATCTCTTCGGCGCAAACGCGCGCAAAGTATGGCTGAATTGTCTTTGCGGTCCATCCACCTTCTGGCTCTATGCCATTCAATGAAGCGCGTTTTTCTTCAGGTAAAAGAACGCGAGCGCCCTTACCTACAACCTTCAACTCAACTTTATCGCCTATTTTTTCAGACGTGACAGTAACCATACCCCCGCGCGGCAATGCAGCCGATGCAATCATAATCATATTCATGACAAGACGCACTTGCGCATATGTTGTGATTTCTGGCGTGTGGTCCCATTCAAGGTCAGCGCGGAAACCCTTCATATAGTTCTGACATAGACCACGTGCTTCATGTAGATCAGCAAAACCATTCTGCATCCCGACAGACCCAAGTGCGTAACGCAAGAAAGTGAGTTTATACTCAACGGTCAAAGATGCGGAGCGAATAAGCTCTTCAACATGTTCACGCATGTCAGGATCATTCAGTGAATCCTGCACAAGTTTGAACGATGACACAGGAGAAATGAGCTCATGGCAAATGTGTGACGCGACGAGCGCTGCTAGCTTCGATGCTTTCATGATGAATGACAGCCCTATGAATCGGTTTCAATTACCCCATACGAATCACTTCGTTGGCGCTAAAACAAGCATTGACTTTCCCAACACGGGAATTTCAAAGCACTATTTGGCTTTTTTTTGAAGAAATCAACTTAACGCATAAAAATACAATTAGAAAACATCCTCGCCCGGAGACAAAATTCGGAGCCTAAAAGCAATATCACACTCAATATTTGGTGTGTTACAACCAATGCGCTTATGGTTTGGCCTGCCATCTACCTTCATCACTCATCAAAAATTCACCTGATTGAGCCGACTGAAATTGTTTCTCAGCAGTTTTACGTGCGATGGAAGCCATGCTTTGGCCTGTATCTTGAGATAGGCGCGTATAGACTTCACGTCTGCGCGCGTTCACATCGTCAACATATCGTTTGATCTCACCACTTGCACCGCTAGCATTTACCAACCCTACATACCCATCAAAACGCTCTCCAATTTGGCCAGCTTGCTTTGCTGCATCCAATTGAGGCTCTGCGATCGCTGTAAATGTTAGCATTAGATATGCTGCAAGAAATATCAAAACACTCGTAAAAATGCGCATGACATACATATCCTAAAAAATATCAGGGTTATCCGCGATCAAGTCGTCAACATCTTCTTCCATATTCACCTGCACCTGCTGATCAATTTTAACATTCAAATTAATCGTAATCGGCTTATCAGGTGCCTGCACACGGATAACAGGCGAACACGCTTGTGACATCAATATGGCACCACCAAAGGCCAAGCGAAGGCTGATTTTTGTATTCATTTCAATACCTTCCCCTTTAACATCTGCACTGTTCAACTATGATATAGCCTATTTTAGGCATGTTGATGGCGTTAACGCTACAATCAATGAAGCTTTTCATAGAGATGTTTCACAAACCTATGTATCTTATTTTCCACAACGTTTTGATTTCCCAGTAAAGACATCAACTCAGACTCGATAGATACATTCATCTCTACCCCCTCCCCCACAATCACTTCAGGGCTTTCTCCAGATAGAAAAACGTCCAGCCAAATTTTTCCGGATAAATCTCCGTGCGCATCAACGCTCATCACATCAAATCGGAAATCTTTCAGCGCATTGACCAAAATTGCCACGCGATCCCCCGTTGTCGCTAATTTCTCCATTGCGGGCGTATAATATCGAATGAAGCCCCCAGAAGAGGAGGCCAAATGCGCCTGCTCAATCGCAACCTTTCCCGTCGAGAATACAGCATTGACACGGCCGTCCAGTTTTCCCGACGCCTCAACACCTGGAAGGCTCACTTCATCAACAAATCCTGCAAGATCAACATTGCGCACTTCCACCTCAACCGCGTTTGTTCCTGAAAACACACTCCATATCATGGGCTCAAGCGATAAGGTGCCTGTCGCAAATGGCCATTGGGAGCCATGCACAAACACTTCCCCAAACTCCAGCACTTGAAACTGCACCTTTCCATTTTCCATAGGTGCGCCCGCATTCCATTGATCAATCAAAATCTCTTGATGCGGCAAAGAGTGCTGTTTTAAAATGTCGTCAAATTCTATTCGCCCAAATATGCCCTCAAACAGGCCAGCCTTATCAGTTACAAATCCTAAATCGGAGAGATCTATCACCCCAGCAGATGATATCTTTCCTGCATCCCAATCTATTTTAGCAGATAATGTGACATTCCCCCGAACATTGGACGCCACACCGCGCAACATTGGGAATATATCATAAGGCTGCAATACACTTGGAGAAAACGTCAAATTCGTTGGCAATAACGATGCATTCCCTGCATCCCAGTCGAAATTATGGATGACAATAGTACGTCCTAAAATCCGATTATCTTTTGCGTCCCGTATCTCTCCGTGAGCTTTTATCTCTCCCGCCGCAAGCGCAACATTGCCGTCCCATACCATCGGTACAAAACGGATATTTTCCACCGCGTCCGATAGCTGAAACGACACACCTTCCACACCGCCAATTAATCCAGCCGAGCTGCCGCTGACATCAAATTTTGAATGCAACCTATCTACTAGAAAAGACATATATTCCAGCCGACCATTACTTAACTCGCCTCCAATGCGCCAATGATCATCCGTATACAGATTGACTGATATTTCAGGTGCATCAAATATCATTGCGGCATCATTTATCATTGTCGAAAGTCGCGGTGTCGCAATCACCATATTGGCATTTAAGATGTCGTCTATCGACCAATCTAAATCAGCCCCATCTATTTCAATATCAAATATCTGCCCTGCTCGTTGCAATTGAACATTGAGCCTCGACACCATGCCCTGTCCTTGAAAGATTCCATTTTCAGCTGCAAAATTTTGGGAACTGTATTGCGTGTTGAATGCACCGATTTTTGCTGACTGGGTGGAGATACTTTCAACGCCAATATCCAATACCGGATCTTGGTGGAACGCGAAATCGCCCTCATCAATACCAAACTTCAAATCACCACCAATAGACACGCCCTTCCAATCGGCATTAAAAGCGCGCCCAGAAAAATCTATCTGCGTGTTTAATAATTCTGCCTCAATCGCCTGAGCCATTGAGATCAGTTTCATTCCCTCAACGCTCACCTTTAAACTTTCAGCATCCTTGCTTGCATTCAGTTTTGCCCCTCCTGACACGCTTAATTCACCGTCATAAAAAACAAGATCTAGGTCTGACAATTCCAATTGCGCCAGATCGGAATGAAAAATTATGTCACCCGCAAAGTTAAACTTCCGCGCTTCAAAGTCATAAGCCCATTGTGATAACGCGCTGCCCATTTCAATTTCAAAATCATCTGCTTTTTTGACGATGGCCGCTTTTTCAATCGAGGATAACACCATCCCTTCATCAGACAGGTTCAAGGCAAAGGGCAAGACCACATCTACCCCCCCTTCAGAGGAAGACCAACTCCCAAGCAGATCACTAGCAGGTAGCAAGGAGGCGTAATGCTCTATCTGTGCGAATACTTCCTCAAACCCTATAATTTTTTGAATATCGACATTACCGCGCGCGGAAAAATCACTAAGCAAGCCCTCAGCGGCATTCCACTTTCCTCGTAAATCAATTTGCGTCTTCAGCGTTTTGGCAGTTTTGTTTTCATACAATAAATCGGCAACCGTAAGGTCTAATGTTCCCGCCATTTGCCCCGTGCTTAAATCAAGCTCAAACGGCAAAGTCCCCGATACATCCCCTAATTTCGTGCCCCGAATTTGTGTATCGATCGCCTTAAAATCCACTTTACTTCCAATGCGATCACCATCCCAAAAAGCTATACCAGACAATATCTTAACTTCGGATCGAAAGTCAGCAGAATTATAAACCGCCGGCAATATTTCGAATGGAAAAACAGCCCGCCCTTGCCCGTCAGATAACTCCCCCTGCATCGACGCTTTGATGTCGATATCTCCTCTTTTTGTGGCTAGCTTTAGCCCAATCGATTCAATTTCAACCTGTATCGGTGAAGACTGAGCCTCTCTCTGCCCATTCACCTTAGCTATAGTCTGCAATTGGGTTACAAATTTCTGAAAATTTTCAGAGCCTTGCGATACATCCACATTCGCAACGGCCTCTTTAAATCTCACCTTTGAAACACCTGGCTTGAACAAACCCAGCCAATCAAGTTGTACTTCTATGTTCCGTGCAGATATTTTTTCGTTGCTAGAAATAAAAACATCAAAACGTGAGATACCAATCTGATCAATACCAATATGAGACACATTGATATTACAAGAAATTTCTAGTTCCACACATTTGCTTTTCACATATCGGTCAGCAATCTGAATTCGCGCCAGATAAATCGTGCTGAAAATCACGACAAGAATCAGAAATCCTGCCCAAACAAAGCCATTTTTTCTGGCAATGTTAGGTTTTAAGTCAGATGAGTTTGACAATTGTTCTTGGTCTAGTTCAGTCAAAACAAACACTTTGGAATAAAACTGGCGTAATTCCTGCTTTCTATAGTTGCAGAAGGCATAATCTTACTGCCAAATAGTGTTCACTGTCGATAAGGTGATGGTTAACACAAATAGTGTATTTTTGTTTCATCAATTGTGAAGCAATAAATCATACGAGCTTTGTGTAAATGTAGAGTATTGGAGACGTTGCAAAAATGAATAGTCGTTGGCGTAAGAAGACACCTACTTCTGCAAGTCATGTTGCACTTATTGTTTTAACTGCATTTGTTTTTGCTGGTTGTGAAAACAGTACATCTTCAACTTCTGTCGAAAAAGCAAATAAAGAAAGTCACAACAAAAGCTCTAATCCTTTGACAGAACTTGCCTCTTTCTTAAGTGCAGAGGACGTCATTCCGCCCCACTACAGTGAACGCAAACAAGATAAATTGCAAAGTCGTGAGACACTTATCAATGTCTTAGATAGACTTGGCGCAGACCGCAGCCAATCCAATGGCGCAGTACATGCCGCTTCTCAACACATAGAAATGCGCAAACTGAGACCCGGTCAAAATGTTGTTGCTTTTTTTGAAGACGAGAACGACACAAAACTTACTGCACTTTCATTTCAGCCAGACGCAGAACGCCAAGTACTTGTATCTCGCAATGACACTGGCGACTGGGTTTCTCGTGAATTAAAAGTCAATTTGACACCTGATTTCGCAAAGGTTGGTGGCGTTATTAATTCCACCATTTACGAACTTGCGCTCAAACAAGGCGCTAAAGATCAACAGGTTGTCGATTTTGCAGATATTTTCGCCTATGATGTTGATTTCCAACGTAAAATTCACGAAGGTGACACCTTCGAAATTACCTACGAAGTTTTACGTGACGAACTTGGACAACCTATCCGTAACGGAAATATCCTGTACGCATCCCTTGATGGAAAAAAAATTAGCCGCAAATTCTACCGCTACACCACGTCTGATGATGGCATCACCGATTATTATGATGAAACAGGCAAAGCTGCCCGCAAATTCTTAATGAAGACCCCAATCAACGGAGCACGCCTTTCATCTAATTTCGGGAAACGTCGCCATCCTGTGCTTGGATACACCAAAATTCACAAAGGCACGGACTTCGCTGCTCCGCGGGGAACTCCAATTTACGCGGCTGGAAACGGCGTTGTCGAGCGTGCATCTCGTTATGGGAGTTATGGAAATTATGTCCGAATTCGTCATGCTGATGGATATAAGACCGCTTATGCTCACATGAATAAATATGGCCCGGGTATCAAATCAGGTGTTCGTGTCAAACAGGGACAAGTCATCGGATATGTTGGCACAACAGGTCGCTCCACCGGTCCTCATCTTCATTATGAAGTTCAGATCAACGGCAAACATGTTGATGCTATGAGCCTCAAATTGCCAACAGGCCGAAAACTCGATGGAGAGATGCTTAAAGCATTTATGGTAGAAAAACAGCGCATAGATGACATACGCAACACACACGACCTACCCATACTTCTTGCGGACGCATCGTAAAGCATACCTACTTACACAAAACAGAGAAATGGCATCCCATAAAGTTGCCATTTTTTTGTATACAGAGATCATATTGCAGGCAATTCACGCAGATGTGATCCTTCAAAACCAAATTCGTCTTAAGTTACGCTTGCCTTTAGGTTGCAGAACACCTCATTAAATCCGCAAATGAAGTTTGGGGAGATACTTTCAAGTGACAACACCGCATGTAGGTAAACCTAAGCAGGTATTTCTGTCTCTCAATGGATTACGGTTCATTCTAGCGATCTGGATTGCATATTTCCACGTTGGACACATGTTCGATGAAGATGGCTTTGGCATGCTACCATTTCTGCGATTGGGAATTGCGCGTGTTGACGTTTTCTTCGTCTTATCTGGGTTCGTCCTGAGCCACGTATACTGGGCACAACGCACCAAACCATTTAATTTCTTAGACTTCATGGTCGCCCGCCTTGCTCGCATCTACCCCATGTATCTCTTGGCTCTCGCAATCATCATAGCTTACCTCATAGGCGGAGCAATATTAGGCAAAGCTGCAAACACAAGTTACCCGCTTTCAGATTTGGTGATGAGCCTCTTTTTCTTACAGGCATCGGGTTTAACCCAAACAAACTCTTGGAATTTTCCCGCTTGGGCTGTCGCTGCTGAAATGGGCGGATACATAGCCTTTCCCGTGTTTATCTACTTAGCACAACTTACCCGCAAGCTTCCCTATCTACTTTTAGCTATTGCGATTGGCGTGGTTTATCTCCTGGAGATTTTTCTCCAAACTGTTTCTCCCCTCCCTATGAATGAACTTACATCTGATTGGGGCATATTGCGCGGTGCCTCAGTGATGTTTTGCGGTGTCGCCGCACGCTCTGTTCTGAATGTATTTAAACCAGATACAATTCTGTCAATTATAACTGCTCTCGCAGGAATATCTCTCGTATTTACATCTGCGATGCAGCATTGGGGCGTGCCTTTGGTTGGTTTAGGAGCAGCTTTCCTTATGATTGGACTTGCACGCTTGGATGAACTCAAAGTTCAAACAGGCCTATCCAGTGGATTGATGCAAGAATTGGGAAATTGGTCTTACGTCATTTTTATTCTTCACGCGCCAATCTACACCATACTCGCTCAACTTTGCACGCTTTTGGGATATGAGTTTGTCGCAACACCGCTTTCATCGCTATTCTTCATGTGCGTTGTCATTCTCATTTCTGGGCCGATATATCATAGTGTCGAAAAGCCAGCGCGAGAATATATCCGCAAGAAATGGGAAATGCACCGCGGACACAAGATTGCAAACGCCGGCTTGTAGAGACAACTCTATTCACAGCTCATCGCTATCCCCACGCCATATGCATCCAGACTTTCACGATGCTTAAAGATAGATAACACCTGCACGGGAAGTTTTCACATCTCAGCACTTGCATTGCCACATTCAATTTCGTATATACAAAGACATCACAATGCATAACTATGTTATTGCATTTAATGCGATCCATTGGCACCAACGAGATAACAGCCACTGGAGCAGGAATAAAAAAGGAGCCTTCATCATGGCTAACAAAAAAGTTAAAGCGATCAAAAGCGAAATCAAATCCCGCAAGAAAACAATCGCCAAACAAGAAGTAAAACTAAAAAAAGCTAAAAAGGCTCTCAAAAAGGCGGCTTAAACGTCTAATAAAACGCAAAATTTGGAACCGCTGGCACTTTGTCAGCGGTTTTTTTATGCCCCACTGCATTTGAAATCTTTGAACGCATTTCTTGGTTTCGAAATATTAAGAAAGACAACCTAATTTCTTATCAAGGACAGTCACAAACTGTCTTAAGCAGTCGGTAATGAAAGTTTAAGCATGAACCTCATGTCTATTTCAGTTAGTTTAATCGCCACCTTCGGGGTGAGTGGATTGTGTTTGTTACCGCAAGCCAATGACGATATCTTTGCAGCATTTGATCGCAGCCTTTCTCCAGCAGAAATTCATCACCTGCTTCAAGCGCAAAACCTAGAAATCGTTCGCTTTGATGAGGAATGGAAGCATGTCGTTGTCTCCAATCCCAAAGGTGATGCACCCAATAGATTGAAACGCGCTGGTGCAACCTTCGTCTTAAAAGCCAAATTCGCCGAATTTTGTTCAAATTCCCCCTTGGAAACTAGAAAATCGAGTCCATTATTATGAGTGCTCTCCAGTCAAATTCCGCTTTCACAATCGATAGCCTCCGATCGAGCTTTTCTAAATATGCGATTGGCATTTTGTGGCTGCTCGTGGGTTTAGTCGCCCTATCAGGGTTTGTCCAAATGGGAATGGGAAGCTTACCCGCCATTGGATTAGCAACTATACTTGCTCTCGCCGGTACGCTGAGTAACATCAAAAACCCTGGCGATCAGACGTCTTCAATCTCTATATCTATAGTTCTCGCGGGACTAATCGCTATTCTCGTGTACAACTTTAGTTGGAATGGTGAAGGTATAGCCTACCAGATCGACATCCATATGGCCTTCTTCGCAGGCATAGCAGTCGCCGCTGGCTTCCTAGATTGGAGAGCTTTGATCGCCTACACTGCGGTCGTTGCATTCCACCACCTAACACTTTCATTCATATTCCCTGCTGCAGTATTCCCAGATGGTGCCCCTATCTCACGTGTGGCCCTTCATGCGGCGATATTGTTGACGCAATGTGCGGTCTTGCTCTGGCTTACTTCTCAAATTCACAGACTATTTGGCGCAAACTCAAATAGTCTTTCATTGTCAGAAAAAGCCACGCGCGAAGCTATTGAATTACAAAAGGACATTCAAATAGCAGCTGAAGAGAATGCTGATCGCTATGCCGCTCTTCAAACTTTCGCAGCAGAGTTTCGTTCTGAAGTAGGTGAGCTTATGGAGGGCTTAACAGAACGCGCACAAGAATTAGACAGCGTTGCTAATGAACTTGAAGCTTCAGCCAATATTTCTATTGGTAGATCAAATGGCCTACACGAAGCTTCAAAATTGGCAGCACACAGTGTTGATAGCGCTGCCGCCGCAACTGAACAGCTCTCGTCCTCTATCGCAAATATCGCGCAAAAAATTGCCGCAATGAACACCATCGTTTCCGATGCGGACAAATCTGTACGCTCGTCAACGACAACCGTCGCAACACTTTCAAACAACGCGCGTAAAATTGGTGATGTCATTAGCATTATTAGTGACATCGCCGAACAAACAAACCTCCTCGCGCTAAACGCTACTATTGAAGCTGCGCGTGCGGGTGATGCGGGTCGCGGCTTCGCTGTTGTTGCAACGGAGGTGAAGCAACTTGCAGACCAAACTGCCAAAGCAACCGTTGAAATCTCCGAGCAGGTTCAATCCATCCAGAATGCGTCACAAGACACGTCAAACATAATCGAAGCCATTTCGAAGGTAATTGCCGAAGTTACAAACCAAACTGCGTCCGTCGCACAAGATGTTGATGAACAAAACGGCGCAACAAACGAAATAGCCAGCAGCACACGTATCGCTTCACAAGGGACATCGAAAGTCGGTCATGAAGTAGAAGTTGCAATTGCTGCAGCTAAATCCACAACAGATATCGCTGCTAAAATCGTCTCTGCATCAGGCAATGTGGCAATCGCCAGCGACAGACTTCGTAATAGCGTGGATGACTTCTTGAAAAAGGTCGTTTAATCCCCCGATTTCTCATCTGAATTCACTCAGAATGCTCAAGAAATGTCGAACTTTATCCTCGGCACATCTTGAGCATTTTTTTATGAATACCCATATCCAATTTGTGGGCAGCCGACATCGGTGCTCATACATGAACTAAATTACGTCACATGCGTTCTTTGCGGTGTGATGCTCATTCTATCTGCCTTTGAAAGGGGATTGCCATGGATATGGAAAAATTTACAGATCGCGCCCGCACACTAATCGGTACCGCGCAAACATCTGCTCTGGCCGCAGGTCATCAGCAGATCACATCCGAACATATATTAAACGAGCTTTTTAAAGAGAGCGACCAACTTAGCGCAAATCTAGTCCGCGCTGCCGGTGGGCGCCCTGAACAAGCACAACAACTGATCGAAAAAGCCCTAAATTCAATTCCCAAAGTAACTGGGTCAGGCGCAGGTCAGCTCACCATTAGCCAAGGAGCGGCCGCCCTCCTCACGACTGCACAAGCGGATGCTCAAAAAGCGGGAGATGCCTTCGTCACGATCGAACGCTTGCTTGTTGCAGCTGCCAAAGGCAACGACAAAGCAGCCTCCGCGTTGAAAGATGCAGGTGTCACGGCCCAAGCCCTGATTCAGGCTGTGGAACAATTGCGCCAAGGTCGTAAAGCAGACAGTGCTAATGCTGAGGAAGGCTATGAAGCGCTTTCTAAATACGCACTGGATCTTACAGACGCCGCGCGTGCAGGCAAGCTAGACCCAGTCATTGGTCGTGATGAAGAAATACGTCGCGCCATTCAGGTTCTCTCTCGTCGCACCAAAAACAATCCAGTTCTCATCGGTGAACCCGGTGTGGGTAAAACAGCCATTGCCGAAGGTCTCGCAAATCGTATCGTAGACGGCGATGTCCCCGAAAGCTTGCGCACGAAACGCCTCCTATCCCTTGACATGGGAGCCCTAATTGCTGGTGCTAAATATCGCGGTGAATTTGAAGAACGCCTAAAAGCTGTCCTCAATGAAGTGACCGCTGCGGAAGGCGAAATCATCCTATTCATCGATGAAATGCATACGCTCGTAGGCGCTGGTAAATCAGATGGTGCTATGGACGCATCAAACCTGTTGAAACCAGCCCTTGCCCGGGGAGAACTCCACTGTATTGGCGCGACAACGCTCGCCGAATATAAAAAA
This sequence comes from uncultured Hyphomonadaceae bacterium, assembly GCA_964351655.1. Lineage (GTDB taxonomy): Bacteria > Pseudomonadota > Alphaproteobacteria > Caulobacterales > Hyphomonadaceae > Hirschia. Next base: position 156,053 of record CAYGPD010000001.1, on the reverse strand, counting down.
TACGTTGAAAAGGACGCAGCTCTTGCACGCCGTTTCCAACCTGTATTTGTTGAAGAGCCAACCGTTCAAGATACAATTTCTATTCTACGTGGCTTGAAAGAAAAATACGAAGTTCACCACGGTATACGCATATCTGATGCTGCAATCGTGGCGGCAGCAACTCTCTCTGATCGCTACATCACCGATCGTTTCATGCCAGATAAAGCCATCGACCTAATGGATGAAGCTGCATCTCGCTTACGCATGGCTGTAGAATCTAAACCTGAAGAGCTGGATGAAATTGACCGCCGCTTGATGCAATTGCGCATTGAAGCAGAAGCGCTCAAGAAAGAAAAAGATGAAGGCTCCAAAGACCGGTTGGTCAATATCAATGCTGAGATTAAAACATTGGAAGCCCAATCCAATGAAATAACGACAGCTTGGGAGGCTGAAAAGTCTCGTCTTGGCGGCGCAACACAGGCGAAAGAACAGCTCGACCGTGCCCGCGCCGAACTTGCTGATGCTGAGCGCCGTGCGGATTGGGAAAAAGCGGGTGAACTTAAATACTCCGCCATTCCGCGTCTAGAGAAGCAGATCGCGGATGCTGAAACCGTTGGCGATAGCGCCACAGGCAGCCTTGTAAAAGAAGTTGTGGATGCTGAAGCAATTGCCTCAGTCGTGTCTCGCTGGACAGGTATTCCAGTCGATAAAAT
>CAYGPD010000001.1:39059-155351 GCA_964351655.1 uncultured Hyphomonadaceae bacterium | reverse complement strand
ACGCTGGACGGGCATCCCCGTGGCCAAGATGTTGGAAGGCGAACGCGAAAAGCTTTTAGCGATGGAAGAAGGCCTTCGCCAGCGTGTTGTTGGACAAGAAGAAGCCCTCTCCTCTGTCTCTAATGCTGTTCGCCGCGCGCGCGCAGGTTTACAAGATCCCAACCGCCCTATTGGTTCCTTCATGTTTGTAGGTCCAACAGGGGTGGGTAAAACAGAGCTTACCAAAGCATTGGCAGAATTTCTGTTTGATGATGAAAGCGCTGTTTTGCGCTTGGATATGTCTGAATATATGGAGAAACACGCCGTATCACGTATGATCGGTGCGCCTCCAGGATATGTGGGATATGAAGAAGGTGGTGCTTTGACAGAAGCTGTGCGTCGCCGTCCTTATCAGGTCATCCTGTTTGACGAAATCGAGAAAGCACATCCAGATGTGTTCAACACATTATTGCAAGTGCTCGATGATGGTCGCCTGACAGATGGTCAAGGTCGTACTGTTAATTTCAACAATACACTGATCGTCATGACATCAAACCTTGGCGCACATGCATTAGCAAATGACACGTCAGAAACCGAGGTATCAGACGAAGCACGCAATAGTGTTATGACAGCAATTCAGGGTCATTTCCGTCCCGAATTCCTCAACCGGATCGACGAGGTTGTTTTCTTCAAACGCCTTGGCCGCGCCGAAATCGACTCTATTGTTGGTGTCCAACTTAAACGCCTCGATACGCTTCTTGCAGGTCGTCGGATCACAATAGACATGGATGAGGCTGCTCGAAAATGGCTTGCAGATAAAGGGTATGATCCAGTCTATGGTGCCCGCCCTCTAAAACGCGCAATCCAAAAAGAAGTGCAAGATCCACTTGCACGGATGATTTTGGAAGGCCGCATAAAAGACGGTGAGAATGTAAAAATCTCAGTTGAGGATTCTAAACTCATACTCAATGGAGTACCGACAGACCTCATCGGCAAAGCAGGTGCATTCAACTAAGCTCCTTTTAAAGTGCCCCATGGTTATGAAGTAAACTGCGGGCGCTAACCAGTTAAGGTTAGCGCCCGCAAACTTTTAACAACACTTCAGACACACCAAAACCAATTGACCTTCTCTAGTTGACCGGCTGATACAATCGCCAACACCAGAGAAATACCACCCCATAACCAGCTCATGAGCAGGCCCTATGCATAGCGAGGGCACATGACAGATAACGCACAAAAAACCCCTCCACACACCGCGTGCAGAGGGGTTTAAAATCTAATTTTTAGAGAGCTTAGTCAGCCTTTACAAGGTCGCCAGCTTTTTCTTCAACCACTTCTTCAACCTTAGCTTTCGCTTTTTCTTTAAGGTCTGCAGTTAGCTCATCTTTTTTCTCAGTAACAACATCACTCGCAGCTGCTTTAAGGTCTGTTGCGATTTCTGCTTTAGCGTCTTCTACAACTTCTTCAGTTGCAATTTCGGCCTCAGTTTCAACATCCGCACCAACTTCTGTTGCTACATCGGAAGTTACTGTTTCAGCTTCAGTTTTTAAAGTTTCTGTAGCTTCTCCAACAACACCAGATATTGTTTCTTCTGCAGCCGCTGCAGCATCTTCTACCATAGCGTCTGAAGCAGTTTCTGCTTCTGCGGCAAGGTCAGTTTCAACACCTTCCACAGCATCTGTGATTGGTTCTGCGATTTCAACTTCAACTGCTTCTTCTACAGCTTCTTCCGCAACAGCTTCCACTTCGGCTGCAATATCAGCTTTAACATCTTCAACGGCTTCAGCTTTAACGTCTTCAACTTCTGCTTCAATGTCAGCAGTCGCGGCTTCTACAGCCTCTTCAGCAGCAACGTCTGCTTCTGCTTGTAATTCTTCTACAATACCTTCTTCAGCTGCAGTTACACCTGCAACAGCCTCTGCTTCCGCAGCGATTTCTTCAGTTGTATCAGCGACAACCTCGGAAACAACTTCATCAGCCGCAACTGCCATTTCTTCTTTAGCGTCTTCAACAACATCAGTCGCAATAACTTCCGCTTCAGTTTCAAGTTCTACTGCTGCTTCATCCGCAACTTCTGCAGCTACTGCGTCCGCTTTTGCGCCAAGCGCATCAACTGAAACCTCTTCTACAGCAACATCGGCTTGAACTTCTTCATTACCGACCTCTTCGCCCGATGCTTCTACCGCGGACTCAACTTCTTCACTTGCACCCTCAGCCGCGTCCACCGCAACTTCTGTACTCTCAACTGCACCATCGGCAACTTCAGATTCCACAGCCTCAGTTGAAGTTTCTTCAGCTCCTAAAGCGTCAACTTCCACAACTTCTTCAGCCTCAACCGCATCCGCTGTTTCAACTTCAGCAAGGGCAGCATCAGCTTTATCTAGTTTCTCAAGAATACTTGCGTTCAAATCGTCCGTTTCATAAGTCTCATCGACAGGTTCAGCAACCATTGGAGCAGCTGCAACTGTCTCTGTTACAGTTTCAACCTCTTCAACAACAGTGTTATCTGAGGCTGGTTCAGATTGCACTTCTGCATCAACATCCACATCTGTTTCAGACTCTACTTCGACGCCTGTCTCTACTTCAGTTTCAACTTCCTCAGCCACCTCAGGAGCGTCTTCAGGAGCGTCTTCTATCACTTCTTCAACATCAGTAGCTACCGGTGCCATCTCCGTCGAAACTTCGTCAGCCACGCTTTGATCAGCGTCGATGGTTTCAATCATGCGGTCGACTTCAGCTTCAACTTCAGCCTCTGTCATAACTTCTACTTCAACGTCATCAGCGACTTCGGCATCAAGTTCTGCAGATTCTGCATCTTCAACAATATCGTCAGCAGCAGCTTCAACTTCAGCAGCCACTTCTTTTTTAGCAACTGGCGGCTCTTCATCCGCTACTTGTGCCACAAGACTCGATAGAGAATCTTGAGTTCCAAGTACCGGTGCTGCGTTTACGAACGGAAGATAAAGCCATTTAGATGCTTCGCCATCTTCCGAAATTCGCGCCCAGTCGCCTTTCTCTTCAAATACAGTAATTTCGGCACCAGCACCTAGCATTTCATCAAAGGATGCAGACATTTCTGCTTTTGAAAACACAGGAATAAATTTCGGTGTGATTGTAAATTGGTTTGTTGTCACAGGTGCTTTTTGGGATTGCGGCGCTGCCTTTGCAACTTCTGCCGTTGCAGGTGTAACCCCTATTGCTAAAGCTGCGACGGACGCAAACAACAATGATTTAAGTGTTTTAGATTGCAAACTAGATTTCATAATTATCGGCCCCTACCAAATAAATTCGCTAAACTGATCACGGCAGATAGAATTAAGTTCCATCTTCCCAACGGTCACAATATCAACGCGCGCTTCCACAAAAAGTTGCAGAAAGCTCTTAAGGAGCATTAATACTCCATTAGTAATGATTAACTAAACCTGAATAAAATTAAATCAAGGCAATAAAGACAATTGTTAAAGATCTAAAGTATTAATTTTTGTAAATCCAAACTTCTGCAATACAGGCGCATACGCTTTTCTATTTGCTTTCCCTCCCGTAAGTAAAACACGCCTATCTGGAGAATTTTTGACTTCTTTTTCACCTGATGAAAGCCTCAACACCTGCTTTGCAATTGCTTCACCTGTATCAATTATATGCAATACATGTGCAGGACATGCTTTTTCTATTTGAGCGCGCACGAGCGGAAAATGCGTGCAAGCCAACACCAAAACATCTATTTGATCACCATTTTCCATCACAAATAGTGGCGCAATCGCAGTATCAAATGCACTTTGAGGAAGCTCTTCGCCACGCACATAACGTTCTGCAAGTTCTACCAGTCCTGATGTACCATGGCGCAAAACAACCACACGCGCCGCAAATTCATGCTCAAGCTTGTCCAAATATGCGCGCCGAATAGTTCCCGGCGTTGCCAAAACACCAATCACACCCGTTTTCGTGAGTAACGCCGCAGGCTTTATCGCCGGAACGGTACCCACAACAGGGATTTTTACACGTGCACGCACACCTTCCAGCGCTAACGTGCTGGCAGTATTGCATGCCATTACGAAAATATCAGGCTTTGCCTCATTGATAAGCGCCTCACACAGCATCGGCAAACGGGTTTGCAATTCTTCATCTGATTTCAAACCATACGGAAAGAAGCCTGCATCCGCGGCGTAATCAACAATGATATCTGGCGCTTGGCTTTCAATAGATCTTACAATCGAAAGTCCACCAACTCCGCTATCAAAAACCAATACTCGGGTCATGAATGTCCATCAGTTGGAACACCTGATGCTAAACTTGTGTAAAATTCAGGACGGCGATCGCGGAAAAACCCCCAAGCCGCACGCATTTGATCATTGTAATCTAAGTCAAAATTAGCCACACGGACGCCTTCTTCAGCACGGTCCATATCTGTTTGAACTTCGCCAGTTGCATCACAGATAAAGCTTGTTCCGTAAAAGAGTTGCCCCTCCTCAAGTCCAACACGGTTTGCCGCTGCAACCGGCACTACATTTGCGACAGCATGGCCTTGCATTACGCGCCGCCAACGTGCTGCCGTATCCATTTCAAGGTCTTGTGGTTCCGCACCAATCGCAGTCGGATATAGGAGCAAGTCTGCTCCCTGAAGAGCCATCGCCCTAGCGCACTCAGGATACCATTGATCCCAGCAAATCCCCACGCCAATCCGGCACTTTTTCGTGTTCCAAACTTTAAAACCTGTATCGCCTGGACGGAAATAGAATTTCTCCTGATACCCTGGCCCATCAGGGATATGTGACTTGCGGTATATGCCCATAAGCGTCCCATCGCTATCAATCATCACGACAGAGTTGAAATAATGTGGGCCTGATTTTTCATAAATGGAGATTGGCATAGCGATCCCAAGCTCTTTTGCTATTGGTGCAAAATAGGTCACACATGGGTGCTCACGCCAAGGATATGCACGCAAAAACTCTTTTTCTTCTTGCGTCTTACAGAAGTACAGCCCTTGAAAAAGCTCTGGCAGCAGCACAACATCCGCACCCAATGCAGCCGCTTCACGCACATGGGTCTCTAGTTTAGTCAGATTTGCGTTCATATCATCGTTAAAAGCAGATTGAACTATACCAACACTCAATGTACGCGCCATATCACGCTCCTTATTCTTTGCCATTCTAGCGGCCTATAAACTCAATACTCAACCAAACAACGCTTACTTATTCAGCAGGTTGCTGCTGCGTGATGCAATGAAACGATCCGCCACCTGTTAAGATATAATTTGAAGGCTGCCCAATGACCTGCCGACCCTTGAAAATATCTTGCAAAATAGACACAGCTTCTTCGGCTGCATCTTCGCTCAACTCACCATATGTTGGCATCACAACAGACGCATTCCCAATCAGGAAATTCATGTGGCTTGCGGGCACAATCTCCCCCTCATCATTGAGGTATTTTCCCGGTGAAGGAATACGCGTCACTTTTAGTTTATTACCATCTGCATCCGTCGCATTGCTTAAAACGTCGTAAATTGCATTTAGCACATCCGTATTGGGATCATTCTCTCCAGTTGGTGCCTGACACACTACATGGTTTGGTCCGACAAAACGCGCCACATTGTCCACATGTCCATCAGTGTGGTCATTGAGCAATCCCCCGTCCAACCAAATCACTTTACGCGCACCAAGGGCTTTTGCTAAAGCCGCCTCCGCGTCTGCCTCTGATTTCCAATCAGGGTTGCGGTTTGGGTTTAGTAAACATTCGCGTGTCGTCAGGAAGGTTCCTTTGCCATCACCGTCAATTGCGCCGCCCTCAAGTATAAATTCATGCTGCTCGCTGCGTGCATCGGCAAGCCAGGCCACTGCGCGTGACACTTTATCATCGTGTTCATAAATATATTTTCCGCCCCACCCATTCACGCGGAAAGACGCTGCTAATTCATAGGATAAGAATACTGGGCCTGTGTCACGTAGCCATATATCGCCATATGGCTGCAATATTATTTCAGCCAAATCACCTAATGCCGCAAATGCGCTTAAGCGTGCTTCTTCATTCTTAACCAGCAATTTGACTTTATCGCCTTTTCGATCATTACAATCTTCACTCAAACTGCGGATCAACCCCTCAACCTCCAGACGTGCAAATTTTGCATCCGGTGCCCATAAGTCATCGCCTGTGGGCCAAGCAGTCCATACAGCAGCATGTGGTTCCCATTCCGCTGGTGGCACAGGAAGAGTGTCATTTGCAGTCGTCATTTCCGAGCGATCTTTCGGTTAAGAGCTATAGAGATAAAAGATAGAGCCTCTTTGTCCCACATATGGGTCAATGCGCCCCAAAAGAGAAGACCCCATATAGAAAAAGGGCGGCACCTTTAAAGCACCGCCCTCTTCTATTTTATATCGTTGAATATCTAAGCAAGCTTAGAATTCATACTTCACACCAACGCGCATTTCCCAAAGAGAAATTGATGTCTGACGACGCTCTGCATCTGCTGCAAAGAACTCGTTGTAAACATACTGGTTAGTTGTTTCATCCAATGAAGCATCAACAATACCAACTGTTTGCGGGAAGCCAGCTTGGTATACTGCACCCCACTCATCATTCAGCATGTTACCGATGTTTTCGATTGTGAAGTAGGCTTTAGATTTGTGGCCTTGCAATGCACCAGGGAATTCCTGTTCAATGCGAAGGTCAAATTTGTTTACCCACTGTCCGTCTTGGTCGTTACGTCCAGCAATTCCACCACGCTCAAGTCCTGCTCCATCTACATATGCAAAGAATGCTGCTTGGTCGAAACCATCTGCAAAGCGCACCAATTGGTCATCTGGACCTGTTGGAACGTAGAGCAAGTGGTTTGCAACTGAGTCATCACCGAACATATCATCAGATGAACTGTTGAATGTGTAAGAGTAAGGACGTGCTTGGTAAGCTGATCCGAACAAGTTTGCACGTGTGAAGTACTCGCCGAAGAACGCTTTCTGCCATGAAACATTCAACGTGAAACGGTGAGGAATTTCATAGTTTGAAGTCGCAACTCCCAAGCTGTTTGCATCAGTACGTGCAACGTTGAAGAAGTTTGAGTTGGCAACAGAAGATGTCATTGGGTTTGAATCTTCAGCGTCCATGTAGGCATAGCCCAATGTCCATTTCACACCAACATCATCGTATGATTTAGACAATGCACCGGAAAGAACGTTTGATTTTCCACCGTCGTCATTTGTCAGGATATAGTCACCACCGAAACCGGCAGATCCACCATATACAGGACGACCGTCTGGAGCGTTTCCTTCTTTCTCAAGAGAAATCGCTTGAACAGTTGCTGCATCTTTAGAAGCAGAAAGCAACCAGTCAGCCATCAATGTGTAGTCTTCACCCCAGAAACCTGGAAGGTCAAAGTTGTATGTGAAACCAGCAGCAACTTTCCACTCAGATGGAATTTCAAAACTTGGGTCAAGTGCGTTCACAGGACCGTTTGAAGACGCTGCAGCAACTTGGTTGAACAGACCTTCAGGGATACCGTAGAATGGACGGCCAAGACCGTCTTCATCGTTGACGAATGTCAAGCTTGAAAGCGGTGCACCTGAACGGTCTTGTGCTTCAAACAAAGCCACACCGTTGTTGGAGTAGTTGTTTGAAAGCCAAACGTTCGGGTTACCACCAGAATAAAGACCAGCACCTGCACGAAGCTGAATGTCGCCAGCGTCATAGCTAAAGCCAAGGCGCGGCATAAGAAGGTCTTTACCATCTAGGTTAGATGTGTTGTCGAAACCGTATTTGTCGAAGAAGACTTGGTTTCTTCTCGGCTCATCATCACTTTGGTAGTAGTCGTAACGAAGACCGGCAGTAATATTCATACCGGCTTTGATTTCCCACTCGTCTTGTAGGTATACAGTGTTTACTGCGTAACCAAACTCAGCACCACCATCGTTTGCATTGTTAGTACCAGCTGCGTTTTCATAGATAATACGGCTTGGTGTACCAGCGATGAAGTCGTCGATTGAGTTAAAGCGGTACTCACCTTCAGCTTCTTGAACGAACAAGTTGAATACGTTTGTTTCAACACGCTCAGCACCCAATGTTAGTGAGTGGTTGTTCAATTGGTAGTTTGCAAGACCTTTAAAAGTCCAAGTGTCATAGTTCAGGTCGTTTGCGTGACGTGAGTCATCAGAACCAAGGTATATTGTGTTACCATTGTGGCTGATTTGAACTTCACCAAACACTGCACCATCGATTGAAGCTTGTGTAAAGTCAACTTCGTTTTTAGAAACGCGGAACTCTGTTGAGAAGTTATCAGTCCAGTTAGAGAACAACTGACCTGAGTAAGTTTTTGTCTCAGCACCACGTTGGTAAAGGTGTTTTGAGTATTCAAACTCGTTGTCATCACCATCTGATTCAGAAAGGCTCAAACCTTCATCATAGTTGTATGTGAATGACGCACGGTGGTTGTCAGTGATGTTCGCGTCAACGCGCATCAAGTACTTTTCGTTGAATGTCGCTTCAGTTGCTGGAACGCCACCTGGATCATAGTCGTAAATGTTGATTGCAGCATCACGGATACGGTCGTAATCAGCTTGAGAGAAACCGATGATTTCTGTACCAGCGCCAGAACCCTCAACACCACGGTCGATAGTTGCACCTGGGCCTTCAAATTTTTCGTACGCACCAAAGAAGAACAAACGATCTTTAAGGATCGGGCCACCGATTGTGAAACCGTGACGTTTTGTTTCAAATGGAGTTGTTGTGATTGAATCACCTTCTGTTTTGTCACCGACCAAACTGTCATCAGTATAGTCAAAGAAAGCAGATCCGTGGAATTCGTTTGTACCAGATTTTGTTACAGCGTTGATGTTACAAGCTGTGAAACCGTTGTACTGCACATCAAATGGAGCAAGCTCAACAGACACGTTTGAAATCGCGTCAAACGGGAATGGCATTTGCTGACCAGGGTAACCGTTTGAGTTCAAACCGAAACCATCGTTCAAGCTCACACCATCAACTGTGAGTGAGTTAAAGCGTGGGTTAGCACCCGCACACTGAACTCCATCACCAAAGCTTTCATCGATGTATACACGTGGGTCTTGGCGAATAATGTCGCGAAGGTCACGGTTAACAGCTGGGGAGTTTTGAAGCGTTGCGAGGTCGAAAGTTGAGTTAGGACCGATAGCAGTTTGGATCACACTTGCAGAAGAAGCTGTGATAACCATTGTCTCCATCACGCGCGCACTGTCAGCGGATGTAAACTGAAGGTTCAAGTTAGCTGTCTCACCAAGAGCAATGAAAACATCGTTCAATTGAAGTGATTGGAAACCGTCAGCTTTTGCAGTGATTGAGTAAGGACCACCAACATTCAAACCACGTGCAGAGAATGAACCCTGTGAGTTTGCAGTTAGGTTTGTAGCAGAACCTGTACGTGTGTCAGTAACGACAACTGTAGCACCGGATACCGCTTGGCCCTCAGGGGACGTGACCTGACCACGTAGAGCAGAAGATGTTACCTGAGCTTCAGCTTGCTGAACGATACAAGTTGAAATGGCGGCCATTGCCACGCCGCCGGCGAGTTGTTTCCAATTGGTCATCGATAAAATATCCCCGTAAGACCACTGAGTGTGATGCCTGCGAATTTGGGAGGGGCAAGCATCGCGAAAGAATATGGGTCGGATACCTCGGTCGTGTGACAGTTCAAAGACAATAGTGTTACAGTTTGTTTGGGATGTGTTTTTCAACAATCATTGAAGCATTTTTGCAACAAATTACCCTAAGTCACCCTATCTAATTTTCAGAATCTCAACAAAAATGAACGACATTTGCACATCAATTTGCTGGAATTTTAATCAGTACACGAATCTTATATTTTCCAAATTTTAGCATTCTTGTACGGAATATTAGATCTCCATACGGGTTCGAACATGCCCTTGCTATACAAATCTAGTATTTTAAATGTTTGCCAAAATCATCGTATCGCGCATACATATTCTAGAAACGCAGCAATAAGAGATACGACAAACCTACATGACCATTTTGCCAGACATCATGCGCCGTAATCCCATTCGAGCTGTAGCTTGTATTCTTGCAGCCTTGGTCTGCCTCCGATTGCTGACTGTGCTACTCACACCGCTCAATTTAGGTCCAGACGAAGCACAATACTGGCGTTGGTCAACGCACCTTGATTGGGGTTATTACTCCAAACCACCGCTTATCGCTTGGATGATATCCCTGACAACTTCCCTGTTTGGGCATGCTGAATGGGCCATTCGGTTATACGCGCCCATAGGTCATGGGTTCGCAGCTTTTTTCATCTTCTTGCTGGGCAAAAAAGCATTCGATATTCGTACAGGGGCATGGGCTGCCGCAGTCTATATGCTCATGCCGGGCGTCTCTCTATCATCTAGCATTATCTCAACCGACGGCCTGCTTCTACCTTGCTGGACGGCCGCGATTACCTTGCTTTGGTATCAAAGAGAAGATGCGAGCTGGCTTAAAGCAATTGGCATGGGCGCAGCTGTGGGCTTTGCATTCCTTGCTAAATACGCTGCTATATATGTCCTTGTTGGTTTTGCCCTCGCAGCCATATTGGACCCAAAAACACGTCGCGCATTGCTGTCATCAAAAGGTCTTGTCGCACTCCTTACATTCCTAGCTGTAATTTCTCCAAACATCATTTGGAATGCATCCCATAACTTCGACACACTAAGCCACACTGCTGACAATGCAAATTGGGAAAACTCCACATTCAATCCCGGAAATCTCATCAAGTTTTTCAAAGATCAGCTTGGTGTATTTGGTCCTATTTCTTTTATCATTCTATTTGCCGGCTTCGCCTTTATTCTCCCCAAGACTGATAAAGACAGCCACCGCAAGGATAGATGGTTCCTCTGCTTCATCCTTCCACCTCTTATTGTAATTGCGGTTCAAGCATTCGTATCCCGCGCCCACGCAAATTGGGCAGCAAGTGCATATCCCGCCGCCTCCATTCTCGTTGCTGCGTGGGTATTACGATCAAACTGGACAACATTCCTGAAATGGGGATTGGGCTTTAATGCCTTTATTGCCGTCATGATGATGGCCATTGCAATCCAACCCACAATAGCCGATGCAATAGGTGGATCAAATTCAATCAAGCGTGTACGCGGTTGGCAAGATTCAGTTGCTCAGCTGGATGCGGCTGCAAAATCAATAGATGCTAAGGGAATCGTGTTTGACGAACGTGAAAATTGGCATGGGATGGATTACTATGGCGAAGCCCTCGATAATCCTGCGTCACATTATCTATGGAAACGTCATGATGAAGCCCACGCATATGCTGAATCATTCGCTCCCGTTCCTGACGGTGCAACCGATACTATGTTAGTGGCATCTCTACGTGATAATTTCCGTGCACGCATGCGCGCTGATTTTACTGACTTCAACGCCATTGGTAGAATTGATATTCCATTGGGTGGAAATCGCACACGCACTTTCTGTTTGTACGAAGCAAGTGGCTTCAACCCGCTCCCGCGCACGCGCGAATATGAAATCAAATTCAAAGACGCAATAGAACCATGCCCGATTAAGAAAAAACCACAATAAACTGGCCTATTCTATGCGCCCCCAAAGCGTATCCAATCCAGACAACAAGCAGCACATACCCTGCTTGACTGCATCTACAATGCTAGTGTGCAGCAGCCCCGGACCAGACCTCTTCCACGCGGTCATCACGGCCACAGCTGGAGCGGTAATATTTATAACGCAACGGGTTTTTCACATAGTAATCTTGGTGATATTCTTCCGCTTTCCAAAACGGTCCAGCATCTAGAATAGGCGTCACGATTGGCTGAGAAAGAACGCCTGCTTCTTCTAGTTCTGCTTTGGATTTTATCGCAATTTCACGCTCTTTCGCATCGTTGACAAATACAGCCGTACGATAACTCTCTCCACGATCACAAAACTGCCCCCCAGCATCAGTGGGGTCAACATGTCGCCAATAATAATCCAACAGCGTTTCAAAGCTCACAATGCTTGGATCATATTCCACCTGCACGACTTCATAATGGCCTGTATTCTCATATGAGACTTGTTTGTAGGTAGGATTATCAACATGACCGCCAGCATACCCTGAAAGGGTTGCGACAACGCCGTCTACTTTGTCAAAATCAGACTCCACACACCAAAAACAACCACCGGCGAAGACGACAGTCTTTGTATCAGAAGCACTGATTTGTTTAGATTTTTCTTCTGCAATATGGCTCTCTACGGCAGACTGAGAACAGCTGGCAAGCAATACAAAAGACGCGGCAATAGAAGTGAGTTTAAAATGTGTCATGGCGCTAGTATGCGCGAAATCTTCATTACAACAATCAAAAAGCATCAATATCACAAGGAATTGAAGCTGAGTGATAGCATGCTATTCTGCCGCGTGAACGCTATCACCCGCAGGTAGTAGCGGCACATCATCTTCACCTAGTGCTTTGGGTTTAGATGGCCCCAATACCGCTTTATCCCCCCATTTAGAGCGATAATACCGCTTGGCGCGATCCCACATACGGTCTCTCCAACGCCCCATTTTTTCGGGCGCGGCCAACCAAACTGGCGTGACAATCAATGTCACAAAAGTTGAGAACCCTAGCCCAAACACAACAGCCGTCGATAGCGGCACCCACCATTCAGATGCCGGCCCACCGTGTGTTATAGAACCTTCCGCGAAATTGATATTCAACTGCACAACCATAGGCAAAAGCCCACAAATTGTTGTACCTGTCGTCAACAAAATTGGACGCATTCGCTGCGAAGCTGTCATAACAGCAGCTTCATGCGCTGTACGACCATCACTTATAAGCCTCTGAAATGTATCGATTAAAACGATATTGTTATTCACAACAATACCCGCCAACGCTACAACTCCGGTTCCAGTCATAATCATGGAAATATAACTTGTCGCCAGCTGCAAACCTATCAGAACGCCAATCGTCGATAGGATTACCGCCGATAGGGTCAACAGCACATGATAGAAGTTATTGAATTCCCATAATAAAATCACGCCCATCAGGAATAATGCCCCCAATGCTGCCGCTTCAAAGAAAGCAGCCGCTTCAGCGGAATCCTCATCGGCCCCTTCAAACTTCACTGTAACTGAAGAGTCAAACTCCTGATTTTCAACCCATTTTTTTAGCTGCGCGTTCATATACGCGCCCTGACCCGAAGCTTCCACATTTGCACGCAATGTAAATACACGGAGCCCATCTCTACGATCAATTCTTGAAAGTTGAGGTGCTGCAACTCTATCTACGAAAGTTGAAATTGGGGTCGGCCCATCAGGTGTAGAAACCGTCAGATCATCTAACGCTTCTACAGACCTATATGCCTCGGGATAGCGCACACGTATATCAACTTCTTCGGTTGAATCATCGGGCCTAAACCGCCCTGCAAGTGCACCATTTGTCACTAATTGCACTACACCACCGACTTGATTGATATCCACGCCAAATTTTGCCGCACGCTCTCTATCTATATCTAGTCGCCACTCTGTTCCGGGCAGCGGACGCGTATCCTCAAGATCGATCAAACCCTCTGTTTCATTTAATTTTTCTCGAATAAGTGTCGCGGTTTCCAACAATGCATCATGATCAGAAGAGAAAACTGAAATCTGGACATCTTTTCCAACAGGAGGCCCCTCTTCAAAGGGAGATATCTCTATATGGGCACCAACGAAATCTTTGAACGCAGCCCGAATATCCGCCTCAACCTTACGTCCATCTACGCCAGGCGCACTTGAATTTAGATCAACAAGCATGCGCCCTACGGTATCAACCGGAATAGCCCCCGCACCACTCCCAAAACCGCCCTCTGAGGCAGATGGTCCGGTAACGGTCGTCACGGATAAAATACCCTCTATTGGTAAAACGACATTTTCAGCCCGTTTGGTAATTTCGAACTCTTCGGCTCCAGATAAATTCCCTTGAGCACCGACATAAATATAAAGCTTTTCCGGTTCCGCATTGAGAAAGAAAAATACATTGTGCTGGCTTGAGCTAAACCACAAAATTATTCCAATACATACGGCAAACAATGCCCCTGTAACGGCCAACGGACGGGCGCACAGCTTAGAAATCATACGCGCATAAAAGCCAAAGAACCCTGCTGCGTTCTCCGGATCGCCGCCCTCACCAGAGAGGTCCGACAGCGCAGATTCTTTATCTTTCTTGCGTCCACCAACCACACCACCGAGGACTGGGAGGAAAATTAGCGCCATGAACAAAGAAGATGTCAGAACAAATATGAGTGTAATCGGCAGATAAGACATGAACTTACCTGGCATTGAATTCCAGAACAGGAATGGAAGGAACGCAGCTAAAGTCGTCGCATTCGATGCTACAATCGGCCAAAACATGCGTTTACCAGCCGTTGCAAACGCCTCGACCTTATCTAAACCCTCAGCCATCTTCCGGTCAGCATATTCAACGACAACTATCGCGCCGTCCACTAATATACCCACAGCGATGACGAGGCCGAATAATACCATCATATTGACTGTGTAGCCGGCCCATCCCAGAAGTAGGAATCCCATGAGAAAACTAGCGGGTATCGATATTCCAACCAGTATCGCCGAGCGTAATCCTAACGCCCCCACCACAATCACCATGACCAGAATAACGGCTGTCATAATAGACGATTGAAGAGTAGAAATTTGGTCACCAATTTCAGCAGACTCATCCGCCGTCAATTCCACATTTAGTGTATCAGGCCAATTTTTCTCTAGTTTTTCAATGGTCTCACGAACACTTGCAACAGTTTCCAATATATTGGCACCCGACCTCTTAACCACCTGAAGAGAGACTGCTGTATGCCCGTTGAAACGCGCATATTCTTCTCGGTCCTTAAAGGTACGACGAACTTCTGCTACATCCTTAATCGTTACAACCTTATCTCCAACACGCTTAACAGCGATATTGAAAGCATCTTCTGGTCTCTCAATCAAACCGGGCACTTTAATCGAGTAGCGCCCCTCGTTCATATTTATGTTTCCAGCAGGGATAAGATTGTTATTGGCTTGGATCGTCGCAAAAATGGCTGCGGCCGATAGATTGTATGTCTCTAGTTTAACGGGATCGACCTGCACTTCGAGAACTTCTTCCCGCTCCCCTTCAATGTTTGCTTCCAACACACCAGGGATAGCTTCCAGATTTTCCTGTAAATCTCTTGCTATAGTGTAGAGACCCCGCTCGGGTATATCACCATACATATTCACCACAACAACGGGAAACCGAGCGGTGTTAATTTCAGAGATAACTGGTTCACGTGTTTCCGCAGGAAATTCGCGCTTGGCCATATCAACTTTTTCGCGCACATCAACAAGCGCTTGATCAATATCGGCATCAATCTCAAACTCAATTGCTATTTGGCCTGCGCCTTCAAGAGCTGCCGAGTTTATTTCCTTCACACCTTCGATAGAACGCACTTCAGCTTCAGTCGGACGGACAAGCAATCGCTCAGCATCTTCAGGTGAAATTCCTTCTAGCGGAATAGTTACCAGTACAAACGGTACCTGAATTTCAGGGGCAGCTTCCTTGGGTAAGTTATTATAAACAATCAATCCCGCAATTAACGCACACACCATAATCGACAACACCATGCGCGCGCGTGAAACTGCACCGTCGATAAGGGCGTTCATTAGCTTTTATCTCCCTCAAAGAAAGACTCTACACGCAACCCTTGTTGTACATAATCTTGTCCTTGAACGATGATATTTGCTTCTTGTGGAAGTCCAACCACCCAAATACCTGATGCGTCGCTATCAACGATTTCTACTGATGACAGATTCACCATTGAATTGGGGCCAACATATCTAACTCCAGGTGCTCCATCGTCAGAGTACACAATCAATGCAGGAGAAATATGGTGCGCCATACCTTCACCAATCTGAATTCGAATATCTGAAGATTGGCCAGCAGGAATGCTCATATCTGGATTATCTATAGCAATTTCAACTCTATAAGTACCAGTTGCCGTGTCGGCCGAAGAAGCAACATAGCGCACGATACCTTCAACATTTGTATCCGAACGCTGACCTAGACTTGCGATTGCTGTAGAGTTAGTTTGCAGTATGCCTGCATATTTTTCCGACACATCCGCCGCAACAATTAGCGGATTTAGATCAAGCAGCAACCCGCAAACGCCGCCGGGGGAAAGAAAGTCTCCGATCTCTGCCTCACGTTTTTCAAATACGCCCGGAAAGGGTGCCCGAATATCCGTCTTGGATAATTCCACTTGCGCACCTTCTAGAGCAGCAGTGGCGGCATCCAGAGTCGCTTTTGCAGCTGCCTCCTGATTGGGCGGCTTCCAACCTTTAGCAACAAGATCTTTTGTTGCCTCATAGTCTAACTTTGCAGAAGCTAATAATGCTTTAGCTTCATCTAGTTTGGCTTGGCGTGCATCCACATCCAATCCACACAACACAGCATTGAGTTTGACGAGACTACCCTCAACTGCGTTTGCACGAGACACGACACCGGTGGTCTCAGACCGCACAAGCACAGACCGAGCTGGTTCTGAGCGCCCCTTCAAACTTAAAAATATGGGATGCGGTTGCGATTTTGAATTGCGCACTAATACGCGAACAACTTCTTTCCCATTGCGCTTTCCAGGTACTGGTTTATCGAGCGTTGGTACAGCATTCGCCGTTCCTTCTGGAATATGACCGCGCGTTTCATCGCCCGAACGAAAAAGTGCGCTACCGGCAAAATAAAGGACAAATACCGCGAATATTCCGGCGGCGATTTTCATGGACCGCGACATACACGGCCTCCTTTCACTCATATCTACCAGCATTGGCAGGCTTACCAAAAAGCCTAATATAGAAAATAATACGATTTGACACGTGATCGTTATAGTTAACGGACACTCTGTCGCTACTTATACCTGAATAGTGTTTCTCAACACATGAGCTCTATATACAAATTTACATATCGTAAAAAACATTTTGTTATGAAATTCCTCTCAAACCATATGTATTTCTAGCCTATGCAAACACTAAAGGGTCAGTTTAGTTGCAACTTGCCCCAAGAAGACTTAGCTCCACTAATATATAGCGACATCTTCAACACAATGTTGGTGAATTTTAGGCGCGACGAGAACAGGTTTAAGGACGAATTGTAATGGACGCAGCGACAGCAGCTAAACCCGCAAAATCAGCAAATGGCCCAACGGAAGAAACAGTTCTGTCGGTTAAACACTATACTGACCGCTTGTTTTCTTTCCGTTTAACGCGCCCCGATAGTTTCCGCTTTCGGTCAGGTGAATTTGTTATGATCGGTCTTTATAAAGATAACGGAAAACCTCTTCTACGCGCTTACTCGATCGCATCACCTAGCTGGGATGAAGAGTTAGAATTTTATTCCATCAAGGTGCCAGACGGTCCATTGACCTCCCGTCTACAAAAAATTCAGCCGGGCGATAAAGTCCTGCTTGGTCGCAAACCTACAGGTACTCTTGTGCATGACGCCCTTGTACCGGGTAAACGGCTCTATTGTTTCTCGACAGGCACCGGCTTTGCACCTTTTGCAAGTGTTATTCGCGACCCGGAAACATACGAAAAATTCGATCAAGTGATCGTTACACACACTTGCCGTGAAGTTGCAGAACTACAATATGGTAAGGATCTTGTTGAAGAAGTCCTCAACCACGAATTCCTTGGTGAGTTAGCACAAGGAAAACTTGTACATTATGGGTCTGTCACCCGTGAGGATTATCCAATCAAAGGTCGCATCACCGACCTCATAAGCTCTGGCAAATTATTTAAAGACCTTGAAGTACCGGTTCTAAATCCAGAAACTGATCGCGTGATGATTTGTGGTTCCATGGAAATGCTCGCAGATACAAAACAGCTCTGTTTGGATGCGGGACTCGTTGAAGGTTCCAACGCGACGCCCGCGCAATTCGTTATTGAAAAAGCATTTGCTGGTTAGATAGCAAAGAGACTACCGCACAGTGAAACGGGAATTGAGACCACCATAAAGCGCTCAATTCCCAGTTTTGTGTACTTATCCATTCGCCGCAATTTTAGTTGCAGGCAATTCCCAACCTTTTCCAGTCAAGTCACTTAAGTGAGAAAGCAAATCTTCTTGTGAAATAGGTTTCGCAATACAATCGTCAGCCCCTGCCGTCATTGCTTCTCGCACTTTTGAAAAACTCATATGAGGAATAGCAGCGATAATAGGAACACTTGGATGAGATTGGGACTCCTCCCAATTTCGAATTGCTCGTATTGCAGAAATTCCGCTCATAATCGGCATCTGCGTATCCATAATGATCGCATCATAAGCTTTCGCTTTAATAGCTTCCACAGCCTCTTCGCCATTCTCGACGAATGACACATCCAATTCTAACTGGATGGCCAACAACTCCAGAACACGCCTATTAAGTGGGTTATCTTCCGCAACTAAAACAGACAGCCCTTTCTGGCTACAAACACGTGTATTTGTTGACGTATTCGTTGTGCGTTCAAACTCCTGAGTGATAGGAAGCTCAATAAGGATTTGCAAAGTGCGTCCACCTTGCTTTTTTGCATAAACCTCACCTTTTAGTTTATCCGCATAGTCGTTGATCGTCGCAAGAGTTAGGTTTTCATAGTTGTCGTTTTGAAGCTTTGTCATCTCTTCGACTGGCATCAATCCATCTAACTCTGAAGTCTTCACCCCAAATGAAAACAGACAAAGCCCCTCACCCGAATTGTCTATTTCAGCTTCAACAACAACACTGGAATTGGAAGGTGCAGACTTTATAACCTCTTGAATAATAATATCTATTGTGTCCGAAATTGTACTAGGCAGTCCTTTATACTGCTGTTCCATTTCTACGCGGTGATCATAAACGACTTTAATTCTTTTTAGATCAATATCCGATTTTGCGCGTTCCAAACAACTCGCAACCAATTTTTCCGGTACAAATTCAGATGTTTCAGTTTTAAAGGGAGAGGCATGTAATGAAGCAAAACGTTCAACGCCTTGCATCGCTTCATAGACTGCGTTTGCTGATGTATTTAACAGGCGCAACATACTCGCTTGTTCTGCGCTAATATTCGTGCGCTGAAGCATGCTAGACACATCCATCATACTTTGAGTTTGCTCTAAAACAGCCGCACCAACATTCCGCACCAAAGCCGCTTTCCGGCCATGCTCTAATTGTATCTTGTGCTCCACTTGGCTGCTCAAAAAGTCCGCTTTTTGAGAAACTGTAATGTCTCGCATTGATCCAATCATACGAACGGTACGACCACTCTCGTTTGACTCTTGGCGTGATGCAACAGAAACCCAGATTTCACGTCCTACAGCATTGTCCTTTCGGTAAGACATCTGAATGGGAGAGCCAGTACACAAGTGCTGTTTCCACAATTTTGATACGCGCGTTTTGTCATCTTCATGAGCAGATTTAAACAAACTATTTGATAGCTCACTTAGGGTAGGCTTTGTCTTGAAAAATGGTTTCCAGTCACCCTCTATTTCCAGAGTTTTGTTGACCAGATCAATTTCCCACACCATCATTGAAGAAAGCGAAAGACCATATTCCATACGTTTGTGTGAGGCTTCAGTTCTGCGAATCCGCTCGACTTCTCTTGTAACATCCTTGACGATACATATCGCACCACAGATTTCACCATCCTGCGTTTGCCAAGGCGCACATGTCCAATCAACCCATTGATTGCCGCCTCGATTTACAAGCTGCACCCGCTTCAGTTCAGTTGTCTGGCCAGCCAAGGCGGATGATACACTCTCAACAAGGTAATCTGGTGTCTCTTCCCACAATTGGTCGATCTTATTGCCAAGGACGTGCGCCTCTGGTTTTCCCAATTGCAGAGTCAATGATGGATTTATCAGTGAAATTTTGCCGACAACATCAACAATAGCAATCCCTATCGGAGTGTGATCCAACAAAGCTTTTGCTGATGTTTCAGTCTGCATTGCGGACTTCAATGCATTGATATTATTTGTTTTATTTAGTGCAACACCGCTTACGCCATCAATAGATCCATCATCGGCAAAGCTAGGCGATCCCGCGAACTCCATAACCCGCACCTGTCCATCAGGACAGTTGAATGTACATGTAACAGTCTCAGAGCTCGCACCTACTTGCGTCCCGACAAATGCTTCTGTTAGTTTTTTGAGGTCTTCTTTAGACAACATCTGAGCATACTCTGAATATGATAGAGGCTTCGAGCTCTCTTCCATTCCAAACATGCGGAACATTCCAGGTGACCAAAAAGCTGCTTTTGTTTTAGAAATCGTCCAACGCCCGATTCCAACAAGCAGTTCAAGTTGCTCTAATGCTGAATCTGTTTCTTTGCGACGCTTCTCTAATTTAGCATCGTGCGTAATATCGACAGCACTAAAGTAAAAGAGATTGGACGATGACTTACTCAAAGAGGCCTGAACAAGCCGAATATCCCAACCTATACGCATAGTTAGACGTAACTCTTGTATAGTCTCCATGGGCTTCAGTGTCGCCAATTGAGTATTGAATTTCTCGCGACACTCTTCAGTCAAATAAGAAGTAAGTAATACGTTATCGGCACCAGCGGCAGGCGCAACAAATCGACGGAACGCGCCATTAGCACGCCGCACTGATCCGTCGGCATTTAGTATAGCAAAATGCTCATCCACAGAGTTAAAGAAAAACTCCAGAGCTTCTGTATCTAAATCGGCCTTAAATTCAGGTCCGCTTTCCATTACTCATCACCAAAAACTAGGAATCCTCATAGGATTTCTCTTATATACCTATTTTTAGTACCAAATAACGGTTAATAAACTTCCATATTACGTTCATGCAATTGAATAGACTTAGTCAGCACCTCAAGATTGAGCCTCCAGAGCCTGTCTCATCCAATTAATTTGAGCAGCAAGTGGCGTCCAATCATCATCTTTATCTATATGACTCCACACTCTCTCAACATCATCGATTAGGAGTGTAACGGGCACTTGTTTTTGAAAATAGGGATGCGACAACCTCGCTTCATTCACAGGCGTTTGCTGCATGAATAAAGCCCGTATGGGAGCAAATTCTTTTTGCCCATATAGAGCCGCTTGCGGACTTTCATTTGCTCGATACTCACTTGCTCCCCCACCCTGCCAATCAAAGAAGGTTTGTTCAAATGCCGCTTCACTTTGCGTCATCCATGTAAGTAATTCTTGTAATAAATGCCCATCTTTTTCTTCAGATATTTCAACAATACCTAAACGCCGAAACATGTGTTTACGAAATGACTTTTTATAAGCATCAGAGTATTCTTCCAACACGGCTTCCAGTTTGGGGACAGTGGAATGAGTCAACAAACACCCTGCCAATTGTGTCAGATTCCATAGTCCTGCATCTGGTTGGCGTCCAAACCTGTATCGACCACCCTGATCAAAATAAGCGGCTACAAAATTTGGGTCTGATTTAGGCAGAAACCTATATGGTCCATAATCAAAGCTTTCACCTGTAATTACCATATTATCTGTATTCATAACGCCATGAACAAACCCAGCTGCCATCCAGCTTGCAATCATATTGGCAGTTGCCACCACTACAGCGCGAAAAAATTCAACGACCGTATCTTCAAAATTTTCACGTAATGTTTGAGGATGATAATTGCGGACGCAATAATCTATGAGTTGCGCAATTCCGTCTTTATTTTCTAAATATGCAAGACGTTGAAATGTTCCAAACCGGATATGACTGTGCGATAATCGCACCATAACCGCAGAGCGCGCAGGGCTCGGTTCATCCCCTCGATACAACTGCTCGCCTGTCTCGAATAATGTTAGGGTTTTGGACGTATTTACACCTTGAGATTCGAGCATTTCTGTCGCCAAAATTTCTCTAACCCCACCTTTTAGCGTAAGGCGACCATCACCCGTTCTAGAAAAAGGTGTCTGCCCCGACCCCTTTGTCCCAAGATCTAGTAGTCGATCTTCTTCATCCAAAAATTGCGCATAGAGAAATCCGCGACCATCACCAATATCAGGATTGTAACTGCCAAACTGATGCCCATGATATGCAAGAGCAAGCGGCTCAGGTAAATTCTCCTTCAATGGCTCAAAATAACAGAAATATTTTTGCAACTCTTTTGAAGAAAATTCAAAAAATCCAATCTTTTTTAACAACTCTCCGTTGAAGTGACGTAACGTCGATAGTGGAAAATCAGCACATGTGGTTGCAATAGAAATCAACTCTTTGACTTCATTGATTCTTTGCACAGGCCTATACCTTGTGTCTTTCTGAGACTTATGTGACATTTTTAAATCCACTGTTGGAGATCATGAAGTAGAAACGATTTTTGCAACCTAAGTCTGTAACACCTAAACGCCGTCACTACTCGCTTGCTTTCTTAAAGTGATGAACAAAAATATATAGCACGGACCATAAACGTGCACCCATTGGGAGGAAAAAAATGTCAAAAGTTAAAGCCGTATTGCGCGGCGCAACCTGTTTAGCCTCAATCGTCACGCTTGGGTCCCAACTTGCAGTAGCTCAAGAGCAAACGACAGACGAAGACAATGGTCGTCAAACTGCTGTTCAGCGTATGATGCAAACAATCACTGTATCCGCGACGAAACAAAAAGATCCGGAAAACGTACAGGACATCGCAACAGCTGTAACTGCCTTCAACGCAGACTCACTCGACACGCTAAAAGTGAGAGACCTAGAAGACGTATCCTTCTCTGCCCCAAACGTCACACTTACTGATTTGGGTACTACAAAAGGCTCCGCAAACTTCTCCATGCGCGGTTTGGGAGTAAACTCTTCTATCGTATCAATCGACCCGACCATCGGTGTAGTTGTTGACGGTGTTGCACTTGGTTCAGCGACAGGTGTCGTGATGGACATGTTCGACCTAGATAGCATTGAAATCCTACGTGGACCTCAAGGTATTCTCCAAGGTCGTAACACCGTAGGTGGTGTTATTGCAATCAACACTGGCAATCCAACAAACACTTTAAAATATGATTTTAAAGTCGCTACCGAAACGCCAGTCGATGAAGACCGTGGTGGCCTGAACTCATATGTCCAAGGTATGGTTTCCGGTCCTCTAATCGAAGGCAAATTAAACGGTAAAATTGCTGCTTATTACAACTATGATGAGGGCTACTTTAAAAACCTCGCCAACAATGAAAACCACGGCGAAGGTGATGCAAAAATTATCCGTGGTGCTTTGGAATTCATGCCAACGACCAATTTTACGGCCCTAGCTAAAATTGAATATGGTGAATTTGCAGGTGATGGCCCAGCCTCACAAAACCGTGCCATTTTCGATCGTGACAGTTTCGACTTCGCTATCGATAACCGCGGCTTCTACGACATGCAAACAACGTTTGGTTCATTGCGTCTCGATTGGGATGTTCCATTTGGCGATGGTACAATTACAAACATCACTGGATATCGCGATTATCGTAACACCAGCAGCACAGACCTAGATTCTACAACACGCTTCTTGTTTGATGCACTCTCAGATACAATCCACGAGCAACTTTCTAATGAATTGCGCTACAACGGTTCATTTGGAGACCTCACACTTACAACAGGTGTGTTTTATCTAGATCAAACAATTGAATCCGACGAGCGTCGTAACATATTTGCTCCGCTTGTAAGCCCACTATTACCAGCAGGTAGCATGCCGTTTACAGGGGGTGGTGCTCAAGACCACT
Source organism: uncultured Hyphomonadaceae bacterium (assembly GCA_964351655.1). GTDB lineage: Bacteria > Pseudomonadota > Alphaproteobacteria > Caulobacterales > Hyphomonadaceae > Hirschia. Next base: position 131,751 of record CAYGPD010000001.1, on the reverse strand, counting down.
CATCATTTGGTGTGTATGCGCAAGCTGACTATGACTTCACAGATCGTTTGAGTGCACAGGTCGGCCTTCGTTACTCATACGAAGAAAAAGATGCTGAAATCTCCTGGGTTCTCCCAATCATAACAGCACAACGCGGCGGTGTTCCATGTTCTGTAGTTGAAGGCACATGTGCCGTTGAAACAGCAGACAAAAATGACTGGAGCAGCGTAACGCCTAAAGTTGCCCTAGAATACGCAACAACAGACACATCGCTTCTTTATGCGTCTTACAATCGCGGCTTCCGTTCAGGTGGTTACAACTTCCGTATCACTGACCCAACTGCATTCCTGACTTTGAATGCAACAATCAATAACGGAAATGCGTATTTCGACGAAGAAACCATTGATGCATTTGAGGTTGGTTACAAATACGAGACACCTGACAGCCGTTTCCTTTTGAACTCAGCCGTGTTCTTCAACAAAGCGACAGATCTTCAACGTGAAATCAACGTTGTTAGCCCGACAGCGGGTGTGTCTCAGTTGATATACAATACAGCTGATGCTGAAATGAAAGGTGTTGAATTGGAGGGTCGCTTCGCGATCACAGATTCATTCCTGATTTCCGGTAATGTGGGATATATTGATGCAGAATACACTGACATTAAATTCCCAATTTCAGCTGCAACAACAGCAGATATTATCGGCGGTGTAGTTCAGCCATCTGACTACGATCTAGAATTGCCACGTACACCTGAAATGACATACGGATTTGGTTTCGTATGGGATCAGTCCCTCGGAAATGCAGGCTCCGTCGTGACATCTGCAAATTACCAACACCGTGACCGTTCTGCTTACACAGACAACAATATCGGTTATTTCAACGCTGTTGATATGGTTGGTGCAGACATCACATGGAACACACCAACTGAAGGTGTTTCTATCTCACTTTACGGCAAAAACTTGCTAGATGAAGCACAAGCAGGTGGAGACACTCAAACTCCGTTTGGAACATTCTCACCTCTAAACAAAGGCCGCCTCATTGGTCTAGAGCTATCTATCAAAGGATAAGCTTACGTTTCGAAGCACAAAAAGAGAGCGAGCTAGTGATAGCTCGCTCTTTTCATTTTGAGATCTTTCAACCAAGACTTGGCGCTATAAGTTAATACTTCCCCAGCGCCGTCGCCAACACTTTACCAGTCGCCTCAACGGCATCTCTTGCAGGCTTAGAGACAGGTGTAAAATTAAAGAAGCCATGCGGCAAATCCGCAAAATTCTCCGTCGTAGTCAACACACCTGCCGCTTGTAATCTTTCCGCATAGACCTGCCCCTCATCATGCAATGGGTCCCATCCTGCGGTGATCACATGTGCGGGCGGCAATCCCCTAAAGTCCGTGTGAAAGAGCGGTGACACTCTCAAATCCATCACGTCTTGGTCCTCAGCTAGATATGCTGACTTACAGAAATCAAAAACGGCAGGAGAGAAGAAGCTTCCTTCTTGAAATTTCACACCCTTTGTTTTCAAATCCACAAATTGTGTCAGCGGATAAATAAGCAATTGATAGACAGGCATAGGGCAGGCCCCTTCCTGCGCTGCACGTGTCACATTGATCGCCAGATTACCACCTGCGCTATCCCCGCCCACGGCGATATGCAAAGGGTCAACACCCCACTCATCAGCATGTAATACCGCCCAATTAAAAGCTGCTACAGCATCATCAATCTGAGACGGAAACTTGTATTCAGGCGCTAAACGGTAATCGACAGACAAAACTCGACATCCAGATGCGTGCGCCAGACGCCGACATGTGGAATCCCCCGTTCCCAAGTCACCTAAAACAAACCCGCCCCCATGAAAGAACACAAGCCCAGGCCCAGTCGGGTGTTTTGCTGTATGGGGCGTATACACACGCGCTGCTATCTTCCCAACAACACCATTATCGAGACCTCCATCAATCTCGATATCTTCAATCGATTGTAATTGTGGTAAGTCGCGCTCGATAGATTGAGACATCTGGACAAACTGTCCACGCAATTTTGTGAACTGCCGAGACCAATCCAACGTGACGGGAGATGTCTTTTCTGCAAATGCTTCCCAAGCCTTTTGAAACGCACCCAGCCCTATATCACTCTTTTTCTCGACCATTGGGGCATTCCTCTCTCAAGCATCGACAACGAGACGCAATTCAACACTCCCATATCCTATGCCCAAACATCGACAGAAATGAGACGTGGAGATGATATTTCTACGCTATATAAAGCGTTACTCTTTGAAGCTCGCTGCCCAATAGCGCGCGCGTGTTTGAACGGGTAGTGCCTGAAACCCTGCTACCAACACATCAGCTTGTTCACACACATTTACGCCTTCAAAATTGTATATATCTTCGGTGATAACAACATCTGGCCCAGTTGCTTTTACAAGTGCAGCATCTGTTTCAACACTTTCCACTTTCTTTTTCTTTGCAGGCGGCGCAAGCATTAAATCAAGAAACTGCAGCCCCTCTGGATTGGCTGCCATCAGCACCACAAGCTCAGATAATTGCGCTTTATCATCATCCGTCAGCTCACCATATTCTTGCGGTGCAACGATCCCGCCTTCAACTGCGCCTAACATCAAAAGCGCTGCCCGCATGGAAAATTTATAATAAGCGCTATCATAATACATATATTTAGAGAACAAATCCGGATTTTGAGACACGCGGTACAACCCACCTAATTCACACGCTGTTGCGCCTTGCGTCTGCAAACCCAGAGACACTTCAGACAACAATAGTAAGGATTGGTCAAAATAGGAAACATCCGCTTTGTGGATGGTTGCGCTTTGTGCTTTGGCGAACTTTTTGCTCCACTCGATGATCATCATAGAAAGATCAGATTTAGAGACGCCTGCCTGCGCTTGTTCAGCCATTGATGTCAGCAACTTTGCGTGCCCTAATTCATCAACATGACGCATCTTCACCAATACAGATTTGGTCAACTCGTCTTGAAACCCATACTCATTCAGTAAGCCCGCAGCCTCAGGAATTGAGCGTCCAGCGACGAGTTCGGGTATTGTCAGATCAACACCTGCCTGCTTACTTCCAAATACTTTTGGAGCGAGCCACACAAGGCCAAAACATAGCACAACCACCAGCCCGATTACAGCATACCATATTGGACTATCTTGTCCGCCTTTATATGGCTTTCCGCCGGTTGCATCAAAACCCATTTTCTACATCCTGAAAATTTACATTTACGCGTAATAGAGGATTAACCTGTGCAAATTGCGAAATAGTTACCAAGCCCATTATTCCTAAACAACGGCCCTTCTTCCAATCACACACACCGACAACAACAATTCCCAATTACGTATTTTAAGTCCAAATGACCAATATGTCGCACCACAATTCGCACACCCAAATACTTCGAATACTATAGAAAATCCAATTGAATACGGCTTTTAAAGGCTTTTTAGAGTGAATACTTGTTAGTCATGTTAGACCGATGTTTGCAAATCATCACTTCAAAGGATCATTTTTTTAACCTTATAGCGTTATATTCCCCAAATAGACGAACTTGAGGACTGCAGAAACTGGGGACGCAAATAAATGCAAAACGTTACAAGTATTCGAGAAGAGGAGATATCCTCATTACTTGAGGTAGAAGGCGAGATTGTCGCTTTCATACGCCTACTTCAAAGCGAAACTCCGCTAAACTTTATTCAAGCCAACGATCAGTTTACCATGATCCACGCTCACGCTGCCTGGACAGACCTAGCTCCACTTGCAAGTATTGCAGATAATGTGTGGGCCAAACTATCTCCACCTGACACACAAGCACTACTATCAAACGATGACCGTGCTGACCTCCGTAAAAACATGATGACTTACAAATTTTTGCTTAATCGCTTGATGACTGACTATCAGGATGAAATTGATGCAGCGATGGCGAGCTAACGCCACAGCACCTCAAAAAAACACCTAAGACATAACCTCCCTACTTTACGCGCCCCTTACTCTCCAAGCGGCGCGTTTTTTATGAGGTATATTCTCTAAACACGCCGCGCGCCGCTCAACACATCAGCATAGATTTGAGGCGTCAAAATCTCATATGTTTTTAGATTTTTTGATGAGATATATAGCGCTGCACCAACCTTCTCAGGGTCAAAGCCTTCTTCAACAAGTTCCACTTTTTTAAACTTGAATGATTCAGTCGTGCGTCCTGTATCCAACAGTCTCAAAAATACAGGTCGTGCAAATTCAGGCAATTGCTCATTGACGTGCGCCCATAGCGCTGAAAAATCCAACCCTTCTTCAATTTGAATTGCCGCCATTCCAGCGCGCCCTTCATGCCCGGCGACCTCAACGCCGTAGACATTGGCAAATTCAACACCTTCAAACGCGGATAATACCTCACTCACCTCGTTGGTCGATACATTCTCAGCTTTCCAGCGATAAGTGTCTCCCAATCGGTCAACAAAGAAGAAATACTGATCTTTATCCCGACGCATTAAATCGCCAGTCCGAAAATAAGCATCTCCTTTTTCAAATACGTCCGTCAGGATTTTACTCGTATTCTTAGATGTGTCCCGATATCCTTCAAAGCGTCCACGATTGTCATTGGGGTTAATTTTGCCAATCGCCTCACCCACTTCGTCAGGCATTGTCTCAATGCAGAAGCCTTTACTATTGCGCGTAACATCCCCGCTTTGGGCATCCACTTTAATCAAGCGGGTCGGCAGACGGTGACGCACAAAATAGGGAATGCGCCCGATCGCTCCGATTTTTCCATCTAAGTTCAGTAGGTTCACATTACCTTCTGTCGCGCCGTAAAACTCATAAACCTTCGAAATACCGGTACGTTGGACAAGCTCTCGCCAGACGTCAGCACGCAAACCGTTGCCAAAACAACGGGTAATTTTATGGTGACGCTCTTCTGCTTTGGGGTCACAATTCATAAGAAAGCGGCCCATCTCTCCGATGTAAACGAAATTTGTCGCGCCTGTTTTAATCGCCGTTTCCCAAAACGTGTTTGGAGAGAATTTTCGTTCCAGTACGACAGCGCCTCCTGCCATAAAGGCGCACCCCACAGCCACAAGACCGCCCGTCGCATGATATAATGGCAATGTCACCAACACACGATCTTCGGATACAGCCTTACACGCAGGCATGATAGAACGCATCATCGTTTGACACCGCGCATGTGTCATACGGGCAGCCTTTGGCATACCGGTCGTGCCGGATGTGAAGATATATAGCGCTACATCCTTCGCCACTAAATCGGCGCGCGGTGCTTTATCGGGGCGGCTATTGGAGACTCCAATTAGTGCATTTTCTAGATTTCGGTCTTCAGGAGCCCCCTTACCCAAAACCCATGCCGGCGTATTCTCATTCATATGAGGAATAGCGGACACATATTGATCCCAGCGCGCATCACCCATGATTAAGAGTTTCGCATCAACAATATTGAGGCAGTGCGCAAGAGGAGTCGCAGCAAGTTGATTATTGATAAGCGCGCATCGCGCGCCCAACTTCACAATACCTAACCATATTGCGATAAAATCAGGGCGATTTCCCATCAGTAACGCAACACAGTCACCTTTTTGAATCCCTTGAGAGGTTGCCCAGTTTGCAAAAACATTGGCACGCAATTCCAGATCCCGATAGGTGAGTGTTTGATCTTCAAAAATGATGGCCGCATTTTCGCTATATGTATCTGCAAGCCGCTCCCAGTCATCCGGTAACAAATTCTTTGATTCAGGTGTGATGTCCGATGTTGAATTTAAAATACCCAACAATCCACGTACATAGGTCACATCACTTTTAAGTCGTTGAACCAAATTCATTTTCATCACCTATCTACTCCTACTAAACGCTTATTCTTGGTACGACCAAACTTGTAAAACATATAACCAGAAAAACACTGAATAATTATAGAATAAGATAGTTAATCTTAGCGAAAATCCTACTATTTCATACAGTTTCAATTTAGGTTAGAAGATCGAAGCGAACTGATTTGAAGAGAGGAAATAAAAAGTGTCTGAGATTGATTTTACGGACAGCCAATATCTTCGCTCTCCTCACAAAACACTCAGCTCACTTGTACAAAATGGCCCTTTGATTTCGGTTAAAATTCCCAAAATCGGTAAAGCCATTCTCGCCACATCTAACGAAGCTATTATTGATCTTCTTAAAAGCCCTCATCGCTTCACCACGGATGCGACACTGGTTGGCAAGTCAGTCATCTCACATAAAGCTGGCGCAATACCCGACTGGAAACCTTCCAATGGCAGCTTATTCCTAAAAGAGGGCAATGAGCACCGCGCCATCCGTCATCAACTGGATATGGCCCTACGAAAATCCGGCATAAAAACCCTCCGCCCTAATATCGCAGCACTTGCTGATACTTTATTAGATAACGTTACGCCTGCAAAAGGTTTTGCATCCGGTCACATAGATCTTGTGTCGCAATATAGTCGCCTACTGCCCGTTCTCGTTATGATGGAGCTTATGGGCATCCCCAAGTCAGATGTGCCCAATATCCTCAAACTCTTCACTCAGATATCATATCCTGAAGGTCCTCTCGGCGGCATGAACCAACAGTCGGCCGGCAAAAAATTACTCGCATACCTTAAAGCACTTCTTGCATCTGATGATCTCCCTCAGGACAGTCTTTGCTATCAGCTTACACAACCACCCGAAGCAAAAAGCCAAATGGATGCAGATGACCTTACACACCTTGCCTATTTTCTTATGCAAGCGGGTCATTCTACAACATCCAATCTTATCGCGTTGGGCTGTTTGACCCTTCTGGACAACCCATCCCAGCTCAGAGTTCTAACGCAAGACTGGACCAAAGCTCCCAACGCAGTTGAAGAAATACTGCGCTATGCAGCCCCTGCGCAAATGACCGCTCCGCGCTACGCCAAAGAAGCCTTCACTTTCTACGACCACGCCTTTAAGCGCGGCGATATCGTATTTGGTTTCCTAGCCGCCACAAACATGGACCCGAACACCATTTCCGCTCCCGAGACATTTAATATCTCGCGTACACCTATTCGCCATATATCTTTTGGTGCAGGCGCACACTTTTGCGGCGGCGCTCAACTTGCACATTTGATTGCTGAAATTGCACTTCAACGCCTCTTCACCCATTGGCCCGACCTGCATCTCAGTACAAATCTCACCAAATCCTTAGCTTGGTCCCCGCGCTTCGGAGCACGCCACCTCAATCGCTGCATCATCAATACATCCCCCTCCTCTGCTCGATTTTAAGTATAGATCAAGCTCTCGTCAGGCTCTGAAGTCTTAACAAAAGGTAAACGCACCCCTATTCAGGCGTTAATGATGTTAACTATCTTCACAATATCCAATCTTCTCCCCAATTGACTTGCAAATGCCCTTGACGGAGAGAGAATTTCCGCGTTTTCTACATTAATACATGGTTAATTGTTGAGACTTTCGTAGAGTGAGTAGAGTGAATGTGTAAGAAGGCAATGTATGCCGCGATCGGGAAAATTGAATCCGACCTAGCAAGTGATGAAAGAATCATTTGGTCCGGCTTTCCCGACAGACAAATAATTTGCAATAAAATCAAGACATTCTACTGGAAGAATGCAGCTTTCTTCGTCACACTGGGCGCTGGCGCACTTGCCAACTGGTATTTTGCCCCGACTCAGAAGACAGCTATTTTCGTCGTGCTTGGCGTCATCGCGCTTGCCCGTGCTGTCGGTGCTATATTTGCAGCGTCAAACCGCAAGAAACGCGTCAACATGGCATACGCATTGACCAATAAGCGCTTAATCAGTGTTAACGGCACGAACAGCGATATGGCGAGCTGGTATTCTCCAATTATCGATTCCGTCCGCGTCCAAAAGCACAAAAACACCTCAACACTGAAGCTTCGCGATACAGAGCTGCGTTTCTCCATGGATTTATACTATGTTGAAGAAGCTGACCGCTTAAAATCGCTACTCACGCCCTTTATCGTCAATGCCGTAAAGCCAGAGAGTCAGAAAAAACCAGTCCAAACGCGCGCAAGATCCAAAATTGCAACAAGCAGCCCGCGCGCAGCGACAAACCAACATCAAGACCTACAAAAAGCAGCCTAGGTCAAGCACCACACAAGTTCCATCGGGTTCCTCGTAATATTCATCACCCACGAGACAGAACCCACACTAAAAAGGCGACGGATGTTATATCCGTCGCCTTCTTTTTTAGTTCATTTTAGAAAAACTTAGAGGCTTTTCAAAACGTTCTGTGGTGAAGATTCGCCGTATGGGTCATCACCGCAATTGTCTTCAAAGCCTGGCTCTTCAAACCACTGCTCGATTTTACCATCGTTTACAACAGCAGCGTAACGCCATGAACGTGCACCAAAACCGATATTGTCTTTGTTGACCAACATACCCATTTTACGTGTGAACTCACCTGAACCATCTGGGATCACAGATACGTTTTTAAGGTTTTGGCCTTTAGCCCATGCGTTCATTACGAATGTGTCGTTCACTGACATACAGTAAATTGCATCGACGCCTTTGCTTTGGAAGTCAGCAAAAAGCTTCTCATAGTCAGGCAATTGGTAAGTTGAACATGTTGGTGTGAAAGCACCTGGCAAAGAGAAAAGAACAACCTTCTTACCTTTGAAGTAGTCGTCGCTTGTTTTATCTTCCCAACGGAATGGGTTGTCGCCGCCAATGCTTTCGTCACGAACGCGTGTGTGGAAAGTAACCTTAGGAACCTGACGTCCAATCATGTGCAAATCTCCATGCTGCATGGCCGCGCCCCCGTGTCGATACCCTAAGGAATCGCCCCGTCAACGCAGCATTTTCTAAATTCATCTCTCTTATTTAGAATTGATCTAAATAAAATCAACCCCGAGATATGAAACTTTATGCTCGCAATATAGGAAGAGTATGTGACATTTCACAACATGGTGAATCCAATATATTTTCATTCTTAACATTCCACCCTCGAAAGAAAATACCGCCGCCAGCGAATTCATCTGGCGACGGTATAATAACTCTCACGCTTCACGAGGATAAAAAATGCGCGCTTTGATACCTAAACGGTAGAAACGCGCTTAAATACCTCTTCATCCAGCTCGCCTTCCCATTTGGCAACCACGGTCGCCACAGCCGCATCGCCCGTAATATTTGTCACGGTACGCATCATATCGAGCAAACGGTCAAACGGGAATAACACTGCCAACACAATCACTATCTGCTCTGGTGTACACCCAATCACAGCCAGTGTTGTCGTCGCAAGGAAAAGGCTTACAGACGGAATACCCGCCGTTCCCACAGACACGAGCGTCGCTGTCATCGCCACCATTGCATAATCCACCAGATCAAGCTGAATACCGAAGGCCTGTGCTGCAAACAAAGCAATCAAACCTTGATAGAGCGCTGTTCCATCCATATTGATCGTTGCGCCCAGTGGCAAAACAGATGAGGCGATGGATTTCGACACGCCCAAATTCTTCTCCACACATGTAATTGTAACTGGCAGAGTCGCACTAGAGGATGACGTTGAAAACGCAACGGCTTGCGCGTCCACAATTCCGCGAAAAAATCGAATAGCAGGCAGTTTCAATATGCCTTTAACAATACCGCCATGCGTAATCATCATGTGAAGCGTACAAGCAAGATAATGTGCAAACACCATTTTGCCGAGCACAGTTAGCACCTGCAAACCTTGACTCGCCATTACCCAAGTCATCAATGCAAACACACCAAACGGCGCTAACTCCATGATTATATTGGTTATTTTCATCATCACATCAGCCGCACTCTCTGTCGCTTTTGCAATGGGACGCCCAGCTTCTTTTGCCAATAAACATCCAACACCGAATATGATGGCAAAGAAAATGATTTGCAGAGTATTGCCCTCGGCAAATGCCGCTGCGGGGTTTGTTGGGATGATTTCAAGCAAACGTTCACCAAGCCCCTGGGTTGCGCCTTGCAAGCTTTCAATCTTACTTTGCTGTTCGGAAATTGCATCCTGGCTAACATAACTAAGATCAAAATTTGCGCCCGGCCTTACCAGAGTTCCAACAGCCAAACCGATTGTCACAGCAATCAGCGTTGTGCCCATATATAAACTCAATGCACGTCCGCCCAATGATCCAAGTTTTGCCGGATTTGCCATCGCCGTTACACCCGACACAAGTGTCGTGAAGATAAGCGGTACAACCAGCATTTTGATCAAATTGATAAAAGCTTTCCCAAAAGGATAAATCCATTCAGTCGCAAAGGCTGCGCCCTTTTCGCCTACACCGTAATGGAGAGCCAACCCCAATAATATACCCAGAACAAGCCCGAGCATTACCCGCTTCCACAGCGTTATTTTTAACCAGCCGCCCATTAAAAAGGATCTCCACCTCAAAAAAATCAAGTTTAGACACTATGTCTACAGAAATTGCGGTCAAGGAGTAGATTCTACCTCTTGCCATTTATCTCGTAACAGCATCAAAATAACCATATGATTTCTAAGTTGAATAACATACGGGCCATTGGTGATGTGCATGGCCACCCAGACAGTCTTGAAGCTGCCGCCGGAAACGCCGATCACATCATATTATTGGGAGACCTCGTCGATCGCGGGCCCGACAGCGCAGGTGTACTAAGATTAGCTCTGAATTGGATCGATTCAGGCCGCGCATATCTTGTGCGTTCAAACCATGATGACAAACTTTACCGTATGCTCATGGGGAATAATATTCGGATGAACCGCGAATTATCCCAAACCATGAAAGGCATTGCCAATGCCCCAGACGGAAAAGAGCTAAAAGAGCGCTTCATCAAAATTTATGCGGATACACCTCACATTCTGCGTATGGGCCAATTTGTGTTCGCGCATGGTGCTGTCAGCCCCTTTCACTTTGCTCCGCCTGATGAGCCCATGAATCTTAATCGCCTGCGTCGCCGCATTGAAAACATGGCCCTCTTTGGTGAAGTGCGCGGTGATCGGGATGAAGAAGGTCGCCCCGTACGCCATTATGATTGGGTCGAAAGCCTTCCCGAAGGCATCACAGCGGTCGTAGGGCACGATATCCGCGCCGAACAACCTTACGTGCATACCGCGGACAATGGCCGCCGCGCCATTTTCCTTGATACAGGATGCGGGAAAGGTGGTCCATTATCTTATATAGACTTGCCAAGTGAAGAAGTTGGACAAGTCCCCGCTGAATAATTCCCATCTTGCAGCAAGCGTCATTCCTGCGTATCGCTGAGGCATGACGCAAAGCTCACCCTCCCTTCCCATTGATGATGTTATAGACGACATCAAAACCAGTTTACGCGCACACACACGCCTTGTGCTCGCCGCCCCTCCGGGCGCAGGTAAAACAACACGTGTCCCGCTTGCTCTACTCGAAGAAGACTGGGCAAAGACTGGAAAAATACTCGTTCTTGAACCACGCCGTATTGCTGCCCGCGCCGCCGCAACCCGTATGGCCCAAACCCTTGGTGAAAGCGTCGGCGATACAATTGGTCTGCGCGCGCGCCTCGATGTACGCACATCTAAATCGACACGCATAGAAGTCATCACAGAGGGTATTTTTACCCGCATGATACTTGATGATCCCGAATTATCCGGCATTAGCGCGGTTATATTCGATGAGTTCCATGAACGCTCCCTCGATGCTGACCTTGGCCTCACACTCGCCCTCGAAGCCCAAGAAGCCTTGCGTGAAGATTTACGCATCCTACCCATGTCCGCCACATTGGACACTCAAGGTCTACCCGCATTTTTAAATGCCCCCCTTATCCAGTCTGATGGGCGCGCCCACCCTGTCACCACACATTACATTGGCCGCAATCAAAATGCCCGCCTCGAAGATGAGGTTGCATCCACTATCAACCGCGCCCTCAAAGAAGAAACAGGTTCACTCCTCGTTTTTCTTCCCGGCGCAATGGAAATTAAACGCACCGCCGAACGCCTAGACCACCTTGACGATGATATTCTAATTGCCCCGCTCTTTGGCGGCCTCACACCACAAGAGCAAGATGCAGCAATTTCACCTCCCCCCGCAGGCAAGCGCAAAATCGTTCTGGCAACCGATATCGCCGAAAGTTCACTCACAATTGAAGGTGTACGCATCGTCATAGATGCCGGCCTTGCCCGTGTGCCTCGATATGATGCCTCCTTAAATGCCTCGCGCCTTGATACAATCCGCGCATCCCGCGCCAACGCCGATCAAAGGCGCGGACGCGCCGGCCGTACAGAGCCGGGCGTATGTTATCGCTTATGGCATGAAGCCGAAACACGCGGCTTACCTGCCTTTCCAGCGCCTGAAATCACCAATAGCGACCTCACGAGCCTTGTACTTGATCTCGCCCGATGGGGCACGCACGATCCATCCTCCATGCGTTGGCTGGATGCACCGCCCCAAGGCGTTTGGAATGCCAGTCTTGCGTTATTGCAAAATCTGGGTGCCATAAATGAAAAAGGACAACCGACCCCACTCGGCCTTAAGTTATCTGATCTTCCATTGCCACCTAGATTAGCAGCAATGGTACTGGGGGCGGATAAGATTGAGACTATCCCTCTAGCTGCCCATATTGCCGCCTTGATAAGTGAGCGAGGTTTAGGCGGAAAAAGCATTGATGCCCGTGAACGTCTTGCGCGCTTTTCCGTGGATAAATCAGGTCGCGCACGCGCCATGCGGGATATGGCAAACCGATGGGCCAGAACCGCAAAACCCACTTTAAAAAACAATCCCCACCTAAACCGAGAAGAAGCAGGCGTCACAATTGCTCAAGGTTTTCCCGACCGAATTGCCAAAGCACGACCAGGCAAGGTGGGGGAGTTCCTCATGGCCAATGGACGCGCCGCGCAGGTGGACACCACAGACCCCCTCTCAAGGGAAGCATGGCTAGCGATCGCGGATATCACAGGGGGAGCAGCCACCCTGCGCATCACCCTCGCAGCACCAATTTCTGAAGCTGAAGCGCGCGATATTGGTCCAGAGATCACCGAAGATATTGCCAGTTTCGATGCCAAATTAAACCGCCTTACAGCAAGGCGCGTAACACGCATTGGGGCAATCACACTCTCCCAAACTCCCCTTGCAAAACCCAACGGAAAGGCCGCTATACAAGGGCTTTTGGATGCCTTTGAAAAAGACGGGACAAAACTCCTCCCAGCACATGATGCAATCGCCTCATTCAGTACACGGATTAATTTTCTGCATGCCCAATTTGGTTCAATTTGGCCAGAAAATTTTGCAAACACCATCCACACACGCGCGAAGGATTGGCTGGCTCCACTCCTTGAAAACGCTAGAGATTTTTCAAACATAACAGACGCAAAAGCCATAGCCGCCATCAAAACATTGCTCGACTGGCAACTCATATCTGAAATGGAAAACCTCGCGCCATCTCACTGGACCACACCAACAGATCGCAATGTTTCTATTGTTTATGATAGCGAAAAAGGCCCCACGGTTAGCGTCAAAGCGCAAGAGTTTTTTGGCCTCTCCCAACACCCTCATATCGCCAATGGACGCGTCCCTCTCACCCTCGAAATGCTCTCACCTGCCCAGCGTCCAATCGCAATGACAAAAGACATTGTCGCCTTCTGGACCGGTGGGTATCAGGACATGCGGAAGGATATGCGGGGGCGTTACCCCAAACATGATTGGCCTGAAAATCCCGCAAATGCGAAACCCCAACGCGGCATAAAAAAGCATTCACATTGAAGTCACTAAATCGCCATGAAGCAAATTGATAATACCACTTTATCCTACACCCACCTTGTCCAATCTGCGACGAATCGACCAAAACTGCTTTATTCATTATCCATACACACGCAGCATTGTTATATCTAATCCGGAAACTAAGAATTCGAGCTGGAGCCGACCCTATGAAAACATTCAAAATCGCATCATTCGCCCTCACTGCATTCGCCATGACAGCAGGCTTTTCTGGAAGCGCCCTCGCGGAAGGCGACGCAGAAGCTGGCGCGAAAGTCTTCAAAAAATGCGTTGCATGTCACAATGTTGTAGGTGCCAATAAAGTCGGTCCAAACCTAAACAATATTCTTGGTCGTGAAATCGCTTCTGTGGAAGGCTTCAAATACTCCAAAGCCATGCTCGCTGAAGGTGAAGGCGGCAAGACTTGGGATGCTGAATCTCTATCTGCTTACCTTGCTAACCCACGTGCTGCGGTCAAGGGAAATAAAATGGTCTTCATCGGGCTAAAAAAAGAGCAAGAACAACAAGATGTGATTGCTTACATCATGTCTGAAAGCGAATAATTCGCTTCTAAAAATCTATACAAAAAGGGCGCACTCAATACTGGGTGCGCCCTTTTTATTACCACTGCATTCCAAATGATTTTTTCAAAGCTTCCATAAAGGTTCGTGGCTTTTCCAGCTCTTTGGGGTCTAACGACCCAAAGACCAATAATGTGCTGTCTGCATCTTCCAAACGCACCCCACGTGGACGGTTATATTCATCCACATCAAGCGAATTCCAATCATGACGAGAGTCAATCGTGAGGATTAGTTTGCTGCCGCCTTGGCCATCTTCATCTCTGCCAAACACCAATCCATAAATGGTCTCCCGCCCCCATAAAAGGCCGTGTGAGACTTGTTGGCGTTTGCCATCCAAGAGCACTTCATCGCGAAACATATGTCGACGCCATTGCAAAATATGCATGGTTTTAGACGTTACAACCTTGATATCTATGGCACCATTTGCCACGCGAATAAGTTCAGCTTTCATGTGATATAGCTCCTCTTGCGCTCACAATATATCGAAAAACGATAAAACACAAGAGGAAGTATATTCACATTTTCAAATTAATATTTGACGTTACAGCCATACGGTTTGCTTGATGCAGTCTGCACCTCTTTGCCTGCCGATATGTCCGCAAATGCAGATAAAACATAATTCTCAGCACGCTCTATATCTGCAGGATTTCCCGAAGGGATGGAATCAATTGCTCCAGCATATTCAAGAATACCATCATCAATTACAAACATATGCGGCGTTGTTTGCGCCTTATAGAGTTTACCGATTTCACCTGTGGGATCAAGAATAGTGTAATCCGGCATCGCACCATGATCAGAAGCTATGGAGTTGGCCTCATCCGCATCCACATAGCCCTGCTTACCTGGGGCAGAAGAAATGATCGTGATCCACTTAGCACCGCCCTCAGTTAGCGTTTTTTGAGTCGCCTGCATATTTCCTGAATCATAGTGTTTCTGCACAAATGGACAGCCATCATTTGTCCATTCCAAAACGACGAGACCTTCTATATCGCTCAGTTTAACAGTTTCCCCATGCGTGGAAACCGCCTCAAAATCAGGAACTTCCTCTCCCAAACGCGGAGCTGCCAATGCTGGGAGCGATAGAGCAAAAGATAAAACACTTGCGACAAATAGAGACTTCATAAAAACGCCCTTTCAGACAGGTGGTTCAATAAAACTACACCCCACAAGCCTGAAAGGACTATCTTGAAAAATCAAATCACAATCTAGTGTTTACCAATAATTTTATTCAGCTGATGACCCCATAAGCTTTTGCATTAGATAGGTCATTTCCAGCGCACGGCGATTTGCAGATTCTTTCAAATTCGCCGCTGCAGAGTGTCCACCATCAATGTTTTCATAGTACAAGAATGGCTTTTCAAGATCCTGTAAGCGATGCGCCATTTTACGTGCGTGAGCTGGGTGAACGCGGTCATCTTTTGTTGAGGTGACGAAGAAGATTTCTGGATACTCCGTAGATGGATCAATATTGTGGTAGGGCGATAGTTTTTCCAACCATTCGCGCTCTTCTGGCACATCTGGATCACCATATTCATCCATCCAAGACGCACCCGCCAGCATGGTGTGATAACGCAGCATATCCAATAACGGCACCTGACACACAACCGCCGAGAACAAGTCTGGGCGCTGTGTAAACATAACACCCATGAGCAAACCACCATTGGAACCGCCCATAATTCCTAGTTTGCTTGGTGATGTAAGCCCCTTGCCGATAATATCTTCAGCAACTGAGATGAAGTCATCATACACTACTTGACGCTTTAGCTTCAGCCCGGCTTGGTGCCATGCCGGTCCAAATTCTCCGCCGCCCCGAATATTCGCAAGCACATAGGCACCGCCATTATCGAGCCAAAGCTTGCCAGTAAACGCTGAGTAGCTTGGATTTAGCGATATCTGGAAACCACCATACCCATAAAGCAAGGTTGGCGTGGAACCATCCATCGCGGTGTCTTTTGCTCGTACCACAAAATAGGGCACTTTTGTTCCATCTTTCGATGTCGATTCAAATTGCTCTACCACATATGGGCTTGCGTCAAATTTTGGCGGCAAGCTTTTTAGCAATGTCACTTCACCTGATTTTGCATCAAATGCATACAGTGAATCTGGGTTTAAAAAGCCCTCATAATTTAGGAAAACATCGCTCTCATCTTTGGATGCAAACGCAATTCCAGCATTTCCATTATCAGGGAGCGCAACAGGAGAAAACGTCCATTCGCCATCAACCAAATCACCAGACATCACTTTACCGGCGACATTATCGTTATAAGAGATCAATAAGGCGTCTTTAGATAAAGATACGCCGCCTATTGCCTGACGCTCTTTAGGGCGCATCACAAGCGAAACGCTTGGCAGTGTTTTGCTCTCAAGGAACGCGTTCACATCAAAGGCGACTAAATCCCCTTGCTTGAAGCTACCCTGCCCTTCAACATCCCAATCGGCCTCCAATGTTAAAAGGAATTGGCCTGCATATACGCCTTGAGGCGTTGATTTTTTCGGGATCGGCCATTTAACCGCCTCTGATCCATCTTCAGGGAATAACCAGTAGTTAAACGAGAAAAATGATTCAGCTTCCATTGCCGACTGGATCACACGCCCATCTTCAAGCTCAAACGTCATCGGCCACACGCCCATAACGGTTGGTGAGCTTTTCAAAATCGTCTGCGCTTCATTTAGAGGCGTACCGCGCGTCCAACGTTTTAAAATATAAGGATAGCCGGACTCCGTAACGGATGCGACACCATCCACATCACCCCAATCAGTCGCGACAAGCAGGGTATCAGCACCAGCCCATGCAATACCCTGTTTAGCTTCATGCGTTGCAAAGCCGCCTTCAACAAATGTTTTGCTTGCAAGATCAAACTCGCGCTGAATGACAGCATCCTTACCGCCATCAGAGAGCGACACCATACAGCGCCAAGCATTGTCATCTTTGGGCTTAAAACAATTGGAACCTTTAAATACCCAGTTTTTATCTTCTGCTTTTGCTAAAGCATCAAAGTCTAATACCGTCTCCCAGACAGGCATATCTGACTTATAGCTCTCCAATGTGGTTTTACGCCAAAGGCCACGCACATTGGTTTCATCCTGCCAGAAATTATATACATATCCATCACGTACAGACCCGTAAGGAATACGTTCTTTGGCGTTCACAATATCGAGTGCATCTTTCTCAAGTGCCGCAAATCGAGGGTCAGCTTTCAATCGAGCGAGGGAGCGCTCATTCTCTCCCTTCACCCATTCAAGTGCTTTGTCGCCCTCAACCTCTTCAAGGAAAAGGTGTGCGTCCGAATTAAAGCTTAGATCAGCCGTGCTTGAAACTGATGAAGTGTCTGCCGTATTCGTCATTATAGATGTATCGTCCTGCGCCGTGCATGCTCCAGCTAATAATATAGCCGCACTTAAAATTATCTTGTTCATGAAGTGACCTTTCCCGCATAATGCGAGCTTAACGTCACTTGTTTCTGATGCAACTATGCTTTTCAAAAATGCTCAATTTACAAGTTGATCCACTATAGATGGGGTGTGTTCAAAGAACCTCAATATCGCGTGTTACATGCTTTAAATCTTATTTAGTTTGACGCGCCGTAAAAACTTCCTATTTTCACCCTAAAGGCGAATAGACAAACGCAACGCACACAGTCATCTTAACTATGTTGCATGCTTTCTACACGGATGAAGAATACCCATGAAGTATTATCAAATGAATGGCTGCGGAAATGCATTTGCTATCCTTGATGGGCGCGGTGAAAAACTGTCTCTTTCTCCCGAAGCTGTTCGCCGTATCGCGAAATCGGCCAACGCAGATCAAGTTGTCTCCTTGGAACATTCCATGCGTGGTGATATTTTCATGCGTATCTGGAATAATACAGGTAGTGAAGTTGCGGCCTGTGGAAATGTGTCCCGCTGTGTCGGCTGGATCATGATGCGCGAACGTAAACGCGACACAATCAAAATTGAAACTGAAGCGGGCCTCCTCATCGCTAAACGACACGGAAATGGTGACACCATGATCTCTGTCGATATGGGCTCACCTCTCCTTAAATGGGAAGAAATTCCGCTTGCGGAACGTATGGATACGCGCGGCATAGATTTAAAAATCGGCCCCATCGATGCGCCATACCTTCAGCTCCCTGGCGCTGTAAATATGGGTAATCCCCATTGCGTCTTCTTTGTCGAAAATCTGGACACTATTGACGTAAAAGCGATCGGCCCGCTTATTGAAGGTCACATGCTTTTCCCAGAGAAGGTCAATGTTGGTTTTGCCCAAATTTTAGGGCGCGACTGTATCCGTTTGCGTGTATGGGAACGTGATGCTGGCCTCACCAAAGCGTGTGGTACAGGCGCGTGTGCAGCCGTTGTTGCGGGAGTTCGCAAAAACCTCTTAAACCGCTCCTGCACAGTGTTTGTTGATGGTGGAGACCTTCACATTGATTGGCGAGAATCGGACGACCACGTCATCATGACTGGCCCCATCGAGCTTGAACGCCAGGCAGAAATCAAATCTCCAGCTGCTGCACCGCTATTTAAATAAAATAAAATTCGACAGTTTTTCTCTTCTGCACCGTTAGACCTATAGGGATATTATCGGGGGCAATTTTGCCAAATGAGAGACTTTCAAATTGTTCGATTTTAAAATTGGGGCTGTCGCCAAACTAACACTCGCTGCAAGCCTATTATTCGCCGCATCATGTGCCTCGCATAAACCACCAGAACGTGGAGGCGGACGAGGTGGCCCTCCCGATCAAGGCAATCTCTCGACAATGGGTTTTGTCGCAGCGCCTCTAAATTTGCTCTTCGCAAGCATGGATGCAGATCAAGATGGATATACATCCATTGATGAACTCAACAGATTTGTGGATACGAATTGGGCCATTATGGGATTGGAAGAAGACTCCCAATTGCGCAATTTTGATTACCAATCATGGGCGACTATCTATTTGGGCCACGCCGAAGCCATGCCAAGTTTTATCGGATTTGATACAGACCTAAGCGGCTCCATAACCCAGCTTGAATTTGAAACCTGCCTACGTCGTAATTTTGATCTCCTAGACAAAGACAAGAACGGCACTCTCAATCGCTCTGAATTATTAGTAAAAATGCCAAGTATGCGCAGCCAATCCGGAGGGGGCAGCAAACAACGCTCCAGTGGCGGCAAAGGTGAAGGCGGTGGCGGCAAAGGCCCTCCTCGCTAGATCCTCATATTTTAAAACACCAGAAAGCGGACGCCTCACAGTGTCCGCTTTTTTATTTTTCATATTGACATGAAACCATTTAGTTTCATATAAATGAAACCGAAAGGTTCCATATTATGCAATTAGACGCCCACCAACCAATATTCCGCGCACTAGCAGACCCTACACGGCGCGCCATTTTGTCCATGCTGGCGGAAAGCGACCGCCCCATAAGCGACATCGCTTCCGCTTTTCAAATAACCCGCCCCGCTGTTGCAAAGCACTTAAAAATTCTCAGAGAGGGAAACCTCATTACAGTTACTGAAAATGGTCGCGAACGTATAAATCACATCAACCCGCAATCACTCAAAACAGCCGCAGAATGGATCAATCAATTCTGGGATGAACGCCTAATCCTACTCAAACAAGCCGTGGAGGCACCAAATGACTGAAGTATCGCTCACCAAGACAATTATCCTGAAAGCTCCGCCCCATCATGTCTGGAAATTCTTGACACGAGCCGACCTACTCGCAACATGGTTTCACAAAGGCAGTTGTGACCTTGCCGAAGGCGGCCCTTATAAAATAGAGACCAACACAATGGGCAAAGAAGGCGACATAGTGATCTGGGGGGAAGTATTGCTAAGCGATGCGCCCAATAAACTGGTCCACACCTTCACCCACCCCATGCTACAAGAAAAAAACACCGTGTGCACGTGGACACTCACAGAAATTGAAGGTGGCACCCTCCTTACCCTCGTTCACACAGGCTTTGAATTGGTCGAAGACGGCGTGTTCAACATGGCTCAGGCCCATGACAAGGGCTGGGATGAACACTTCTTGCGTTTACGCCATGTGGTAAGCTAGAAAACAAACAGCTTCACCGCGCTAAGCATCGATATTGTATCAATATCGATGCTTAGCGCGGTGAAGCAATATTTTCATTAGAATTTCAAATGTGAATGCCGCCATCGAATAAAATGCGCTAAAGATAAAGTTAGCGCGCCCAATAGAGTAAAGACAACTTCAACTTGATGAAATTGTTCAACAAAAGCACCGGCAAACAATAGCAGCCCACCAATCACAACGAGCGAGATAAACATGGTTCTATTGGTTCCAGCCGTGGATCGAAGTATCGCAAATCCAGATACAGGCAATGCCAGTAGAACAAGTATTTTGTGCACCCATTCAGCCTCTGAAAACTGGCTAAAAACCGGAATAAAAGCGACGAATGCCGGCAGCACTAAACAGTGAATTACACAAATACCTGACAGTCCAATTGCGACAGCATCCAAACGCGCGACATTCATCATAAGCACTACACCTTATAGTTATGTTATAATGTAACATTATGACGTCAGTTTCAGTTATGCAAGCTAAAACCCCTAATTGGATGTCGGTATTTCAATTTTATGATCAAGTCCGCTGTTATTATCAACACTCACACAAAGTATTCATACCTCTATATCTATATCTCTTCTCTTGCAAAATCTTCCATAGACGCGCATTTAAGGGCCAATGACACAACACACGCCCTCCTCCGCGCCTGCAATTGTCGCCCAATCTGCAAATGAACCTGCCTCTTCACAAGAAGTGCGCAATGGGGAACCTGCGTCTGGCGTTGATATCCTAACGCTAGGATGCCGCCTGAACTCCTATGAGAGCGAGGTCATGCGTAATCATGCCTCTAGTGCGGGGCTAGAAAACGCCATTATCGTCAACACATGCGCCGTTACTAATGAAGCGGTAAGGCAAGCGCGCCAAACCATTCGACGCGCGCACAAGGATCGCCCAGATACACCAATAATCGTTACCGGTTGCGCTGCGCAAATTGATCCTGATATGTTTGCCAAAATGCCTGAAGTTACGCGCGTTATCGGCAATAATGAGAAAATGCAGGAAGGCACATTCAAGCCCTCCACCCTTCTGAATCAAACAGCGCCCAAAGCGGTCGTGAATGACATTATGTCTGTGACCGAAACAGCCGGACACCTCGTTGATGGGCTTGAAGGACGCGCGCGCGCTTTTGTGCAAGTGCAAACAGGGTGTGATCACCGCTGCACGTTTTGCATCATCCCCTATGGTCGCGGAAATTCTCGTTCAGTACCTGCCGGTGAAGTCGTGGGGCAAGTTCAGCAATTGGTGCTTAAAGGCCATTACGAAGTCGTGCTAACAGGCGTTGATCTCACTTCATGGGGCGCTGACCTGCCAAACAAACCCAATCTTGGTAATCTCGTTGCGCGTATTCTCAAACTAGCACCGGATTTAAAACAACTTCGCTTATCATCTATTGATGCGATTGAAATTGACGATCAGCTCTTTGATCTCATCGCAAATGATATGCGCATCGCTCCGCACCTTCACCTGTCCTTTCAGGCGGGCGACAATATGATCTTAAAACGCATGAAACGTCGCCATTCCCGCGAAGACGCAATTGATCTTTGCACGCGCCTTCGTGCTGTTCGCCCCGATATTTCCTTTGGTGCAGACCTTATTGCGGGCTTCCCAACTGAAACCGATGAAATGTTCGAGAACACATTGGCGTCCGTGGATGAATGCGGATTAGATTACTTGCATGTCTTCCCGTATTCAGCGCGACCAGGCACACCAGCTGCTCGTATGCCCCAGCTTAATGGGGATATTGTCAAAGCCCGTGCCGCGCGTTTGCGCGCAAAGGGTGAAGACAGGCTCAAACTACGTCTAGAACGCCATGTCGGTACAACACAAAATGCACTTGTAGAAATGGGTGGCCGCGCTCGACTGCCAGACTTTGCACCCATTCGTATAGAGGGCGATGCCCCAGACGCTGGGAGCATTGTTACACTCGAACTCTACGCACACAATGGAACAGATTTGATAGGACGCATGCTATGATATTGTGGTTTGGAAAAAAGAAAAAAGCTGACAAATCTGGCGAGACACCCATTGAGCCAAATCCACCACAGGACGCAGGCATTGAAATTGCTGCCCCCAAAGACACTTCAGAGGAAAGCCTTGAGCCAACTCAATCAGATACACAATTATCTGACACACCCGCTATCGATACACCGGAAGCAGTTCTTGAAATACTTGATGCCGAAAAAGCGCCCGAGAAAAAAAGCTTATTCGGAGGGCTGTTTGGTGCCAAGAAGAAAGCTGCGGAAGAAGCAGCTCTCGATGCAGAAGTAAAAGCTGACGTAGAAAATTACTTCAAAGATCCCTATGATAAAGACGCTGTAACATCTCATGCACCATTCAGGGATGATGATGGGTTTGAGCCCCCAATATCAACGCCTGAAGCCACTAAAAATATAGAACCGTCTGTACCATCAAACATTGAAACACCGCCCGAAGCTCCCACTGAAGACCTTGTTGAGACGCCTGCACCATCCACCGTTAAGGATGAAAGCGAAAAAATTACAAAACCTTCGAATTCGGAACAAACCGTACCGGCAAACAACACGTTAGATGAGCCTATCAAAGCTTCTGAAACTGACGAAGAAAAGTCAATTTCAATAGAAGACGAAGACGAGACACCTCCTCCCTTCAATCAATTCATGGAGAAGGAATCCGAAGACGCGCCAACTGCCGCTCTGACACCAGAAACCGAGTCTAAATCTCCAGAAGTAGTTGAAAACTTATCCAACGCTTCGGAAAGCACATCTAAAAACTCAGCCGATGCGTTATCCATCTCAGATGAAGAAACTAACGCAGCCGTTAAGCTCGCTGAGGACACGTTTGAAGAAGACACGCCGGCTTATGA
The DNA here is from genome assembly GCA_964351655.1 of uncultured Hyphomonadaceae bacterium. Lineage (GTDB taxonomy): Bacteria > Pseudomonadota > Alphaproteobacteria > Caulobacterales > Hyphomonadaceae > Hirschia. The sequence goes on along the minus strand of CAYGPD010000001.1, from coordinate 108,608 downwards.
CATCACTGAAAATGCAGCTGAAGAGCAGGCACTCACGACCTTGGAGGCAGAGACTGAGCATCCTGCCGTCTCACCACCAGCGGAGACAGAGCACGAGAACATCAGCCCTATAGCAGAAACCAAGAAGCCTGGCTTCTTCTCCCGTATGAGCCAAGGTCTTAAACGCTCATCCTCTAAGCTTGCGGACGGCATTACCTCTGTTTTCACGAAGAAAAAACTCGACGATGACACGTTAGAGGACCTTGAAGATCTGCTTATCTCATCGGACTTAGGTGCCAATGTCGCCATGCGCGTCTGCGAGAACATCCGCAAAGACCGTTTCGACAAAGAGGTCACAGATGAAGAGATAAAATCAGCCTTAGCTACTGAAATAGCTCGTGTTTTAAAACCACGTGAAGAAATATTAGACCTTTCGGAAGGCCCGTCTCCACGCGTTGTTTTATTTGTCGGTGTCAATGGATCAGGTAAAACAACCACGATTGGTAAAATCGCGAGCAAACTGTCTGCCCAAGGCGCTGATATTTTACTCGCAGCTGGAGACACATTCCGCGCCGCCGCTGTTGAGCAATTAAAGGTCTGGGCAGACCGCGCCAATGCTGGTTTCCTATCGCGCCCCGACGGAGCCGATTCTGCTGGCCTTGCATTTGACGCTATCCAACAGGCAAAGCGTGAGAATCGCGACCTCGTTTTAATAGATACTGCGGGCCGCCTACAAAATCGAACCGAGCTTATGGATGAACTTGCAAAAGTTGTCCGCGCCATTCGCAAGGTTGAACCAACCGCGCCGCATGATGTTATTCTAGTACTCGATGCAACAGTTGGACAGAATGCACTCTCGCAAGTAGAAGCCTTTAAACACACTGCCGGCGTGACTGGCTTGGTGATGACCAAACTTGACGGAACAGCCAAAGGGGGTGTCCTTGTCGCCATTGCAGATAAGCATGAAATACCCATCCACTTTGTCGGTATTGGTGAGAAAGCAGAAGACCTTTACCCCTTCTCAGCACAAGCATTTGCAAACGCATTGGTCGGACTCAGCGATGATGTGACCGGGGAATAACGCAAAATATCACACCCATTTTTAATGTAGCAAGGCTTTAATCACTTGTTTTAGAAACAGTATTAATGTCCGCCGCAATATGCATGTTCTAATCAAGCGGGATGGAATTTAAACCATGATCTGGCGTCATCTCTTTGGCTATCTTCCCGCCAATGTCATCCAAGGGCTTGTGTCTTTTGGAGCCGTCTACGCCTATACACGTCTGCTAGGTGCTGATGATTACGGACGCTACGCCCTTATACTCACCATCATGTCCGCCTCTCATACAACAACGCTAACATGGGTCGAAGCCGCTGCCTATCGTTTTGCCGGAGAAGCTGAAGCACGTGGGGGCATGAATGACCACATTCGCACATCCATCACCCTCTCAATGCTGTCACTTATCCCCGCGCTTTTAATCGTTGGTGCGGGATGGCTCATCGTGGGCGGTGATCCCAAAATGCAAGCTGCTATAATATGGCTCGCTTTATCTATGCCCTGTTTTTCAATCATCCAGATGAGTTTGGAAATCCATAAAGCACGCCAGCAGGTCTCCAGATTTGCGAAAATTAGTATCGCCCACATCCTGTTGGGGTTTGCAGGCGGATTATACTTTGCATGGCGTACCCAAGCAGGTGCCGCTGCCCCTTTTATCGGCCTTGCCATTAGCGGCGTCTTATTCGCTGCAATTCAGGGTCAATACCTCTGGAATCTCTCCAAAGGAGGCCGTTTTGAAACGAGCCGCGCCAAAAGCTATTTTGCCTATGGTATGCCTCTCGCTTTAGCCCTCCTCCTAGAAATAGCCCTTGGCGCGGGAGATCGCTTCCTAATCGCCTATTTCCTTGATAACGCCGCCGTCGGTGCCTATGCCGCCGGATATGGTGTCTCAGACCAAACTATTCGTCTTCTTTGCATGTGGGGAGCCATGGCGGGTGCACCTTTGCTCATGGCAAGTTATGAAAAACATGGAATGAGCGGCATTGCAGAACCTGGAAAAAACATGGCCCGCTTGCTGATGCTTATCGCATTGCCTGCCGCAACAGGCCTCGCAATGGTGGCTCAACCTCTCGCACAATTTATGATCGGCGAAGAATTACGCGATCAAGCAGCCCTTACAATACCTTGGATCGCGGCGGCTGGCCTGATAAATGGGTTCATCATTTATTATTTCTCAGAAGCTTTCCAGCTTTCTAAAAAAACTGCTCTACGCGCATCGCTCATGATTATTCCAACCGTTCTAAACGTCATTCTCAATATAATCTTGTTGCCACGCATTGGCTTAATGGGCGCTGTATATGCGACTGTGTTTTGCTACGTTCTCGCACTGCTGCTCGTTATGGGAGTTGGACGCCGTTTCATCGCCCTCCCCATTCCGATAAAAGACCTAACGCTCATTGCGATAGCATGTGCGGGGATGGCAGGCGTTGTATATCTGCTTCCAGCAATAGGCGCATTCCCTGAGCTGATGTTGAAAGCAACACTTGGCGGCATCGCTTACGCAATTCTAGCTATCGGCTTAAATGCTGGCGGTGCGCGTGACCTTGTAAAAAGCTTTAAACGCTCCAATTCCGCCTAATTTCTTTAAATAATCGTGACATCCCACCACAAGCAGGCCATATCAAGCATATGACAGATATTTCAAAAGACACTTCAGTAGACGCAACAGCGGATTCCGCCCCTACCAAATCTGGAGGCGCAGGCAAGATATGGCGTGAGCTTGGCCCTGTTTTGCTCTTTGTCGTCGTCTACAACCTTGTGCGCCGCATGCCTGAAGGCGGCGGGCTTTTCGCAAAAGAAACAGCAATTTACTGGGGAACAGGTGTCTTCATGGCAGCTATTTTTGCGGTCATCGGTTGGACGGTCTATAAAAAAGAACCTATCTCCCCCATGCTTATCGTTACAGGGGTCATCGTTACCGTGTTCGGTGGGCTGACCATTTATCTGCAAAGCCCTGAATTTGCTTACTATAAACCCACCATCATCAATTTGCTCTTCGCTGGATTGATATTTGGTGGTCTAGCTTTTGGCAAAAACGTCTGGAAAATCGCATTTCAGCATGCTTTTGATCTCCCAGATTATGCATGGAAAGTGTTCGCTATCCGGTGGGGATTATTTTATATTGCACTAGCCGTATTAAATGAATTTTTATGGCGCACACAAACAGAAGATTTTTGGGCAAACTCCAAAATTTTCTTGGTTATGCCCGCAACATTCTTATTCATGATGGCAAACATGCCGTATCTAATGAAACACTCAAATGATGATGCTTTTGGCTCTAAAGCAGAGAATAAATAATCAACGCATCTGCCAAGCAAAACCACCCATGTATTCTCTAAACAAGAGAATGCATGCGACTTATACCCACCTTTAGGCGAACTGACACGAAACCTTCATTTGCCAGACAAAAGCGAACTATGTAGTCAGACAACGGATGAAAGAGTTTCCTTAAACCTTGAGTATTAAAATGGGTGGGGCCGATGTCTGAAGAAAATTCAAAATCTGACGAAGATTCAAGTTTCAAACTCAGCGAGTCTCCTGCGCATCTTTTGCGTCGTTCTCAACAATTTGCCACCGAGATTTATTCAGACCTTGGCCTCGCAGATAATGTCACGCTTCGCCAATCGGTTGTTCTGGCTGCTGTTGCAGAAAATGAAGGTCTCAGCCAATCAGACCTCGTCAATACAACAGGTATCGACCGCTCCACATTGGCAGACATGATCGCACGCATGGAAATGAAAGGCCTCGTTTCGCGTAGCGCCGCTGAGACCGATGCACGTGCCAAATCTGTATTTCTTACCGATGCAGGACGTGAAGCGCTTGATGAAGCCATGCCAGCGATGCAAACCGTAGATAAAGCGCTACTTCAGTCTCTCCCCAAAAACAAGAGAAAATCCTTCCTTGCAACCCTCGCTCTGCTTCACACTGCAGCTGAAGGTGGAGAGCCGCCCAAAGCAAGTGGCAAGAACAAAGATAAATCCAAGGGCGATAAAAAGAAGTCAAAAAAAAAGACTTCCGGCAAGAAAAAGAAGAACAAGAAATAGCTTATCTGCTCACGCAGACACGCGCAGTTCTACCCAACTCATTTTGACAAACTAATTGACTTCATCGCCTGATGATTGAACCGTTTTCAATTGTGCATACTCTGCCTTAAAAGCATCTGCTTCTTGCCGAGATAGCGGCCCTCTATGCTGGCGCACAATCATACCGTCTGCATCAATGAGGAAGGTTTCAGGTACAGCATTCACACCTAGCGACAACCCTGTCATCCCATCTGTATCAAGCCCAACGACTGCAAACGGATTGCCATCCTCTTCCAACATTTTAACAATCGCTGAAGGCTGATCTTTATAGGCAACACCAACAATCGGCGTTTCTTCCGACATTTCCATCAAATAGGGGTGTTCTAATTTACATGGCAAACACCATGTTGCCCATACATTCACAACAACTGGCTCACCCAAATGCTCACTCAGCCTGTAAGTCTCACCTTCTAATGTTGCCAACTCAATCGCTGGTGCCGCACGGGCCTTGCCTTGGAAGAGATCACCTTGGGGACCACCAACCTGCCCCAGCTTCACCACTGATAGAGCAGCAAGTGCGATCAGCAATATAATCGGAAGAATATAGATAGCACGTTTCATTCTGAACTTTCCGCGACCAATTTCTCATGCCGAGTTTTTGCACGTTTCAAACGCAAAACGATGAACACCGTCAACACAGCCAAAAGCCCAAACGCCACCCCATAGGAAGCCCACACAAAAGGCGCATACTTATCCATTAGTCATCCTCCTCTTGTGCGTAGCGGCGCTGCACGAGAGCTTCAGAGCGACGCGCATATATTTCAGCACGCATATTCATAATCACCAATGCGCCAAATAATAGACCATACCCCAAAAGCACCATTAACAATGGACTGATAAAGGGTTGAGGAAGTTCAGAGTGAATAATTTCTGAGGGTGTCCCCAATTTCTCGGTCCAATTATCTGCCAAACGGACAGAGGCTTTTTGATGTAGCGTAGACCACCAATTTACAGACCATTTAATGATCGGAATATTCACAACGCCAACCAAACACAATATCGCAGCCGCTCGTCCTGCTTTTTGTTGTGTCTCAAAAGCTGACCATATCGCCATATATCCCAGATACAGAAAAAATAGGACGAGCACAGATGTTAGTCGAGCATCCCATTCCCACCACGTATTCCAAATTGGACGCCCCCACAAACTCCCTGTCATGAGACAGATCGCCGTAAAAACCGCTCCTATGGGCGCAATTGATTTACCTGCAATATCGGCAAGCGCATGTTTCCATATAAGGGAGGACAAACTCGCCCCCGCCATACAGGTATAGGCCCCCATACACATCATGGCGGCCGGCACATGCACAAACATAATGCGCACAGCATCCCCTTGGCGATAATCAGCTGGCGCTAAAAACAAGCCTACATAAGCCCCTATCGCCAATGCCAGCGCCGAAAGGGCAAGCATGATTGGCCCCGCAAGTCGGGTTGCAGACATGAATTTATGCGGGTTGGCAAAAGTCGAAATCATAAAAGTCACTTATCCCTATTCAGGCCCACTAATCCAGAGCTGTTTTCAACGCAGCCCCAGCCGCAAACGGTCCAAGCGCGATAGCCGCCAACGCACAAGCACCACAAAGCGCCATTGCACTCGTCCAATCACGCCCTTCAGATACAGCATATAAAGCAGATGCTCCAAAAATTGTCGCTGGGGCATAAAGTGGCAAAGCCACAAGCGCAATCAACAATCCTCCTCGTCTAACCCCGGCCGTTAATGCAGCCCCAATAGAGCCAATAAAAAAGAAGGCTAATCCACCAAGCAACGACACAAAAAAAACATGCAATACAGCGTGTCCCGGCCCCAGTAACATCACCCAAAGCAAAGGAGAGATAAGCGCAAGTGGGAAACCTGAAGCTGCCCAATGCGCCAATGTTTTGGCGAGCGCGACTCCAGTCATACTCGCACCTGATGATGCGATGACATCCAATGTACCATCTTCTAAATCCGCCTGAAACAGGCGTTCCATTGGCAATAGGCTCGCCAATGCAAGTGAAATAAACAAAATACCCGGCCCCGCCGCACGTAATAAATCTGCAGCTGGCCCCAAAGCCAACGGCGTTAAAGTTGCCGCACCAGCATAAAATCCTATCGGTAACGCAGCACCGCCCCCACCGCTCCATGCAAGACGCAGTTCACGAAAAAACAATGGCAATAGATGCGCTGACATTTGGGCTTTAGACACACTCATGCAGATAATCCAACCTGTGAGCCGGATTCATCCTCTATACCTTTTTTTGATTTTTTTATTTTCGTTGGTGACACAATGTCGACAATTCGCGCGTTGCTAAATCCAGCTCCATGCATAGCTGCAATTACAGCGCCGCCACGAGATGTATGTTCGTCAATCAATTCTTTCGCCAACACCTGCCCCTTGGTATCTAGCGCTGCAAATGGCTCATCTAGCAGCCACACAGGTCGGTACGTAATGAGCAGTCTAGCTAATGACAAACGACGTCTTTGGCCTGCCGATAATCCGCGTCCGGGTACATCGCGCCTCTTCCACAGTCCTACACGTTCTAATGCTGGCTGAACTTTTTCTTTATCTTCTCCAAAGAAACTTGTCCAAAATCTCATCTGATCTTCAACACTCTCTTGGGCCTTAATTCCATCCTGATGACCAAGAAAATGTACTGGATAAAATGATGAAAAATGTGACCTACGACGATCATCATAAAAAGCAATCGAACCGGCATCTGGACGTGTCAATCCAGCCAAAATGCGAAGCAAAGTTGATTTTCCTGCGCCATTTTCACCCCTCAGTTCCAGAATTTCACTGGCTTTTGCTTCGAATGATATATCTTTAAAAAGAGTACGATACCCTCTGGTAGCGCCTACATTGCGAACGATTAGCAAGTTCTCCACTTTTTTACGACCATTCCTATAAAGTCACACATTGACGAATTGCGATATTCTGCTGGCTGGGCTAACAGAAGCGCACACTATACGGACGGGGGTTAAAAATCACCCGCGACCCTTTCACCACATTGTCTGGAAGGATTTTCTAAACATGGCGTCACTCGACAGCTTTAAATCTCGCCGCGAACTCAACGTAAACGGCAAATCATACGTTTACTACAGTTTACCTGTAGCCTCTGAAAATGGGCTCGGCGACGTATCAAAACTCCCTGTTTCTCTAAAAGTGCTTTTGGAAAACTTACTTCGAAATGAAGATGGCACAACAGTAAAAGCAGAAGACATCAAAGCTTTTGCGGCTTGGTTGAACGATAAAGGTTCAGCGCAACACGAAATCGCATACCGTCCAGCACGTGTTCTTATGCAAGATTTCACAGGTGTTCCTGCTGTTGTGGACCTTGCGGCGATGCGTGATGCAGCCAAAAACCTTGGCGCAGATGCTAAAGCAATTAACCCGCAAGTGCCTGTTGATCTTGTAATCGACCACTCTGTGATGGTTGATAATTTTGGTACACCGGACGCTTTCGAGCAAAACGTTGCCCGCGAATATGAGCGCAACAAAGAGCGTTATGAATTCCTAAAATGGGGTCAATCTGCATTTGAAAACTTCCGTGCAGTGCCTCCAGGTACAGGTATCTGTCACCAAGTGAACCTTGAATACCTCGCCAAAACTGTTTGGACAAAAGACGAGGACGGCGCAACTGTTGCCTATCCTGACACATGTGTGGGTACAGACTCTCACACAACAATGGTCAATGGTCTTTCTGTTCTCGGTTGGGGTGTTGGTGGTATTGAAGCTGAGGCTGCAATGCTTGGCCAACCTGTCTCAATGCTTATTCCTGAAGTTATCGGTTTCAAACTAACTGGTAAACTTTCAGAAGGCACAACAGCGACTGACCTTGTTCTTACAGTTGTTGAAATGCTTCGCAAAAAAGGTGTTGTCGGTAAATTCGTTGAATTCTTCGGCCCTGGACTTGCAAACCTATCTCTTGAAGATGAAGCAACTATCGCAAACATGGCTCCAGAATATGGTGCAACATGTGGTTTCTTCCCAGTAGATAAAGAAACACTCACATACCTAAACACGACTGGCCGCGGCGATGCACAAGTTGCGCTTGTAGAAGAATACGCAAAAGCCCAAGGCATGTGGCGTACAGATGAAGAGCCTGTCTTCACAGACACAATCGAACTCGACATTTCTACAGTTCGCCCGTCAATCTCTGGACCAAAACGTCCTCAAGACCGTATCGTTCTTGATGATGCCGCTGATGCATTCGCTGTGGCTTTGGATAAAGAATTCAACCAACTCAACGAAGCACACAAACGTGCCAAAGTTGAAGGCGAAGAGTACTCAATCGGTCACGGTGATGTTGTTATCGCTGCGATCACATCGTGTACAAACACATCTAACCCATCTGTGCTTATCGCTGCGGGCCTTGTCGCACGTAAAGCAGTTGAGCGCGGTATCAAGGTTCAGCCTTGGGTGAAAACATCTCTTGCACCCGGATCACAGGTCGTAACAGATTACCTCATCAAAGCTGGCCTACAAAAAGACCTTGATGCCCTTGGCTTCAACCTTGTGGGTTATAGATGTACAACATGTATTGGTAACTCTGGTCCATTGCCGAAGAAAATCTCTGACGCAATCAACGCTGAAAACCTTGTTGCGACATCTGTTCTTTCAGGTAACCGTAACTTTGAAGGCCGCGTAAACCCAGACGTGCGTGCAAACTATCTTGCATCTCCTCCATTGGTTGTTGCATATGCGCTTGCAGGTTCAATGAATGTAGACATCACAAAAGACCCAATCGGGTATGATGATGAAAACGAGCCAGTATACCTAAAAGACGTTTGGCCTACATCAAAAGAAATCGCAGACCTTGTTCGCACATCTGTGACATCTCAAATGTTTGACGAACGCTATGGCGATGTCTTCAAAGGCGACGCACACTGGCAAGCTGTGCAAGTTTCTGGTGGCGAAACATATGGCTGGCCAGAATCTACTTACGTTGCAAACCCGCCATACTTTGAGGGCATGACAATGACTCCCGAAGCACCGGGTGATGTTGTAAACGCACGTATCCTTGGACTATTCGGTGACTCAATCACGACTGACCACATCTCTCCTGCGGGTAACATCAAAGCAGCTAGCCCTGCTGGCCGTTACTTGAAAGAAAAAGATGTGCCTGTTGTAGACTTCAACTCTTACGGTGCCCGCCGTGGTAACCACGAAGTCATGATGCGCGGAACTTTCGCTAACATCCGCATCAAAAACCAAATGGTTCCAGGTACAGAGGGCGGCGTGACTAAGCACCAACCTTCAGGCGAGCAAATGGACATCTATGATGCAGCCATGCGCTATAAAGAAGAGAAGACACCATTGGTTATCTTCGCAGGTGACTTATACGGTAACGGATCTTCGCGTGACTGGGCTGCCAAAGGTACACGTCTACTAGGTGTGCGTGCGGTATGTGCATCCTCATTTGAGCGTATTCACCGTTCCAACTTGATTGGTATGGGTATTATCCCACTTCAACTTCCTGCTGGTTCTGGTTGGTCAGACCTTGGCATGAAGGGTGATGAAGTTGTGACAATTGAAAACGTTGCAAACATTCAGCCGCGCCAAACATTGGCTGTAAACATCAAGTTTGCAGATGGTACTGAGAAGACTGTCCAAGCGATGGTTCGCATTGATACTGAGAACGAGCTAGAATACTTCCGTAACGACGGTATTCTTCACTACGTTCTTAGAAACCTAGCCAACGCTTAGTTTATTTTCAGCGGTTCACGCTGAATTGATACATCTTTTAAAGCCCCTTCCTTTACCGGAGGGGGCTTTTTCGTATAAAGTCCGTCTCTTGTCTTTAATCTCGCTCACATTGTCTTGATTGGTATGTGTACGCTCAATGCTGTATATAATGGGATATGAATATTAAACGCTTTCTCCCCCTCGTATTGACGCTCGTCGCAACGACCTTTGCAAACACAAGTTTCGCCAAAGCTCCAGCTCAGCAATCAAACGACAAAACGCTCTCACAAAATAGCGAGACATTGCTCCCGTTTATGGAGCTATATACAAGTCAAGCTTGTCCCCGCTGCCCTAAAGGGAATGAAAACTTCTCCTCATTCGCTGCCAAAACCAACGTTGTCGCCATTACCTTTCCCGTTGACTATTGGGACTTTATGGGCTGGCACGATACCTACGCACAAGAAGGTTTTACGAAGCGACAAGAAGTACTTAACGCTAGCTTGGGCCGCAGAGGACCATACACACCGCAAGTCATTTTCAATGGTAAAGAACACTGTTCTGCAATCAATGATAAGACCATGTCGCGCAAGCTCGAAGCTACTTCACAAAAATCTAATGATCTCTCGATTTCCTATGATGGTAGCAATCTAAGTGTTGCAAAAAACGCTGCACCGCTAGATGTGTGGTTGATAGAATTTGAACCAGGTGAAACGTTCGCAACACCAAAATCAGGGCAAAATGCGAATAAAACTATGGTCTATCACAACCGCGCAAAGCAAATTTCGCTTGCAGGTCAAATCGGCGCGCTAGGTGGAACATATCATGTTCCTTGTCCCTCCAATTGTGCAATCGTGTTTGAAGAACCAAACCATGGGGCTGTCATTGGCGCTATTACCTATCCAAAAGCGAACGTAAATAGCTAGAATTTACTAAGTTTCTATTTGATCACAGCAATATCATTAAGTGCTGTGGTCATAATATTGTAATCCATGTTTGAAATCTCAAACGCCCAACCAGCAACTTTGTTTTCAAGTTCATCAATCTGCTCAGATGTTTCTTCGCGTTCAACTTCAAGCCCCTGCGAAAACACAGCCCAGTACTTGCCTCTATCTTCAAATAACTCAACCTCAATCACCCATCCTTGATGAGTAATTGTACGGTGAACCGCGCGTAACTTTCCTTTTATGTCGCTACGCTGCGCCACATCCAGAGGCACAAGTCGAGACAAAGCAAGAGCTGGCGGATTTGGTGCAAAACTCGCAATCACCAAGGCGTTTTCATATGGCGCTGTCAATTCAAACTGACCTGGCGCATCAGCTTTCACGCGCAAACCATAATCTGGCTGACCATCTTTAAATTCAATTTGAACCTGCGCTATATCTTCAGGTCCTATATTCAAAATATCTAGATCGAGCCATCTCGCTGGTGTTTGCAGTGGTGGGAAGATGCTCGCATCAACAGCCCATGTTTGAACTTCATCAGGCTTACGAATATAAGCGGATCCGTTTTTAAAACCCACAACCATATTCACAAGCGTTTTTCCATCCGCATCGCTAACCTGCATAAGTGCGCCTGTGCCGCCTTCAAGCGGATCACCTAACCCTAACCGATCAAATTTCTTAGGATCAACGGTCATTTGACGCGTAAATGTCATAGACGCCAGCGCCTCGGAAAGGTTTGCAATCGCCGTTAGCTGTATGGGATAACGACCTCGCTCACTCAAAAACCAATCTTTTCCATCTCGCGTTAAGTGATATGTGCCTTCACGTGTCGTTACGCTTATATCATCCGCTGCTGTCACATCTGCTTCAAATTCAGGCAACACCACCTTACCCACGAGACCAGCTTGCTTTCGCGTATGCCGGTCCATTCCGGAAACAAACGCCGTAGCAAATGAAAGAGCCGCAATTGCACCGCATCCCCACAAAAGGTGAGATCTTGTTTTCGCCATTGTCATTAGCGGCTCCTCCCCTTGCTACGGTTTCGCCATCCCACTACGAAGAACCCAATAAGGATAATCATTGCAGGTGGCACCCACACATTGAATAAAGCCAAACGACCCGACAATTGATCTATATCAGCTCTAAATTCGCGTTCCACTTCCCTTAAACGCTGACGTATCTCTATAGCTTCCGCCCGAAAGCGCGTAAGCTCTTCAGCTTCAGCCTGATCAATTGAATCCAGACCTAGACCATTGCTTAGCAACCCGCCGCCTGCCCCCGATGCCCGCAATTCGTCAAGGCGCGCTTCGGTTTGCTGTAACCGTACTTGCAAAATCTCTTGCTCTTCATAGAGGCGTTCGCGTGCGGCTGCCCGCATGTTATCCACGCGCGTCATTGGCCGCGCTGAAGGTGCACGAGAACGCAAATGCACAAGCGCATCAGAACCAGACAAGTTATCCAAAGCGTTCATGATGAAGGCCGCATTGTCAGCAACAGGTGCGCCGCCATTGGGACTAACATAAAATGTATCGTCAAACATGTCGGCATCAGAAATCAAAATAATATCTACATCTTGCAGAGATTTCTCTAAATGCTCTGGTTGGTCGTCAGGGTTAGGAACCAAAGCAGCCATAACTGGATCATCCGGCATCACAAAAGGTGGTATCGCGCCTGTAAAAGTGCTTTTAAGCTCTCCTGTTAAACGCCCAATCAGCGTTTGCTGAACACCCAAGCCCGCATAGTTGCTCATCAATTCTCGCGGTGTAACTTCGCGCCCCGCACGCTGCGCGCTTATCATCATCGCTTGGGGCGTTGTCCAAACTAAAGGCGTAAAATCTGCTCCCGGTGCAGGCGTTACATTCAACGCACCTGTGGCACCAAAATTTATGGACCGCGTAAGATCAGCTGTAACTGGATCGTCGTTGGACATGTTCCCACGAGGAGGCGCTATAAATAAAGGCTGCACCTCTACAAATCGACGCCCTGCTTCAATACGCTCTACTGGCAGTCCGATCTCTTTATCAATAGCCACATCATTAAGTGGCGTTAGCCCCATCATCGTTTCTATTGGACCAAGACTAGAGGATAGCTGTGCACGGCGTCCGCGCGCTGCTACAGCCGCTTTAGATGCGGGGTCAAGTGCAATTATAGCGCGCCCAGTCCGCAATATTCCTTGCTCAAGTAAATATTGCTGACGCGGACTTAACTTAGGTGGATGCACAATCATCAATGCATCTAGCTTCTCAGGAAGCACCGCAAACTCTGGGTCAATCGGCACAATTTCATAGCTGCGTGCCATTTCTCTCAGAATATAATAATCTTTGGGAGATTGCCCTGAACCCGCTAAATCTACCAAACTGGTCAACATCCCAATACGTGCCGGCGTTGGGTCATCTAGTTGAGAGATCAACTTTACCAAATCATATTCCAGCAAAGCCTCACGTTCAGGGGCAAGATACGGAATGACAATCTCATCATCCACAGAATTGCGTCCAACAATCGCGAGATAAAGTGGATCACCAGAATCAGTTTGCGTTGATTGAATACCTGCATCAATCAAACGTTCCTCTTCATCCGAAAAGGGTTCGGGGTCTGTTTCGACAATAATCACGTCCCCCCCAGATCGCGCAGCTATTTCAGAAAGCAGCTCCCGCACCCGAGAGCCATATGCCCGAATAGCTGGAAAATCTGCCGCCAGTTTCCGAGAATATACAAATTGCAACTCAATCGGTTCAGCAAGATTTCCAGCAACTTCTTTTGCAGCACTCGAAAGCGTATAAAGGTTATTTTCCGTCATATCGACGCGCGCACTCGATAGCCAATTTTGTGCGGTAATATTGAATCCGCCAAAAATCAAAACGGCCAATCCACTAATCGCAAGGGTAAAGTGCTTGGTTTTCATTTAGCCAGCCCTCCGGCTTGAAATCCACAACGTGTTTAGAGCCAACCACAACGCGATAAACCCTGCGTAAAACAGCAATGACCGCAGCTCCAAAACACCGCGTTGCGCTGCTTCAAAATGCGTTAGAAATGAAAAGCTTCGTGCAGCTTCCGCCACGCCTGCTCCAAACACACCCGCCAGTCCAGATGCGACCAACGGCAACCCCATGACCGTAAACACAAAGCCAACCGTCACCGCTAATACAAATGCAACAACCTGATTACCTGCCAATGCAGATAGCGCCCCGCTCAGCGCTACATAGCCACCTGCCATCATGAAGCTCATAATATATGCGAGGAAAATAGCTGTATTATCGGGTGATCCGAGGTAATTGACCGAAATCCACATTGGGAAAGTCATCACCAACGCCACACCTGCAACAGCCCATGCTGCCAGAAATTTACCAACGACCAACGCCCATACGGGGGCAGGTAAAGTAAGCAACAATTCCAAAGTGCCTGAGCGTATTTCTTCAGCCCACAATCGCATCGTCACAGCTGGTAAGAATACCAAATATAACCAAGGGTGAAAGAAGAAAAAGGGCGATAAATCCGCACGATTCGTATCGAAAAACCGTCCAATCTCAAATGTAAAAGCGCCTAAGGATAATAAGAAAACTGCGATAAACACATATGCAAGTGGTGTAAAAAAATACGCCCGCAATTCGCGATTAAATATTGAAGTAATAGCCGCGACTGCAGCGCGTCGTCGCGATTTACTACCCATATGCGCATGCACGTCATTGCCAGACTTCAAATCTGTTGCGGAAATACCCGCGACATTCGCAGAAGATTGATCACTCATTGTGGCACACTCTCTTCTTCTGTCAGCAATGTGAAGGCATCTTCTAAAGTCTTCGCAGGTGAATTCGTAACCAACCCTGACGGCGTATCGTCAGCGACGATATTTCCGCCATCGATAACCAAAGCACGCGAACACATCGCCTGAACCTCATCAAGCTGGTGCGTCGAAATCAAAATTGCTTTGTCTTTAGACATGCGTGCGATCAAACTACGTACAGCGCGCTTTTGGTTCGGGTCTAAACCATCGGTCGGTTCATCCAACACTAAAACAGGTGGATCATGAATAATTGCACCAGCCAATCCTACCCGACGTTTATACCCTTTGGACAATGTATCTATCGAGCGATCAATCACTGCTTCAATACGAGCATCTGCAATTACTCGATCAAGTGCCCAGCGCGTTTGAGATGCAGAAAGCCCATGCGTTCCCGCTAAAAATGTAAGAAATCCACGCGCAGTCAAATCACCATAGAGCGGCGCACCTTCGGCCAAATATCCCAAAGCTATCTGCGCGTTTTCTCGTTCCTGCGTTATGCTAGCACCCGCTATGAATGCATCGCCACTATCAGGCTCTAAATAGCCAGATATCATCCGCATAGTTGTAGACTTACCTGCCCCGTTTGGACCAAGAAACGCAACAACCTCCCCTTTCTCAACTGTAAAAGACACACCGCGCACAGCGTGCTTGATACTTCTTCCGCTGCCATACGTTTTAACGAGGCGATCAATCTTCAACAGGCTCAAAAGAAACTCTCCGATCCATACACTTCACCCAAATCAACGTGCTGACATGGTTGAGTGCAATCACGTGATAACGCACGTCGCGCATTAAGCAAAGAAGCCGTTTTACGACATGATGTTAAATAACATATCTAGCGCAACACCCAACCGCAAAAGGACACAAATTTCATATCATTACTGCGATTTATACTGGAGAGTTATATTTCAATGTAGGGGTAAGGGTGTCAGACAGACTTGGAACAATTGGCCACGGGGGGCTGGGGGGCTGTTGGGTCCGAAGCCGTTTACTTCTCAGCCTGTCCGACATAGTTAATGTGGGGTGAATTGGGTGATTTGAAAAGGGTCATCAACTTAAAAAAGCAGTTTCGGGTCACTTTTCTGTATTAAAAGATATTCATTGTCATTAATGCGTATCGTTTTTTAAAGGTCGCTTGTCTCATTTTTCGGCAAGGCATTTTGAAAATAAAGCGCTCCGTACAGAACAGACATGCTTTTGAGTGTCTCCAAACATTCCACTCAAACACTGTATGCAAGCATCCCAACGCCTCCCATACACCATCGCTATACCGCAGCACCAGCAATGCCATACCATAGGTATATCAGCCCCCTACCTAACCACCTGAATTGTAACTACGCCCACTTCTTTGCAAAAAAAGCCCCGCCATTTCTGACAGGGCTTTTCTCACTAAATCAGTTCAGCTTGCTTAGTCACGACCCATCAAGGATAGGATGAACTGGAACAAGTTGATGAAGTTCAAGTACAAGCTTAGCGCACCATAGTTCGTGGCAACCGCCATTGAACGCGTGTCACCACCAAGCTCATAATATGTGTGTTTCAAACGCTGTGTATCGAATGCGATCAAACCAGAGAAGATCAAAACACCACCCACAGAGATAATGAATTCCATCATAGATGACTGCATGAACATGTTCACAACAGACGCCACAATGATACCGATCAGACCCATAATTAGGAATGTTCCAAAACCTGAGAGGTCTTTCTTGGTTGTGTAACCCCAAAGGCTAAGACCACCAAAAGCAGCAGCTGTTACAAAAAACGCTTTACCGATAGTCGTGAAACCATTTGGAATGGCCGCATATGTAAGCACCAAAGCACCAAGACCAGCACCTAAAAGCGATACAACGCTCCAGTAAATAATACCTGATGCCAAAGGAGATGGGTTCTTCATTGCAAAAGATGAGACTAGCAAAATTGCGATAGGCCCAAACATTACAACAAATCTAAGGGGTGTCCCTAAAACCAAAGCAGTCACAGGATCAACTGTACCCACGACATAAGCAATGACCGCAGATAGCACGAGACCAAGCGCCATTTTGTTGTAAATGCCAAGCATGAAGCCCCGCAGGCCAGCGTCAACTGACATGTCAGCCGTCTGGGAAGCAGCACCCTGAGAATATTGATAGTTCGACATTAAACACCTTT
Source organism: uncultured Hyphomonadaceae bacterium (assembly GCA_964351655.1). Lineage (GTDB taxonomy): Bacteria > Pseudomonadota > Alphaproteobacteria > Caulobacterales > Hyphomonadaceae > Hirschia. The sequence goes on along the minus strand of CAYGPD010000001.1, from coordinate 91,956 downwards.
TGTCTAAGTTGAAGACGTATGAAACATATATTGCTTATGAATATAGGAAAAATTGAGGCAAGTTGCTAGATCTAACACCTATTCTTCGTCATTTTATTCGCAATACATCAGAAATCTGATTGAAACTTAGTTTTCACCTGTTATTTCTTTATAGTCCCTTAATACTGACAGCTGCGCCAAGAGCAGAAAAACACCATGTCTTACAGACTATTTGCCGCTCTCCCCATCCCCGAGCCCATATGCGACATGCTCAAAGGCATGCAAAAAGGGCTTGATGGAGCAAACTGGCGGCACAAAGAAAATCTCCACCTCACTCTACGCTTTTATGGCAATGTTTCAGAAAACACTGCGCATGACCTTGATGCAGCACTTGCCGAAATTGACCTTCCCCCTATCACGCTTCGTCTAAGCGGCGTTGATCAATTTGGCGGATTTGAACCTCACACTTTATGGGCTGGCGTCAAACCCAATGAGACCTTGCTCCGCTTAGCGGAAAAATGCGCCCGTCCCATGCGTGAGCTTGGAATTAAGAAAGATAAACACACATATATTCCGCATGTTACCTTGGCTTACCTCAATCATATGCCGCCTCAATCAGCGCCGGAATTGGTCGCAGGGTATCTGCAACGCCACGCAATGTTTGAAACACCTGAATTTACCGTAAATCGGTTCGCGCTATACAGCTCCACGCCAGGCAAACACCAAAGTCATTATCATGAAGAAGCTTCATACCCGCTGCTCAAATGCAATTGATCATTAAAATGACTGCAATTTAAGGCTCTTGCCTCATTTCCTTCATGGTTAAACGTCAAAAATTGCGATACTAGAATATCACCAACTTAGGGGAATGTTTTATGCCGAAGCCAATTGTTCAGCCAAGAATAATACACATGACTCACATTTTCATTCGGCGTATTCTTGTGCTTAGCATGCTTGCTGGTTCCATAAGCGGTATCGCCAATGCGCAAGTTAAAGCCATAGGCAGCTTTAAAGATTGGCAAGTCTTCACCCAAAAAGTTGATGGTGATCTTGTATGTTTTGCCGCGACAGAAGCCGTCGATAAGGCTCCTAAAGATGTAGCACATGGGGATGTTCACTTCTTTGTAGCCAATTGGAAGTCTGGCGCAGGAAAAGAACAACCTAGTGTTAAAGTGGGATACGAATTACGCGGCGACATTCCTCCAGAAGTCGTTATTGGCCGTGAGCGCTGGCGTATGTACACATCTGCGAATGAAGCTTTTTTAGAAGATAAGAATGAAAACAGCGTTGTACGCGCCCTTAAACGCGGTACAGACCTACGTGTAGAAGCGGTCTCAGCACGTGACACGCGCACTGCCTATCACTTCTCCCTGAGCGGGTCCTCTGCCGCCATAGATCGCGCCGCGGCGGCTTGCAAATAAAGCAATACCACCCCTAAAGTGAGCAAATGATTATGTCTCATTTCATCACTGCACTTTCTTGGTTGATCTTCTCAACTGCTATGTTGAGCTTTGTAAGTCTTCAGCTGCCGTCACATTCATTGCCAGCATTTTTAGATCTCATCTTGCAGACATGGTGGACTTATATACACGCACCGTTTTTACAAATAATCGGCCAACAATTTCAAGATTATGTTGACCTCGTAATCGCGCTTTTAATAGTCATTCACTCACTAATACGTCAGAAATCTAGACTGAACAGAATTCACAAAGATCTTGCAATTTCTCTGATGTACGAGCCGGATGTCACGTCTTCTTTAGAAAATTCTTTTAGTACCTCTGATACAAAAAATGTATATTCTTACATTGAACAGGCAAAAGCGGGTCAATTAAAATCTGATGCACCTCATTACCCCCGCTCAAACTGGCTCTTTACTGCACAAAGCATGTTACTCGTTAGTCTGACATTCGCTGCTTCTGTTTGGTTATTTTTAAAGCAAATTGTTTGAGCTATTTTATTCGACCGGAGACAAAAAATGAAAATTCTTGCTGCCGCACTCGCTCTCACTTTGACAGCATGCGTCCAAACTACTCCCAAAGTTCAATCTTATAGCGAACAAACGAATGACATGCTCACACACAATGTATTTTTTGATCTGAAAAACAATGATGAGGCGTCTGTAAACGCACTGATAGATGCCTGCTATAAATATCTTGCACCGCATGAAGGCATCGTGTTTTTCTCAGCAGGGCCGCGTGTTGTAGATAAGCAAAGAGATGTAAATGATCTCGATTTTGATGTCGCGCTCAATGTTATTTTCAAAGATGTCGCTTCTCACGATGCCTATCAGATCAGTGAAATACACATGGAATTCATCAAACTTTACAAAGACAATTGGGCTAAAGTACGTGTCTTCGATGGCTCTGCGTCAGCTGCTAATCAGCCACACTAGAGGTGTGTTTGCAGGTATAGCGTGACGCCGACAATTTTTCACGCTATAAGCACGCCATGTCCACAGAACTTGACCTTTCTCGCCGTCCAGCTACACCAGCTGAGACAGGCCCAATAAACCTTTCCGGCCTCTCGCTCGTGAAGATTCGCGAGCAAATGGAAGCGCTTGGCATTGATGCAAAAAAAGCAAAAATGCGCGCAAAGCAAGTTTCTCATTGGATGCACAATTTTGGTGTGACCAACTTTGATGATATGACAAATATCGCAAAGGAAATGCGTGCAAAACTCGAACAAAATCATATCATTACTCGTCCAGAAATCGTTGAGCATAAAGTCTCCGTTGACGGCACTCAAAAATGGCTATCTCGCTTTGGTCCCGCCATCGAAGCAGAGAGCGTATTTATTCCAGACGTTGCACGCTCTGGAGCGCTTTGCGTATCTTCTCAAGTTGGCTGCACACTAAGTTGTACTTTCTGCCACACAGGTACACAAAAAATGGTGCGTAACCTGACCGCTCAAGAAATCGTCGCTCAAGTGCTTGTTGCACGCGATGCATTAGGCGAATGGCCAACTCCAAGTGAAAATCGAAAACTCACCAACATTGTATTCATGGGCATGGGTGAACCACTCTACAATCTTGATAATGTGGTTGAAGCTATCGACACGATTTCCGATTGTGAAGGCATCTCTATAGGGCGTCGCCGTATCACTGTTTCTACAGCGGGTGTTGCACCTAAAATCCCAGAACTCGGTGCACGCACAAATGCGATGCTGGCCATCTCGCTCCATGCAACCAATGATGATTTGCGCGACGAGATTGTGCCAATTAACAAAAAATACAATTTGGAGTGTCTCTTCGACGCAATACGCTCCTACCCTGACCTTGGAAATTCAAAGCGGGTTACGTTTGAATACGTGATGCTCAAGGACGTCAATGACAGTCTCGCTGAAGCTGTTGACTTGATCAAGTTGATGAAGGGCATGCCTGCCAAGATCAATTTAATACCATTCAATCCATGGCCCGGCTCTCCCTATGAGTGCTCAGACTGGGATAAAATTGAAACTTTCGCTGAAGTGCTTAATCGCGCCGGACTGTCAGCTCCGATACGTACACCACGCGGCCGCGATATCTTTGCTGCATGTGGACAATTACGTTCAGAAAGCGTGAAAGAAAAAGCAAGCGACCGCCTAAAAGCGCGCTTAGCTGACACAACACCCGCAGCAGAATAACCAATTGAAATTATGTAGGCGTTCTATCAGGCCTCACACTCCAATGGGGTAATGATTGGTCGCTTCCCAAACGCAAAAACGGCGGATGCTTCCATTTAGGGAGCTCCCGCCGTTTCACAATCTACTCATACTCTACTAGGCTTAGTTATACACTAAAAATGATTTACAGAATATGAACAAAGCCACAGATCCTCATAATATTCTTTAAGTTTTGTACAATATTTGTGAGTATTTTGGAGAGAAAGGCTGGCAAATTGCGGAAGAACTAATTGAAACGCGTGTATTTTCAAAAACCCGCAACCAACGAATCAGTAAGCGACTTCAATACATTCTTCCGCAGACGCTGCCATGCGATTTAAGAGACGAGATCCCCACGTCTTGTCGTTACTGAAATCATACAAACATCTTGTTTACGTTTCGACTATTTCATAAGAAATTTTACGATGTGTTTGTACACCTTTCCTTTTCCTTAATGGGCCGTTAAGTATAAATTCACGCATGTTAATAGTCGTATTCGCAAGAATGTGTATTTGATATCGACCTAAATAAGATAACGCCCAATTCAAGAAACGGAATTTCGATGGACGCTCTGGCAAATATTTTTCAAGGTGCTGGTGCCGCATTCGCTGGAGGTGCCGCCGCATCTGGGTGGACAGTCGCAGTTATTTTCGCCAATATCGCATTTGATGGGTTAGACTATAACCGTGCTGACAGAATGCTTCGTCGCACTTTGCTAGTTTCATCTAATTTTCAGGCGATATTGCTTGGTATCGCGTCCGTTTTTGCTCTTCTTTCCGGATCCATCGTCGCCTTTATCACCTGCCTCATCACAGCTTTGGGTTTCCTTTCCAACGTTTGGACGCTTGCACCGCGCTCAGGCAAACGCGTCACAGGTATGCGGGAAAACCGCAAAGGAAAACGTATGGTCGCCGTCGCACTTACTCTTGCACAAACTGCCTTCGCCGCATTAGGTGCTGGGTTAATTGCATTTGGAATCTAAATTGACCCACACGCATTCAGGAAACTTGCAAAAACACCCAATATGAATGTTAACAGCACCTTGACCAAGGCCTTCAGCCCCGTTTCAATCAGATCAACAAATTTTAGAGCGCCAAATATCATTCCGCGTGTTTAAATCAGTCACACAACGCGCAAAGCGCAAAATGAGGGTAGGACAACTATGAAAGCTGCTGTTGAATCATTTGTTTCAGGATTTCCCAGTTTCCTAATTTATACCGGTACAGCCGGCGCATTGCTGCTTTTAGCATGTACATTCTACATCTTACTTACTCCCCAAAAAGAAATGGCGCTTTTGCGATCAGGAAATGCCTCTGCAGGTCTCGCCCTTGCAGGTGTTATCATTGGTCTTGCAATCCCAATTGCTTCTTGTCTTGCTTCTTCGGTTTCCTTAGCGGACTTAATCATTTGGGGCATTGTCGCCCTTCTCATTCAAATTCTTGCCTTCCGCTTCGTAGATCTTATCCTTAGAGATCTACCAAAACGAATTGAAAACGATGAAGCAGGCGCTGCCATTCTTCTAATCGCTGTAAAAATCGCGTCTGCCTTGATTATTTCATCTGCACTTTGGGACCCAAATGTTGCGCGCCTGTAAACTGCCCGATTGTTCCTCATAAGAGTAATATTCTATGCGTATACCAGACTGGATCGTTCTTTTTGCTGTATTGGGCATTGTCCTATGGGCGCTTTTTTCTGGCGCACGCGATAAAGCCGACGCCCCTGAAGCACCGCCTGTCGAAATGTATGGTGATTCTGGAATTATCCTTCCTCAAGCACAGGCTTTTGATGAAGAAATCCTCGTCCAGATCGGTGACGCCGCTGATGGAATGGGAACAGCGTTTGCGATTGACCAAAAAGGTTATTGGATGACCGCCCGCCATGTGGTCGATAGTTGTGAGAATGTCGGTCTACTCTATGGTGGTGGTCGCATAATGCCCGTTAGCGAAATCATTACTTCGGAAGATTCAGACATCGCTATATTAAAAACGCAAAGCGCTCCCAAAAGTCTACATGTCAGCACCTCTGAAGATTTGCGCTTAAACCAAGCTGGCTTTCACATAGGTTACCCTCAAGGCCAACCTGGAGAGGTATCTTCTCGTCTTTTGTCCCGCTCCCGTCTCATCACGCGTGGGCGCTACCGCAATGAGGAGCCTGTACTTGCATGGGCTGAAATGGGACGCACACGCGGATTGAAGGGTACTCTCGCTGGTATTAGTGGCGGTCCAGTGTTTGACAATCATGGTAATATTGTAGGCGTCACCGTTGCAGAAAGTCCGCGCCGAGGCCGCATATATACAGCAGCGCCAGAATCTCTTGGTCGCGTCCTCAGTTCCAATCCTGAAGCACAAAATGAAACAAGCAATGATTTCACAATCGGCACAGGCACATATGGCAGAGAAGCAGACCGTCTGCGCCGCGAACTTTCCGTTGTCAAAGTCATTTGTCAGGCCGAAGCAACACGCTAGTTTTTCAAATTCGAGACCCTTATGACCTCACCAATTCCATTCGCTGACCGCCTTATGCAGGCTACCCTTAATCTTGGCCCATTGTGCGTCGGTGTTGATCCTCACTTTGGACGCATACCTGCCCTTTTTGGCGGCAACACGCCTCAAGGCGTCGCCAATTGGGGTGAAGCAATCATCGCTCGCTGCGAAGGCAAAGTCGCCATGGTCAAGCCGCAAGCTGGCCTGTTTGAGCGTTGGGGCTCTCAAGGTGTTGCTGCATTAGAGCGCGTTTGCGTTGCCTCCCAAAAAGCAAACCTTCTGGTGATGATGGATGCAAAACGCGGAGATATTGGCTCAACTGCTGTTGGGTATGCTGAGGCATATTTAGGTGCCGATGCCTGCGCTCCCTCTGATGCCATCACAGTAAATCCCTATATGGGATTAGATACACTTGAACCCTTTGTAGATGTAGCTTTGCGTGAAGGCAAAGGCATAGCTGTCCTTGCGCGCACATCCAATGCAGGATCTGCCGATTTTCAAGCCAAGGATTTAGAAGGCGCACCTCTCTTTATGCGGGTTGCTCAAGCTCTAAATCCACTTGCAGAACGCCTTAAGGGTAAAGATACAAAATGGTCTGGCCTTATGCTTGTTGCGGGTGCTACAGGCCCTGAGGAAGCTAAACAATTGCGCCAAGCAGCTCCTATTTGTCCTTTCCTCGTTCCTGGATATGGAGCCCAAGGCGCTGGCGCAAATGAAGCCGTTGCAGGTTTTGTGAGCGGCCCGAAAGGACTTGAAGGCGGCCTCGTAAACGCATCTCGCTCAATTACCTTTCCTGATGCTGCACAAAACGCCTCAACTGCGAAAGAATGGGATATCGCTGTAGATGCTGCTATAGATGCTGCCCAATCTGATCTATTAAGAGCTGTACGCCAAAACTAATATGAAAGGGCGCACATTATGATCGCCCTTAAGCGTAGCATTGCTTTATTATGTGTTGTAATCGCATGGCCGCTTTTAGCGGCTGGCTATCTGCTGCCTTTAATCGAACTTAAAAAGCTAAAATTTTTCACAGACACACCCTCTCTCTTGTCGGTCATTGCAGGGCTCGCAGACGAGAAAGACTATTTTCTGGCAAGCATTCTTGTCGTGTTTACGCTCATTTTTCCAATTTCCAAACTCACACTCTTATCAGCTTTAGTGCTCTCTCCTAAAAGCCAATTTGCGCCAATCACGAAATGGCTCGCTCGATTGGGTAAATGGTCTATGCTCGATGTTTTGATATTGGCAGTCAGCGTGTATGCCGCGCATAAATCCGGCCTTGCATCTGTGGCCAGCCAACCGGGCGCTTGGTGTTTTGCATTAAGTGTAATACTTGCCGCCTTCGCCGCTGAATTTATTCCCCAATCATCACAAATAACGGCGCAATCTTCAAAAGATAGCGCCGCTAATCCAACTTTATCTGCCCGCGATAAATTTATTCAGGCGGATTAAAAACCCACTTGTATAAGCGAACATCGCAAGATGAAAACAAGCCTGCCTTTGCATATGGATCTTCTGCCGCAATTTCATGGGCCGCATCTAGGTTTTCTGCCTCAACAACAATCAGTGACCCAGCAACTGTTTCTCCATCATGCGCCATAACAGGGCCAGCAAGTTTCAACTGATCTCCTAAACGACGCAAATACTCCAAGTGAGCTGGACGTGTTTCAGCCCGAATAGTAGGACCATCTGGGCGGCGATCCATCGCATAAATTGAAAAATAAGCCATTGAAGGTCTCCGCTATTATATTTCGGCTTTAAAAGGTCGCTTCAATAACGCCTCTATACCTTGAGAAAGCGTTATACGTTCCGCAACGATTTCAGCAACCGTCTCACATATAGGCATTTCAACATCAAGCTTTTTCGCTAAGGCAGCAATTGCAGGCGCAGTCGCAACGCCCTCGGTCACAGCCGTGCGGGATGCTAGGATTTGCGACACTGTCTGCCCCTGCCCCAATGCATACCCAAAACTCATATTGCGCGATTGGGTAGAAGAACATGTCAGCACCAAATCACCCAATCCACACAAACCTTTTAGCGTTTCTGCATTTGCGCCCAATGCCACGCCCAGACGCGTTAATTCTGCAAACCCACGTGAGATAAGCGCAGCATGCGCTGACTTTCCAAGCCCTTTGCCTTCGACAATACCACACGCAATCGCCAGCACATTCTTTACCGCGCCGCCTGCTTCTGCGCCGATTAAATCATCCGAAAAATAAGGTCTAAATTCCGGACGTCCAATGGCATCCATCCAGCGCTCGCCCTCTTCGAGAGATGACGCTGCCAAGGTAACAGCAGTTGGCAAACCAAGTGCGACATCTTTTGCAAATGAAGGTCCAGACAGCACAGAAATCACAGCGCTAGGAATAGACTCGCTCAATACATCCGTCATCATTTTCAGCGAACTTGCTTCAAACCCTTTTGAACAAAGCATCACCGAAATGCCTTCAGGTGCAGATTGACCAAGCAGCTCTAAACTTCCTCGCATAAATTGGGCTGGCGTCACCGCCATCACCGCATCACATTTTGCAATTTCAGCCATGTCACTGGTGGCACGAATACCTTCAACAGCTGCATCTGGAAGATATTTTGGGTTTTTCTGGTCATTATTGATCGCGTCGACAACGTCTTGTTCTCGCGCCCACAACACCACATTCCGGCCGGCGCGTTGAGCATTAATAGCTAGAGCTGTTCCCCATGCGCCTGCACCGATCACGCCTATGGTTTCAAAACTCACATCTGCTCCAATTCAACTCGTTTTGCTTTTCAAGCAATTATCTTTCAATGATTCTAAACATGCCAATGCAGGATACAAGATTTAAGTTTGCAAATCTAAGCTTTGGCACCTTTGCGTCCGCTACCCGAAGCTGGAGAATTTACCGCAGCCTTACCATCAAGGGGCCAGCGGGCACGCGCAGACACATCAAGCGGGTCGAACTGGCCGAGCAGATAGCGTTCAAGTCCTGCCAAGGCGATCATCGCAGCATTATCAGTACACCACCTCATAGGGGGCGAGGCGAATGCAAAGCCTGCCTCTTCCGCATCCGCTTCCAATCGAAACCGCAATGTTTGGTTTGCTGCAACACCGCCTGCCACAACAAAATGAGGGCGTTCAGCATTTATACGCTCTCTGAAAATATCCATAGCTTGGCGTGTGCGCGTGGATAAAATATCCGCAACAGCAAGCTGAAAGCTCGCACAGATATCCGCCTTTCGTTTATCATTCACTGGTTCTAATTCTACAGCGCGCCGTACAGCTGTTTTCAGGCCCGCAAACGACATATCCAGCGTATCTTTGCGGTTCAGCAAGGGACGTGGCAAATCAATCGCTTCTGCATTTCCTTGCTTGGCCCACCGCTCTACAGCCGGACCACCAGGAAAGCCTAACGCCATGATTTTAGCGGTTTTATCAAAAGCTTCCCCCGGCGCATCATCAATAGTTGAGCCAAGGCGTTCATAGTCCCCCACACCCTTCACCATCAAAAACTGGCAATGGCCACCCGATACCAAAAGCAAAAGATAAGGAAACTCAACTTGCCCCGTCAAACGCGGTGACAAAGCATGCCCTTCAAGGTGATTTATTCCCATAAACGGCAAATCATGCGCCAATGAAATGGCTTTCCCCGTCATCAGCCCCACAAGCACACCGCCAATCAGTCCAGGGCCAGATGTCGCCGCCACACCGCTTAAATCTTTCCAATCAAGCTGGGCTTCTTCCATCACTTCTTTAATTAGGCCATCCATTCGCTCGACATGAGCCCGCGCCGCTATCTCAGGCACAACCCCGCCAAAAGCAGCATGCTTGTCATCTTGACTGGCTATGCGCTCTGCTAGAACCTCAACACCGCCATCATCGCAACGGCGCACCAAAGCGGCGGCTGTTTCGTCGCAGCTGGATTCGAGACCTAATATAATAGGGTTATCAAGTATTTTAGGTGTATCTTGCATCATGATCGTCGCGCTTGTACTCCCCATTATGCACAATACCAAGCGTCACAATACAAAGTCGTTGCAAAAATTGGAGAATATCTCATCGTGAGCACTCAAAATCCGGTCTCCCCCACGCCAGTCAACGCAAAAAACAGTGCCCAATTGGTGAAAATCGGTGCGCGCGGATCACCCTTAGCCATTCAGCAAGCAGAAGATTTTGCAACGCGCTTAAAAAATGTCCTCGGCGACAAAATTGAGATTGAAATACTTTCCTTCACCACATCTGGCGACCAATTGCTTGATAAACGTCTCCAAGATGCTGGCGGGAAAGGCCTTTTCACCCGCGAGTTAGACCTCGCCCAGTTAACAGGCCGCATCGATATCGCCGTTCACTCATTAAAAGACGTACCGACAATCCTCCCTGATGGTTTAATTATGGGTAGCTACCTACCTCGAGAGGATGCTAGAGACGCCCTTTTTGGCAAAGTCGCCAACATTTCAGATCTTCCTCAAGGTGCCACTTTGGGCACCGCCAGTTTGCGCAGAAGCGCCCAAGCGCTCGCCCTTCGCCCTGATTTGAAAATCGTCATGTTTCGCGGCAATGTTCAAACCCGACTTCGAAAACTCGCAGAGGGCCATGCCGATGCTACTCTGCTCGCCGCTGCAGGTCTAAATCGCCTTGGCATGACAGATAAAGCCGCAGGTTTTATGCCCAAAGACCAGATGCTTCCCGCATGTGGACAGGGAATTGTCTGCACGACTTTGCGCGATGATGCACCCGATTGGCTCATTGAGGCCAGCGCGCAAATAGATGTCCTTGAATCGCGTATCGCCGCTCATGCTGAACGCGCCTTCCTCACCCGCCTGGATGGATCATGTCGGACACCTATTGCCGGCCATTTCTCTTTTACGGTCAGTGGTATCCATATGGCAGGAGAAGTGTTGGAAGATGATGGCAGTGAGCGTTGGTTCGCAGAACATAGCCAAGCCTCAATTCCCACCGCAGAGGATGCAACAAGAATTGGTCTTGAGCTAGGAGAGAAAGTCGCGCAAGCACGTGACGCTTCAAAGAGTAACTCTCTATGACACACAAAGACACACCTTGGCGTACAGTTTTAGTGACCCGCGCAGAGCCGGGTGCAACGCACACCATGGCGCGATTAACTAAAATGGGATTACTCCCTGAAAAACTACCCGCCCTAAAATTAACACCAATGCCGGTAGTCTTTAATGAGCAAAACTTCACCGGCGCTATAGTGTTTACAAGCCAAAACGGGGTTCAGTTTGCTCCTCGTGCGCCTTTTCGAAAAGCAAAAAAAGTCTTTTGCGTCGGCGATGCGACAGCACAAGCTGCACATCAAGCAGGCTTTCGGAATATACTATCTGCGCGAGGCGATGCGGACATCTTACTCAAATTTATTCAAGACCATTGGCGTGTGGAAGATGGCCCTCTTCTACACATGGCCAATGCAAACCCACGTGGAAACATCATCGAGACATTGATTGAATATGGGTATGATGCTCGGTTTATGCCTATCTATAAAGCCAGTATGCCTATCAACTTTGAAGAAAATTTACGCAACCGTCTTTTGATGGACTTAAAACTCGATGTGATACTCATACATTCCCCTATGGCAGCGAGCTTTATCGATGCAGCCCTTCAAGATTGGAATAAATTATCAACCGTCACTTTACCTGAATGTATCGCAATTTCCCCTGATGCGGGAAAACCTCTAGAAGATATCTTCAATAGGCGGGTGAAATTTGCTGCAAAACCCAATGAAAATAGCCTACTAGAACAGCTCATCTCACCTTGAACTGAACACATATATAGCGCATTAATGATAAGGGTTTAGGGGACGAGATCAGGAAGACTTAGTAAAATGAACGATACATCGGATTCAAATAAAAACGACTCTCAAGCTGATGCAAAGGACGCGGCAGCCGAAAGTGTTGAAACAAAGTCCGAGACAAAGTCTGAGTCATCTCCTATCGATGCTGAGTTTGAAAACATCACACCAGAACCAGATACGACACCGTTTGAAGTTAGAACCACAGTCGAGAAAAGTGGTCCCGGCTGGGGAGCAATGCTCACGACAGGTGCTTTTTCTTCCATTATAGGTGCCGCAATCGCGATGGTTGCAACCGGTTCTAGCGGTGTTGATACTGCCAAATTTGCACCTGCCGAAGTTAAAAACCAGATCTTCGCTGTCGAAAAGCTCCAGAAAGACCTAAACCAACGTGTACAAGATGTTCGCGGCTCTATTTCAGCGATTGAGGCACGTCAAAACACGACGATAGCAGACATTAAAGCAACTCTTGATGCCCGCCTTGAAGGCGAACAATCTATCCGCGATGAGCTAAACCTTCTGACAGCCCATCTGGAACTTGTTCTAAGTGATACCCCCGTTGACACCCCCACAACGGACACCGCAACGATAGAAAATGACTCACCCACAGATCCACAATCTGAGACCACAGAAACTTCAGGTGAAACAGACACGCCTTCCAACCGTCCGTCTAGTCTATTGGCTGTCTTAACCCAATTAGATATGTTGGAAACAAAATTAGCTGAGTTACAAAACACTAAAACGGCGTCTTCTGAGTTGGAATCGTCCGCTCCCCAGGCCTCAGAAAAGGTCTCTGCAGACATTTCCAATCTCATTAAACGGGTTGAGGCAATCGAAAAGGCCGAAAACAACCTGACCAAAGCTATGCAAGCTCGATCCGATGCTATCCGCGATCTGACACTAAGCTTAAGTCAAACTCAAAAATCCGTTAAGGGCATAGAGAGTGACGTCCAACAATTACGCAATGAACAAACACGGCAAAATGCAAGTGCTCCAAAGTCTCCGACTATCAATCTAGCTGAAGATATGGCGAAAGCATCCTTGGCGGTTACCAAAATTGAAGCCGCTTCTGCGCGCGGCAAGCCCTTTTCTAGTGCGTGGAACGATCTCGCTAAGGTAATGCCTGATGAGAGTGTAATGGGTCTGATGGATATTGCCCGACGTGGCGCACCTCCGCATGATAAAATCAATAGCGAGTTTGCTCAATTAAAAGACACGCTTATGGCAAAGGCAACAACACCGGCAAAAGATGATGGATGGAATTGGGCCCGCAAAGCTTTTAGCGGTGTTGTAACGGTGAAACGTACATCTGGTGACAATGTCGACAATGCAGGTCGGCTCCACAATATCACCATCGCACTCGAATCTCAAAACCTTGCAGAAGCCATCGCACAAGCTGATGCCATCAATGGCAGCATCTCAACTGATTTGGAAAACTGGTTAGATGGCGCAAAGCGTCGCTTGGCTTTTGATCAAGGCATCGAAAATATCAGAAAAGCTATTTTGAAAAAATCAGGTGTTATTCTTCCACCAACATCAAATGAAATGACCAAACCAACTGAAGGTATTTCAGACACGAAAGGTGCGTCAGAATAATGCGTATTATCTTCATTCTTGCACTTGTCGTAAGTTCAATTGGGTTAGCGTTCTGGGCGTTAAATGCCCCTCAAGATGTATCTCTAAAGTTTGGTGAGTTTGAATATAACACCTCTCGCATTTTTGCGATTATTGTTCTTGTACTTGGCGGAGCTGTTATGGCAGCTCTCTGGAAATTGATTATCAATTTAATCTTAATTCCATTTGCCCTCACCCGAACAGCAAAACGTGTGCGCTTTGGCAAAGCCCGTAACGCGCTCGCAGAAGGTTTGATTGCTGCGGAAGGCGGCGATTCGAAAGATGCCCTAAAAAAAGCGCGCCAGTCCACCAAGCTATCTCAATCAGACGCGGGTGACCGCAAACTATCCTACCTCCTCGCCGCACGTGCTGCAGAGGCAAATGGAGATTGGGATGAAGCAGAACATGCCTATAGCGATCTATCACGCGAAAAAGGCGCTGAACTCGTTGGCTTACGTGGACTCACCGCCGCGGCTGTTCAACGCGGAGACTTACGTGGTGCTGAAACACACACTCGAAAAGCCCTCAACCTTAAAACAACCGCCAGCTGGCCATTTAGCACATTGTTTGAACTTCAAACAAAAGCAGCAAATTGGGAAGCTGCCAGTGAAACTTTATCTATCGGTGAAAAACGTAAATCCATTGATTTAGAAGTCGCACGTCGTCGTCGCGCCGTTCTCTTTACCGCGCAAGCAGCACGCATAAGACAGGAAGCACCCGACAAGGCAGAACGCCTAGCAGCAGACGCTGCTCGCATGGCACCCAGCTTCCCTCCTGCCGCCTACCTCGCGGCACGCTTACAGCTAGCAACAGGCAAAACTTCAAAAGCTCAGGCAAGTGTCGAAGGCGCATGGCGAATCCGTCCGCATCCTGCATTGGCTCTTTTATGGCGCGATCTCAAAACGGGTGAAGACAATTCTTCACGTGCTAAACGTTTAAAAACACTCGCAAACATAAACCCAACGCACCGTGAAAGCCGCATTCTCCAAGCAGAAGCAGCCATGCTACAAAGTCATTGGGACGAAGCAGAAAACACCCTATCCCACCTTCTACGTGAAGGAGAAACGACCAGACTTTGCTCCCTAATGGAAGCAATTTCCTCAGCAAAAAATGATACAAACCAATCTGCTAGATGGGCGCGCCTCGCTGCATCCTCTGCCCGCGAAGCTGACTGGTCCGATATTGATCCAGAAGGCCGCGCTTTCAACTATAGCAACGAAGATTGGGCGCGCCTTATTTACATATTTGGTGATGGTGGAACACTTATTCATCCAAGATACGAGACCTATGGTGGAGAATTAGAAACTATAGCTCACATAGCTTTGCCGGCACCGCTTCAATCGCCAAAAAACACACCGACGGCTTCGACAAACAAACCAGAAATCATTATTGAAAACAGCTCAATAGAAGCTGAAAAGAAATAAGAGCGCTTCCATTCGATATCCGATAATTAGGGTAACTGAAGCGTTAGTTGTCGGGTAAAATTTCAGTGTAGCTTTAAATGCTATACTTACAATATTCAGCTACACTGGTCTGCAGATGGAGACACCTCCCGAGCAAACAGAGTATGGCAGCGAATGTGGTATAGAACTGGACCATTATCGATGAAGGTTGATTGCGTATCACCAAGCAATTTGAGCGTAGACGAGCTTAATGCTTGGAATGCAATCCTACGCGATGTGCCCGCTTTTCGCAGCCCCTACCTATCCCCCGGCTGGGCCAAACTTGTTGGACGCTCCCGTCCAGACTCTTCCGTCGTCGTATTTCGCAAAGATGACAAACCCGTCGGTTTCTTACCCGTTCAACGCGCAAACGGTCACGCCGCTCTCCCCCTTGGCGGGCCTATTTGTGATTACCAAAGCTTTATTGCGCGCGACGATATGCCATTCGATGTGCGAATGGCTCTCGATGAGCTAAATGTGAAACGTATCGACTTTACAGGCCTCACGGACGCCCACGCTTGCTGTGCACCCCACATTAAAACGCAAGACCTTGGAATGGTCGTTGATCTCTCGGACGGCTGGGACGGATATGTGGAGAACCGTCGTTCTGCAGGTTCAAGCGTACTTAAACGGGTTCGTAAAAAATTTAAAAAAATGAAGTCAGAATGCGGGAATGTGGAATTTTCAGCATTTGCGCATAACAAAGAAGACTTCAAAATATTGATGGACTGGAAACGCGCCCAATGGAAGCGTACTGGTTCGGTTGATATCATGACCAAGCCTTGGATTAATCAGGTCATTTCAGATTCATTTGATGTATCTGACAATGGGTTTGGCGGTGAACTATTCACACTCAAAGCCGATGGACAGTTGGTAGCAGCACTGTATGCGCTAAAACTCGATAATATGCTGCATGCGTGGTTTGTGGGATATTCTCGCGATTATGAAAGCTATTCGCCGGGTCTAATCCTATTTACTGAAACTTTGCGCGCAATGGCAGAAGCAGGATATACTCAGCTCGACCTGGGCGGCGGAGACTATCAATTTAAGCAAAGTCTAGCCACGCAAACGCGAATGGCAGGACCAGGCTTTATCGGGTCCTCAAACCTCGCGACTTACTCAAGAAGTTTGCAGTACGAAATTCGCTCTATTGTCGAAAGCCTTCCTTTGGGTTGTGTCAGTACATGGCCCGCAAAAGCTATGCGCCGGATGGATGTTTGGCGCGGAATGAACGAAGCAAACTCTCGATAAAACCCGCAAGATATACCTAATTTTGTGACGGATATTATCTTAAAGTACCGATTTCTGTCTTAGCTAGTCCGAAAACAGGCATTTCATCCCATCCTTGATGTTGCTGTCTCTGCAAAGCACGCCTAGTGTCCCGCAAAATTTACATTGCAGGACATAATTACGTGACCGAACCTAAATCCATATCTTATGAAGACATACTAGCCGCCGCTAAAGAACTAAAAGGTGAAGTCGAATATACGCCAATGCGTATGTCGCGTACCCTTTCGACTATCACAGGCGCAGAGATTTGGATTAAATTTGAAAACCTTCAATTTACAGCCGCCTTCAAAGAGCGCGGTGCCCTAAATAAATTGAAGAGTCTCACCGATGCAGAGAAAAAAGCAGGTGTCGTTGCGATGTCTGCGGGAAACCATGCTCAAGGCGTCGCCTACCATGCGCAGCGTTTGGGAATCCCCGCAACAATCGTCATGCCAAAATCCACCCCCTTTGTTAAGGTAGAGCACACCCGAAACTATGGTGCCCGCGTTATCCTTCACGGCAATATGCTGACAGAGTCAGATGCATATGCGCGTGAGTTGGAGAAAAAAGAGGGTCTGACATTCATCCACCCATATGACGACACCAAAGTTGTGGCTGGACAAGGTACAATAGCTATCGAGATGCTAGAACAACAGCCAGACCTGGAATACCTTATCGTTCCTGTGGGTGGCGCTGGTTTAATCGGTGGAATGGCTGTCGCAGCAAAACATATAAACCCCGATATCAAAATTGTCGGGGTTGAGCCAAGCATGTACCCTTCTCTTACCGCAGAAATGCGCGGCGAAGAGGCAAAGGTTGGTGGTGCAACTATCGCTGAAGGGATCGCCGTTAAAAAAGTTGGTCAAATTGGTGCCGACATCTGCCGTGAGCTGATGGAAGAAGTTGTTCTTGTAGAAGAAGAACATCTTGAGCGCGCAATCACACTCCTCACGACCGTAGAAAAAACGGTCGCTGAAGGTGCGGGAGCCGCTGGCCTTGCTGCTCTACTTGCATATCCAAGCAAATTTGCAGGGCGACGGGTTGGTATTGTCGTGTGTGGCGGAAATATCGATACACGTCTGCTTGCGTCTGTCCTTACACGCTCACTTGTACGTGAAAAACGCCTTTCAAGCATTCGCATCGTTGGTGGCGACAATCCAGGATTGTTAGCAGATGTATCCCGTATCATCGGTGATGGCGGCGCAAATATTATCGAAGTCGCTCACAATCGCATTGCTTTGGATGTTCCCGCAAAAGGTGCAGAATTTGATATTCTGATCGAGACACGTGATGCACAGCACACGCAAGATATCGTTGATTCATTGTCCCGTGCAGGCTTTCCACCACGCAATCAAAACTAATAAGTTTAGGCTCCTATCGCTCAACATGGATAATCAAACACTTTTTTCTTCATGAATTGAGTGATAGGACCCCCATTATCCGCAACCAGCAGGAAAGATTGTTCATGCTGAAAAACACTTTGATGAGTTTGTTCGCCCTATGTTTAGTGGCTGCATGTTCTGACACTAAACCACCGGAGATTTCTTTGACCGATCCATTTGAAACAGCACTTCCATGGGATGCAACACGTTCCGATATCATTAAAACAGACAGCGGATTACAATACATTGTCCTCAAGTCTGGAGACAAAAGCGGCGTAAACCCAATCCCGACGGACCAAGTTGTTGTTCACTACGATGGCCGTTTGGCAGAAGGCGGCAAAAAGTTTGACTCTTCATATGACCGCGGTGCACCTGCAACTTTCCCTGCTGGCGGCTTGATCCCAGGCTGGGTTGAAGCTTTGCAGCTTATGCGTGCTGGCGACGAATGGATGCTCTTTATTCCATCTGAACTTGGCTATGGCGAACATGGCGCTGGTGGCGATATTCCACCAAATGCAGACCTTGTATTCCGCGTCTCCCTTGAGGAAGTCATCGAAGGTCCAAAACCGATTGCCGTTGATGAAACTATATGGGCGAAATACGCCAATTGGCCAAAAGACTCGTCTGACGTCAAAACAACTGCGTCAGGCTTACAATATATTATTTTGAAATCTGGTGATGAATCAGGTGTCCACCCGACACCAACAGATCAAGTTGTAGCTCACTATGATGGCCGTCTCGCTGAAAACGGCGAAAAGTTTGACTCATCATACGCGCGCGGTGAGCCAGCAGTTTTCCCAGCCGGTCAGCTTATTCTAGGCTGGGTAGAGGCACTTCAACTTATGCGCCCAGGCGATGAGTGGATGCTCTATATCCCATCTGAGCTTGGATATGGCGAGCAAGGCGCTGGTGGCGCAATTCCACCAAATGCAGACCTTATGTTCATGCTTGCATTGCAAGATGTGATCGTGACACCAAAATCAGACACCGAGGCATGGGCGAAATACGCCACATGGCCGACAGATGCCGAAGAAGTAGTAAAAACAGAGAGCGGCCTAGAATATATCGTTCTTGAAGCGGGTAAAGCTGATGGCGTAAGTCCGCGTCCGCAAGATATGGTCGATGTCCACTATGAAGGGCGCTTGGCTGCTGACGGTAAGATGTTTGACTCATCTTTCCAACGTGGTGAGTCAGCACAATTTCCAGCCGGTCGCTTGATCCCAGGCTGGGTTGAAGGTCTTCAACTTATGAAACCAGGCGACCACTGGCTAATGTATATCCCGTATGAACTTGCTTATGGTGAAGCTGGCCGTCCACCCGTTATTCCTGCGAAAGCTGACCTCATGTTTGAAGTCTCACTCATCGGGGTTGAGCGCCAATAGGCCAAACAATTTACGACTACCGAAACACAGAAAACGGCGACCTTCACAGGTCGCCGTTTTTTTATTGGACAATGTCAGTTTGTCTTCTTCAACCTACCTATTGCGTAAGTTCTCTTTGCGTTGGGCTTCACGGACTTCACCGCGCAGCAGCAACACATCAATATCGTTGGGAGCGAGTACCAGTGCCACTTGGACATCTTTTGAAGCCAGTTCTAGTTCTTGAAGCTCTAAACGCGCTTTAATTCGCAATTTCAATGCTTCAACATCTTGTTGATTATAACTAAGAGCCTCAGACGCATCGGAATCTACGCCATACCAATTTTCCAGCATAACCCGAGCACGTGCACGATCTTTGTACAATTCACTATCTTGAGGAGATAAACGTATCGCGTTTGTCAGTGTCAGCTCAGCCGCATCATATCGGTGCGCGATCAACCACGCATTGCCTGACTGCGCCAAATAAACAGCTCGGTCCCCAATAGATCCGCCATCCGTTGCATTCGCCAAATCTTCAAGACGCGCTGCACCCTCTTCCAATTTTCCAAGTTCTATAAGTGCAAGCGCAGTACAATGTCTTGCCCGTGCCCGATTGGTCTCAGCTAACCATGCTAAACCATCTTCATATGCATCTTCTGGGGAAGTTTCCAACTTTGCGATACATGCTTCAAGGCGTTGCACTTCTTCTGCAGCATATTGCGAAGAGGCATCTAGCATCATAAACACCGATACTAAACTGGACTGGACGATTGCGAACATTGCGGCTTACTCCTAAAGCAAGATCTTACGCCATTCTTACGCGCTCAATCCCAAAGGTACAAATGACATGACTGTTAAATCCTTAATGTGTTTTGGATATGGCTACACTGCTAAAAGTTTGGCAAGAAACGTTTCGATTTCGAATTGGGAAATAATTGGCACAAATCGCACACCCGAAACGAATTTTTCTCCGGAGAATAAAAACGTCCGTCTACTGACATGGCCTTCCCCAAATTTCACCCTCACCGCCGCCAAACCCGTCAATGCTATACTCATTTCGGTTCCGCCAACCCCTACAGGATGCCCTGTTTACGCTGAACTCAAAAATCATTTCGGACCCGAAACATGGATAGGCTATCTATCTTCAACCGGTGTATATGGGGATTTAGGTGGCGGCTGGGCTTTTGAAGAAACACCCATAAAACCGTTAAGCGATGAAGCTAAAAATCGTGCTATTGCTGAAACACAATGGCAAGAAATAGGCGCACACATCTTCCGTCTTCCGGGCATTTATGGACCGGGTCGTTCCACATTTGATCGTCTGCGTTCAGGCAAATCTAGACGTATCATTCGCGAGGGTCAGATATTTTCCCGCGCACACGTGGATGATATCGCCGATATCCTCATGCGTTCAATCGCCAAGCCAAATCGCGGTCGCATCTATAATATAGCTGACGATATGCCATGTCCGCCACAAGATATCATTTCCTTCGGTGCTCAATTGCTCGGTATGGAGCCGCCGCCGGAAGTGCGGTTTGAGGATGCAAACCTTCCTCAAAAAGCACAGCGGTTTTACACTGAGTGCAAACGTATTTCGAATGCACGCGTTAAATCAGAACTTGGCTGGCTGCCAAAATATCCAAGCTATAAACAAGGATTACCCGCCGTTTTGGAAGCTGAGCACACGCTAAGTCTCTAACGCGTCAAGTCTAGTTGCCATGTCAAAGACTGTTTCTATGATCAATGCAATATCTTGAGGACGTGACATCCGGTGGTCCCCATCTTTGACGAGATTAAAGCGCACATCTTCAGATGTAATGATATTCACCAGCTTTTGCGCATATTCCCATGGCACAGCATCATCAAGCATGCCTTGAATAATGCGCACTGGAATACCGTTTAGATCGATTGGCGCATCCAGAATCTGCAATGCACGGCCCGCATCAATCAAATCTTTTGTAATAGGGTAGTCACCCTCATAGGGAGATGGACGCATCCAAAACCCTTCATCTTCTACCTGACGGCGCTGTTCGGACGTGAATTCATTCCACATCAGCTTCTCTGTAAAATCAGGCGCAGGAGCAATCAATACCAGTCCTTTTACACGCTCAGGGCGCTCCATTGCAGTTAGCAGCGATGTCCAGCCTCCCATAGAGGAGCCTACCAAAATGAGTGGCCCATCGGTCAATTCATCTACGGCATAAATGGCGTCACGTTTCCAATCAGCAATGGTTGTTTGGGCAAACGGCACATCGCTCTCACCGTGTCCGGTGTAGTCAAATCTCAAGAAAGAGCGATCATTATCAATCGCAGCTTGATGCAACTCGGTAGCTTTGCCGCCCATCATGTCTGATCGCAAACCGCCACACCACACAAGCCCGGTTTTATTGGGGTTTCCACGTGTGCGACGAAATGCAATTTTGCCAGCTGGAGATTCATGAAATTCAGTTGCAGCAAAAGACATTGGGAACTCCACGTTTAGTCTCTAATATAGGCGTTCAGACTGATCTAGTTTATAAAGAAAAATTGACCAAGTGATTTGCTTGGCAATTTTAGTATGCATTGACCAATGAGAGCACCTTTATGAACAGTGATCTACAAAAAAATGGTGTATCTTCAATGCTTGATGAGACAACTCCCTCTCTTGCTGGAAAAACGATTTTACAAGTCATCCCGGACCTTGCCGCAGGCGGTGCTGAGCGTACCACGATCGAAATTGCTCAAGCCCTCGTCAAATCTGGCGCGCGTGCTTTGATTGCCAGCTCCGGTGGACGCTTAGAAGATGAATTGCGTGCTGTTGGTGGTGAACTGTTAAAGCGCGAATCCATGCCGTCTAAAAATCCAATAACTTTGCTGCAAAACGCGTTCTGGATAAAATCACTTATCGCAAATGAGAAAATAGACATCGTTCATGCTCGTTCTCGCGCACCCGCTTGGAGTGCTTACTGGGCATGCTGCCAATCACACACACCTTTCGTGACCACATATCACGGCACCTATAATGCAAAGACGCCGCTAAAGCGCTGGTACAACTCTGTTATGGCGCGCGGAGTGAGTGTCATCGCAAACTCTTCCTATATCGCGGAACACGTCGCCCTCACCTATCCCAATGCCGCCAACAAAATCATTACTATTCCTCGCGGCGTAGACCTTGAGGCGTATGAGCCTTCCGCAATTTCTCAAGAACGCAAAGATAGTATTCTAAAGGCCTGGTTCGATGGAAAAGTGCCAGCAACGCCAATTCTGCTATTACCGGGACGCCTGACTGCATGGAAAGGCCAAAAGCTTGCCATCGAGGCGCTTATTCAACTTGCAAGAAACGATGAAAACAAATGGACACTCATTCTCGCGGGGGATGACCAAGGCCGTAGTGAATATACACAAAGCCTGCGCGATCTTATTAGCAGCGCAAATTTGCAAGAACAAATCAAGCTAGTTGGACATTGCACAGACATGCCCGCTGCCATCAGTGTATCTGATATTATCCTTGCTCCGTCTCAAGAACCAGAAGCCTTTGGACGCGTTGCGGCTGAAGCGGGAGCCTTAGGAAAACCAACAATTGTGTCTGATTTGGGCGGCCAACGTGAAACAGTGATCCAAAGCAGAACAGGTCTTCGAATAAAGCCACATGATGTCGGCGTATTTGCATCTGCACTAAGACAACTCCTATATATGTCAAAAGCAGATAGAGATGAGATGGGCCGTTGTGCTGCGTCCCATATTAAAGCTAACTATACGACACGAGGTCTGCAGAAAGCCACTTTAGGGGTGTATGCTGATGTGTTGGACGCACGAACAAACGACGGTCTGGTGGGGCAGAATAAATGACGCAGGATACAAACTTTGATTTTGTACCTCCCGAAAATCCGGGAGATGCACTTCGCCGCGTCCTCGTTATTCAGTCTGGACCAATGCGCACTTTCTTAGAAGGAATGGCCGCGAGCGCTTATGTGCGTCGAACCCATCGTTCCGCCCACATCACCCTGCTCACTGAGCCACGCTTTCTAGAGTTTGGAAAAGCGTGCCCTTACTTTAATGCCGTTGAAGCATTAGATGACCGTACACGCGATTTTGTGGTCAAAAAGCTTAAATCCGCCAAATATCAAATGGTGTATGATTTTCAAAATGACGCCGAAAGTCACGCGACTGCAAAATCTTTGAATATCAAATTGAATTCAAGCAGTATGAAAGGGGTCTCTCACCCCTATCAGTCATTTGATACTGCTGAGCACTACACACAACGCGTTGCTGATCAGTTGTTTTGCGCCGGTATTCCAGCAATAGATGGAGGCGACTTAGTACGTTGGCAACCGCACGAACGTCCTTCTGTAGATTATAGTTGGATCCGAGCTGCGTTTAGAAACTCACCAAAACTAGATCCAGCCTTTTTCAATTTATACGGGCGTTTCGCGCTTGTCATTCCAGGCGGCCCAATTGATGGATCTGAAGATGGCTGGTCACCCAAAAAATTTGGTGCGCTGTGCCACAAAATACACGAAGCCGACATTATTCCAGTCATTATTGGCAACCCCACCCAAGGCAAAGCGGCGCATAAAATTGTCAGCGTATGCGAACATGCAAAAAACCTAATTTCTCGCGCAGACTTTTTCCAAATGGTCGCTTTGGCTCAAAACGCTGAATTTTTTGTCGGTGGAGATACTGGTCCAACATATTTGGCGGCAAGTGTTGGCTTATCCGGCGTTACAATCTTCCGGCAAGAAGGCTCCGAGGCATTAACAGGCCCTTTTGAAAGCGTATGGGAAAACGAGACCCGCCTGAGCCAGTATGCACCTCGCGGCGGCAATATCATTGTCAATAATGCAGCAGATGTAGACTTTTTGACACCAGATGACATATGGCGCTCCATTTTAGCGCTGAATGTGCTATAATCAGCGCGGATATTGCATTTTCCTCTCTTGAAACAAAGCCCAGAATAGGCCAATGCATATCTTATAAAGATTGGCAACCACAGGAGAATAGCCATAGCACGTCGTCCACAAGCAGCAGCGCCTGCAAAGAAAACCGGCCCAAACGTCAACCAAGACATCACTGCACCGCGCGTTCTACTCATTGATGAGAACGGTGAGAAGCAAGGAGAGATGCCTCTGAGTTCTGCGCTTGATGCGGCCCGTGAAGCTGGTTTGGACCTCGTAGAAGTATCAGGTGGATCGCAGCCAACAGTGGTGAAAATCCTTGATTACGGTAAAGTCCGCTTCGAAGAGCAAAAGAAACGCGCCGCTGCTAAGAAAAAGCAAAAAGCTGCGGATCTTAAAGAAATCAAGATGCGTCCAAATATCGATACTCACGACTACGAAGTAAAAAAACGCGCCATCACTCGCTTCTTTGAAGATGGTGACAAGGTGAAAGTAACCTTGCGTTTCCGCGGCCGTGAAATGGCTCACCAACAATTGGGGATGGAACTTCTACAACGCGTCAAAGACGACTTTGCTGAAGAGTCAAAAGTTGAAGCAGAACCAAAGCTTGAAGGTCGCCAGATGACTATGGTGCTTTCACCGCGTTAAATCGCGTCATAAAGATCAACCATCGCCCATATTCAGAAAATCAAGCATTTCACTCAGCGGGATAAAGTTAGATGCGAAACAATTTGAACAACATGAGCGGTGGTCGCCTTTCCTTTGTTTTAGGTTCAATATTCACAAGCGTTGTATTGCTCAGCGCTTGTGCGACCCAGCAAACAACAAACACACCTGAAGCTGCCTCAACCCAGAATGCATCTAGCCAGACACTTGAGCAGGACCAAACCACAAGCGTAGACCAAGCAAATGACGATCTAACAGCTGAGAATGCTGATCAAAAAGACACATGCGGCGCTGACCCTTTAAAAATGCTAATTGGTAAAAGCATTGCTGCTGTCACAATGCCTGCAAGTCAAAATGTTCGTGTCATTGGTGTAAATACGCCAGTTACACGAGATTATCGCCGTGACCGCATCAATATTGAGATCAACGAAACAGCGATCATAACCAAAGTCTACTGCGGCTAAACGATTTCCCGCTGTAGGTTAATGTCTCATTTCAAATCTATGCGCTCATATTAGCTTTCGTCAGCCGCGATAGCTGTGCCAATGCACATGTCCCAACATGGCTTCAAATACGCCTCTGGGCGACTCAAAATCATGCGATAAAGACTATTTTGAGAGCAAATTATAAAGACCTTCATTTTAAAATCGCTTTTGGAAGTCAGTAATTCCGGCAGTTTTAGATACAAAAACGTCCGTATTACCCCATTTTCCGTATAATTTGTTTCATTTTAAAACATTGGTTAACAGAAGGTTAATAAATTCTGCAAAAAAATTATTTTTAACTGGATCACTTCTTGCAAGGCTGCTATGCAAATATAAACCACCTCATTTTGGTAGACCTAGCATCCCAAAAATGCATTACCAATTGAGATAGAGAGAAGACCCCAGGAAGCGTTATTATGTTAAAGAACCTTAAAACAGTCGCAGTATCTATGCTCGCAGCCGGACTTGCCACTTTCGGCATGTCACATCAAACTGCGCACGCAAATGATGTGCAAGACTTCTTGTCAGGATTTGATTTTGAAACAGGCCGCGTTCTTATCGTCGCTCCAGAAGGCGTTCGCCCTTCTTCAAACTGGTCAATCCGTTTCAGTGCAGACTTTGGTACACGTAAAGCAAATTCCTCACCTATCATGATAGATTACGCTTCCGCGCAATCTGATGCACAGGCTTTGCCAGCAAACGTATCCAAAGAAAATGCATTTATGCTCGCAGTGCAACCTGCATTAAGTTCAGAAGCTGCTCAAACACGCTCCGACTTCGTAAACTTGTCTCAGATGGACGGTGCAGACAAACTCGACATCAACATGCAGCTGGGTGCCAGTTTTAAAATTGACGGTGAAAAACAAGCAAGCGTATGTGCCAAAACAAAAGTGCCTACACCTGTAGATGTGTGGATCAAGCCTTCTAAAGACGCTGAATGGCAACGTTTGTCTGACATGGAAAACCTTTGGAAATTTGGTTTCTTCCTACGCTCAGCAATCAATTCGGCTTGCCCAACAATTTAAACTAAGAAGACGATAAATATACGACCTAAGGCGATTGTTTATTCAGTCGCCTTTTTTATGTTTAAATCATCTTGAAATGACGACACCACCGAGGGCAAATATTATGCGGATGTGATTCTTTTCGCTTGATTATTTCCTCCGCCTGCGTATAAGTCCGCCTTCGCGTACTAGCTGGGCCAATAGGCATGCCTTGTTAGTCAGAACTCAAGTCCATGTGAGATGTAAATTTCACGCAGACCTAATAGGAGATGAAAATGCCAAAGTTGAAAACTAAAAGCGGTGTAAAAAAGCGCTTTAAATTGACTGCAACTGGTAAAGTAAAATCAAGCCAAGCTGGAAAGCGCCACGGCATGATCAAGCGTACACCTAAGCAAATCCGTCAACTTCGCGGAACAACTGTAATGGCGTCAAACGAAGCTCGTAAAGTGAAGGCTTTCCTTCCATACGGCCTCTAAGCCTTTTGCATCAATTATAATACACCGAATTTTTAGGAGAAGCCCATGGCACGCGCACGCGGTAAAGTCCCAGCACATGCTCGCCACAAAAAAGTAATCAAAGCTGCAAAAGGTTATTACGGTCGCCGTAAGAATACTTTCCGTACAGCTCAATCTGCCGTAATGAAGGCAGGCCAATACGCTTATGTTGGTCGTAAAGTTAAAAAGCGCGCTTTCCGTTCGCTTTGGATCCAGCGTATCAACGCTGCTGTTCGTGAAATCGACCCGAACACAAACTACTCAACTTTCATCAACGGTATCACAAAAGCTGGTATCCAGATTGACCGTAAAGTTCTTTCTGACCTTGCAATCAAAGAGCCTGCAGCATTCAAAGCAGTCTTCGACAAAGCAATGGCAGCCATCGCTTAATTAGCGACACATTGAAGAATTCAAAAAACGCGCTACCTTCACGGGCAGCGCGTTTTTTATTTAGGGGTTATCCATGAAAATGTATATCAAAAGCATTGTCGTAGACGATCAAGATAAAGCACTGACGTTTTATCGTGATATTTTGGGTTTTGATGTCAAACACGATATCCCTATGGGGCAACACAGATGGCTAACCATGGTATCCCCCGAAGAATCCAATGGCGTAGAATTAGGGTTGGAACCAAACGCTCATCCTGCGTCAAAGGAATTTCAAACCGCTCTGATGAAAGACGGAATTCCTTTCACAGCATTTGAAGTAGATAACATCGCTGAAGAAATATCTAGGTTAGAAAAACAAGGAGTAGAGATAACCCAACCTCCACTCAATTCTGGCCCTGCCATTACAGCAATTTTTAACGACACTTGCGGTAACCTTATACAGCTCATTGAGTTTACATAAGAAACTCGGCCTCTATCGTATTTAACAATCAAACAATATGCTTACTTCGACTGGATTAGTCTCTAAAACCCTTCACACCCTCAACACCATTAGGTGTAAGGCCATATATACCCTTCTCCACACGCTCAAACCATCCATAATGGTCATCCGCCATTAAGCGCGTAGCGCGCTCAACGCCTGTGGCTTTGGCGACGACTGCGCCTTTGCTTGGGCCTTCGGCTTGTAAAAATTTTGCGCACAAAATTGCATCTTGGCGATAGGCTGTGATCAGCCCTACCCGCGTCTGCCCGCCTTGATTGGGATCCCCGACACGCCGCGCGAATTCTTTAAGTAACCGACCCTGCCTCACCTTAGATTTTCGTGGTTGATAGGGCGCAGGATCACAATGCACTTCTACGAGTTCATCTTTTAGACGTACCGTCACCAATCCGAGCCCCAAACGCCGACACAATGACATATGCCCCTTCATCGCAGTTTGAAATGCTTTGCCGCTCCCGCGCGGTATCACCAAATAAACATCATCGCTTATGGCTTGTCGCGCCACGCCTTGATGCAAGAGTGCGAGATTAAAGTTTAGTTTCAACTCCACCAAAACAGGCGGCTCTTCCCCGCGAATTGCCACAACATCCACCGCGCCAATCTCGGCTTTCACCTCATATCCTTGCCCTTCAAGAAAAGATTTGATCGGCAGATAAAGGTCCGTTTCTTTGGGCTTTTGCGGCATTAAATCTCATTCTCCCACTTGTTTAAAACGAGTATGTTTCTCAGTTATCAGGAATTTCTTTAAGCATAAGCTTCACGCCCAACAAATAATCCGCTAATCCACAAGCCAACATGTTCTTAGAGCTATTTGCTCTATCTTTAATCCGACTATGAGGTGCCTGCCCGATGACGGCCACGCTCGACAATCTCGACGCTCTTGAAACTGAAATCTCAGCCGCAATCAACGCGACTGCCAATGAAGCCGCACTTGAAGAATTGCGCGTTGCAGAACTTGGCAAGAAAGGCCGTGTATCCTTATTGATGCGCGAACTTGGAAAGATGAGCCCTGAAGAGCGCCAAGTCGCTGGCCCGAAACTAAATGGCTTAAAAACACTCCTGAGTGATCTCATCACGTCCCGCAAAGAGATTTTGGAAACAGAGGCACTCAACGCGCAACTCGCTGCTGAAACGCTGGATATGTCCCTGCCGCCTCGTCCTGAACCCGTTGGCGCACTTCACCCTGTTATGCAGGTATTTGAAGAAGTTGCAGCGATTTTTGGCGATATGGGCTTTGCCGTCGCTGAAGGTCCAGACATTGAGGATGACTTCCACAATTTCACAGCGCTAAACTTCCCTGAAGGTCATCCAGCCCGTGAAGATCATGATACATTCTTCATGGCACCAGATAGCAATGGCAATCGCAAAGTCCTTCGTACACACACATCACCTGTACAAATCCGCACAATGATGAGCCAAAAGCCACCTATCCGCGTGATTATTCCGGGCCGTGTTTACCGCAAAGACTGGGACGCTACACACACACCTATGTTCCACCAAGTGGAAGGTCTTGTTATCGACAAGACCACAAACATGGGTCATCTCAAACAATGTCTAACTGATTTCCTCGAAGCTTTCTTTGAGGTAGACAACGCAGAAACACGCTTCCGTCCGCACTTTTTTCCATTCACCGAACCATCGGCTGAAATGGATGTGCGCTGTGATCGCTCTGGTGACAGTATCAAAGTCGGACAAGGTGATAGCTGGCTGGAAATTCTTGGCTCCGGCATGGTCCACCCGAATGTATTGCGCAATTGCGGCCTCGACCCAGACGAATATCAGGGCTTTGCTTTTGGTATGGGTATCGACCGTTTGGCCATGCTCAAATACGGTATGCCAGACCTTCGCCCCTATTTTGAAGCTGATGCAGACTGGATCTCAAACTATGGGTTTAAGCCATGGTTGCTTCCTACGCTTACGGGCGGCTTAAGCTAAGCTTGGAGAATCGGGATGGCAAAAACAATC
This sequence comes from uncultured Hyphomonadaceae bacterium, assembly GCA_964351655.1. Lineage (GTDB taxonomy): Bacteria > Pseudomonadota > Alphaproteobacteria > Caulobacterales > Hyphomonadaceae > Hirschia. The sequence continues at coordinate 62,633 of CAYGPD010000001.1, read as the reverse complement.
AGCTTCATTTTCTTCGCTCTTGGCTTTGTCTTGCTTCCATTTAGTTTTTTCCAAGTTGATGAAGCAGGAAATTTCCGTTTCATTGTATTCACGTTGAACGATTTTGGTTTAGCCGTAGCATTAATTGCAATCGGATACATTCTAAAAACTCAAACCAAGCGAGCAGAAATCGAGCCGGAAAAATGAGTAAAGAATCATTCTCAGCCATGGAAGTTGTCATCGCCGTGGGTGCGTTGGTAACATCTGCTGCGGCTGTCTACATTGCTTGGGACCAAGCCAAGACCATGCATATAGAGCAACATGCCTCTGTGTTTCCTGCAATTCAGATTGATCCGGTGAACACACACGAAAACGGGCACGGACTACAACTTGGCTGGACCGTTGAAAATGCGGGTGTCGGCCCTGCCTTCATTCACTCAGCGCGCCTCTATCAAGGCGATACCGCACTAACAGGGTATGAAGAGCTAAACGCGCTCCTACCAAATGGTGTGGACATACAGTTCAAGCAACTAACAGGCCGCGTGCTCGCCCCAGGCATTGGCAAAGAAGCCCTCACCCTCTCATGGCGCTCGCTTGTATTGCCCCGTGAAACGATTGATCGCGCCTATGCCAGCACGGGTGATTGGGCGATGGAGGTTTGTTATTGCTCCACACTCGATCGATGCTGGACATCGCGCTCAGGACAACGCACACATCCTCAGCCGATCAATGAATGCCCTCAGTATAAAGATGGATTGTTCTAAACCTTCCATTCGCAACAATTTGAAGACTCCTCTACCTAGAAAAGACGAAACCGATGAAATTTTCAGTATCTTGGCTTAAAGATTATCTCGACACAGACGCCGATCTAAATGGCATTGTCGAAGCCATGATCCTCGCGGGTCTGGAAGTTGAAGAAGTTGAAAACCCTGCCGAAAAGCTTGCCGCTTTCACAACTGCGAAAGTAAGCAAAGCCGAGCAACACCCAGACGCTGATAAATTACGTGTGTGTACCGTTGAAACAAAAGACGGCACCAAGCAAATCGTATGCGGTGCTCCCAATGCGCGCACAGGCATAACAGCAGTTTACGCCCCTTTAGGCGCTTACATTCCCGGACTTGATTTTGCTTTGGATAAAAAGCCCCGCAAACTTCGCGGTGTTGAAAGCTCCGGCATGATGTGTTCTGCCACAGAGCTTGAAATCGGTACGGAGAGTGATGGCATTATGGAAATCGAAGGCGATTTCCCAGTCGGTACACCTATCGCAGAAGTGCTTGGATTAAACGATGCTGTCATCGATTTTGAAGTAACACCCAATCGCCCAGACTGGCTTGGCGTCACAGGCATCGCACGTGACCTTGCAGCCGCAGGTCTAGGCAAGGTGAAAATTCCAGAGGTGCCAGAAGTTAAAGGCAGCTTCCCGTGTCCGATTAAAGTCACCTCAGAAGATACTCAAGCATGTCCCGTCTTCATGGGCCGCTTAATCAAAGGTGTAAAAAACGGTCCATCACCGGATTGGATGCAAACACGCCTTAAAGCTATTGGTATCAACCCGAAAAACATGCTCGTAGACGTCACCAACTATGTCTCATTTGACCGTTGCCGTCCGCTCCATGCCTATGATGCTGACAAACTCTCTGGAAACATCGTAGCGCGCCTTGCTAAATCTGGTGAAAAACTCGAAGCATTAGATGAAAACACCTATGAGCTAACTTCAGACATGTGCGTCATTGCAGATGATAATGGCCCTGTTGGTATTGGTGGTGTAATGGGCGGCGCACGCACGGCGTCTTCTCCTGATACAGTCAATATTTTCCTTGAAGCTGCGATATTCGATCCGCTTCGTACAGCACGTACTGGCCGCACAACCGGCATTGTGTCAGATGCACGCTATCGCAATGAACGCGGGATTGATCCAAACTCATGCCGTGAGGGTCTCGACCTTGCCACACAACTCATCCTTGAGGCTTGTGGCGGGGAAGCATCCGACATCGCCATTGGCGGTGAAGAGCCTGCTGCACAAGCCCCCGTCGACTTCAAACCTCGCGATATGAAACGCCTTACTGGTGTAGATATGACCGCGCAGCGTATGAAAGATATTCTCGCAACGCTTGGTTTTGGTGTCGATGCCAAAGCAAAACTCGATGATGCTGTCTGGAAAATTACAGTTCCAGGTTTCCGTAGAGACGTTTTCCAATCTGCCGACATTGTCGAAGAACTTATTCGCATTGAAGGCTTCGATGCCCTTCCAACTGACAGCCTGCCACGTGAAGCTGGGGCCGCTAAACAAGTGGTTACTCCGCTACAAAACCGTGTGCGTTCATCGCGTCGCGTACTTGCTGCACGCGGTTTCCTTGAGGGCGTAAGCTGGTCATTTATGGACCGTGAAGTCGCTAAATCTTTTGGCGGCGGCGATAATGATGCACTCGTTGTCGATAACCCGATTGCCAATGATCTAAACTATATGCGCCCGTCCGCTTTGGCTAACCTTGCCCAAGCAATTCAGCGCAATGTCGATCATGGCGCCGAGGAAGTTCGTTTGTTTGAAGTTGGGCCCGTATATCTTGGTGATGGCCCCAAAGACCAACGTACCGCTGTAACAGCACTCGTAAAACCTCGCCCTGCCCGTCATTGGTCAGGTGCAAACGAACCTTATGATGTATTTGCTGCAAAAGCAGATTTATTCGCTGTTCTAACATCGCTTGATCAACCCGGTGACCGCTTTCAAACCGGAGAACCAGTGGGTGATCACTGGCACCCTGGGCGGTCCGCAAGTCTTCGCCTGGGTCCTAAAAACATTATTGGAACATTTGGTCAGCTACACCCAGCTATTCTTAAAAAGCTTGATATTGACGGACCGATGGTTGGGTTCGAAATTTATCTTGATGCGCTGCCAGTTGTAAAATCAAAAGGCGGTAAAACTAAGCAGCGTTTAGAAAAAGCTGACTTTACCCCCATACGTCGTGATTTCGCATTCCTAGCAGATGTTACCACCCCAGCAGGCGATATTGCTCGGGTTGCAGGTGCAGCTGATAAAAAGCTCATTACGGCTTGTCGTGTATTTGATGTATATGAAGGCACCGGCATGCCGGAAGGCAAGAAATCAGTTGCAATAGAGATCACGTTGCAACCTAGAGAAACACAATTGAAAGACGCCGATATTGAAAGCGTTTCCAAAGCAATTGTGGCTGCTGTTGCAAAAGCGACGAAAGCTGAATTAAGAAGTTAAATTTCTGACGTTTTCCTCATAAATGCGTCACCATTTTTTGCGAAGCTGTAAGCTGTATCACTTATTCGATCACTTACAGCTTTTCAAAGAAAGTGCGCACAAAAATTTGCATTTCAGGCCTCTCTCTGATTATCGTGTCATTGGGGTTGGGAAGAGCGTAGATTTAGAGAAAGCCAGAGATAGGCTTTTGGGGAAATTATGACTTCCAGAGCTCCTGTTATTGCAGTGACAAACCTTAAAGGCGGCGTCGGCAAATCAACAACCACGCTTATGCTTGCTGAAGGCTTGGCCTACCAATACGGCTTGAATGTCCTCGTTTATGATTTTGACGCACAGGCAAATCTGTCAGAACTTCTTTTAACTAGCCAAGGCGTGCAACGCGAACGCAATCAAGATCGGGGTGTCGCTGCTATCCTTGATACTTTTGTACCCGATTCAGATAAGACAATTGAAGACTTGCGCATCGTTGTGGAACAATGGAATGCCACAGTTATTGATGATTTGGTTCGCAAGAAAAACCGCAATAAAGAACAGGGCTGGGTTTCACTTCTCGCCGCGGATCCATCAATGCGGTTTCTGGAGCCATTTTTAGAGCGCAGTCCAGGTAAGGATTGGTTCGACATTGGGGATGAGCTTATCCGCCGCTTAGAACAAGCCACTCAATTTGAACGCAACCAAGCTGATATTATAATTATTGATTGCCCGCCGCACGTCTCAACCCTATGCCGAGCGGCGCTGAAAATGGCAGATTTTTACGTCACTCCTACGCTTGCCGAAACGCTATCAATTTGGGGACTACGTCAATTTTCCACGTGGATGACGCACACCGACCAAACACCTTGGTTGGCGAAATCTTGCGGCGCGTCATTTGATGAACGTCAATTTGTTGTATGCACACGCTTTATCCAAACATCCCGCAGTCATCAAACCGCGTTTCAGGGCCTAAAACTTGACTGGCCAAATCGCACTTTCTCATCACCAATCGGTGCACGTGTATCCATGAATAGCGAATTGCCGCGCAAAACCATCAACAGCCTGCATTCTTTTGGAAGTCGGTATCGCGGTAAACTAAAACAAGATGTAACCACTCTTGCAGATGAATTTACAGCTTTCATCAAACAACATCGCCCCGACTTAACTTGGGACCGTGTCAATCACGGAAACTTCCTCACAAAATCGCTCTAAGAATTACGCTTCTTTATCGAGCAAGTTTTGGTCTTTTAGCGCTTGCGCTAAATTTCCATTCGGCGACACCCATAAGCGATTGAAGCCTGCATCTCCAAATCGCATCAATGCAGCGTGCAGGGACTCATCTTCCTGCAACGCAAATTCTGCATCAAAATCGCTAGTCTCATCAGTTGCACACACTAATGGCCATCCGGTGAGTGTACGCTTAAAAAATCCGGCCGTTAAAATTTTAGCGTCTTGCGCACCAATCCCAACATCTACTTGAATGCCAGCATCCCGTAATTTACCCACGCCGCCATTTGCAGTTGGGTGTGGATCAAGTTCAGCAACAACAATGCGCTTTATGCCCGAATGAAGTAAGCGATCCGAGCATCCCGCTTCTCCATTTGAGCGTGAATGGCATGGCTCAAGCGTCACATAGGCAACAGCCTCGGACAAGTCCTGCCCCTCAAGGGAAGCAAGCGCTAACTGCTCAGCATGCGGACGTCCACCAGCACCTGTGCAGGCCTCTGCCAGCACATTACCACCCCGCATGATGACACACCCCACAGACGGGTTCGGCGCTGTTTTTCCTAGGTTGGTACGCGCAATTTTTATGGCGCGCTGCATAAAGGCTAAATCGCTTAGCTCTGTTTCAATGCTCGACATATCTGGCCTCACCTTCGCAAAATCAGTTCATACGATAGCCCAATAACAAAAAAGCGGAACACCTTTTGATGCTCCGCTTTTTTATATTTTTTTAAATGAAATCAATTAGAACTTAGGAAGCTCAGTCGCACGATCAGCATCAAGATATTTTGCCGACACGACTTTCAAATTATCATCAAGTTCGATCAGAAGCGGATTACCAGTTGGAATTTCCACGCCTGTAATTACATCATCTGCCACACTGAACAAATCTTTCACGATCGCACGCAATGAATTACCGTGAGCAGCCACAAGAATGTTTTCACCAGCTTTCAATTTTGGTGCAATTTCCGAATTAAAATAAGGCATTACACGCTCAAGAGTTAGCTTCAAGCTTTCCGTCATTGGCACATCAAGTCCCGCATAACGTACGTCATTTGCAGGATCAAACTCAGCACCTTTTTCCATCGGCGGCGGCGGCACATCGTAAGAACGACGCCAAATTTTCACTTGCTCTTCACCGTGCTTTTCAGCGGTTTCAGCTTTATTCAAACCTGTAAGCCCACCATAGTGACGCTCATTCAAACGCCAATCTTTCGTGACCGGAAGCCATGTGCGTCCCATCTCTTCAAGTGCAATCCACAGAGTACGAATGGCACGTTTTTGAACAGACACGAAAGCTTCGCTGAAAGAAACACCTGAAGAAGCAAGCATTTGGCCCGATTTCTTGGCTTCTGCAACACCCTTCTCCGTCAAATCAACATCCCACCAACCAGTGAAACGGTTTTGAAGATTCCATTCGCTTTGTCCGTGACGGATCAATACCAGTTTGGCCATTTGATACCCCTTCTATGTCTTAAAATTGCCTAAGCGTATTTTTATTCTCTTTTGCAATGGGTTTAACAGCCCCCACGTAAGCTGCAAGCTAAGTTTGTCCTATCAGCGCATATTCAGGCAGAGCAATTGGTATCTAAGAATTTTCGTCCCAGTAAATCTCACCTTCAAGATCATCTACACGCGTTTGAAAATATCCCCGAACATCCTGAACAGCTTGGTTATAAACGCTTGGTCCTACGGCTTTTAAAACTAGCTCCAACATTTGACTTGCGCGAAAATCAGATAGGCTTTCATCAAATTCATCTCTAAACATGATAGCCAGCTTATCTTGCAATTCACGCTTTCTGTCATCTGTAAGCTCAAGTTTCATAAAGCTTATTCCTCAATCACCATCTCACCCGGTGCTTGCTCACGCCGCTCATATGCTTTGACGAGAGAGGTATATGGCGGGGCCCACGTCCAACCATATTCAGACGTATTGTGTTTTATTTCAAAGTGCAGATGTAAGGTAGTGGGGGTGCCGCCAAAATCATTGGACACATATCCAATAGGATCCCCCGCCTTCACTTGCTGACCAAGTGTTACCTGCAAAGCCTTCATATTCATGTGCATATAGCGGTAAATTCGGCCACCTGATCGCACATTCACGGTATAACTTCCTACGTTGGAAATATATCCATCTTCTGCTGCAACTACCACGTAACGCTTTCTTTCGGATGGTAATAGAGAGCGCTCAGCACGACACCCTTCTGGCGTACCAACACGAATATCCTGCCCCACATGCACTCCAGCAGATGGGCAATATGGAGACGTTGTTGTGCTAGAGCGGTTCTCACAGAAATTGTCACGCCAAGACGCTGTGAAGTTGCGAGGATCGCATTGATCACCACCTCCAATTCCACCACCATAGCGATATACCTGAGACTGAGGATAAGCCCTGGCTTGCTGGATAGGAAACACCATATCTGGTACATAGATCGTTGAATCTTTGGCCCCTAATCCACTATTGGGCTCCAAATCACCCGGAGGGTAATAAGAAAAAGCAGGCGATATATTACTTGTGGGAACAGGCGTCGGTGTCGGGGTTGGGGTTGGTATAATTTCAGGATCTGGAGTCGAAGTTGGTTCAGGATCTGGGACAACAACTTCCGTTGGCTCAGGAATAGGTTCAGGACTAGCACTTGGCTCAGGTGTTGGATCATCTGGCGGAGTTTCAGGACTGATCTCCCCCTCGCCATTTTCACTCTGCCCCCCATCATCTGTAGGAACAGACACCTCTCCGGCATCAGTCGGTTCAGGTGTCGGCGTGGGTGTCTCTATAGGTTCAGGAGATGTTGGAGAGGGTAAAACAGGAGCAGAACTTGGGGTAGGCGTAGGTACATTCGTTCCACCGTCTACTGGCTCCAGCAACATGTCACATCCCACCAATAGCGCGACTGTGGCTACTCCCACCAGCATATTTGCAATAGACTTCGCTGGTTTCAGTGCAACCGCTTTTCCCCTTACGCCCAATTGCACCATTATACCAACTCCTACCTTCCCTTTCCACACCACATGTATGAAAGGGTGAGCATTCTGCTCTTTCAAATATTACGCGCAGACACAACACTGCCCGAGCACAATAATCAAGATATCAATTTTGTCTCAATCTACTCAGCAACCGCCACAAACAGCCCGTTCACGACTGCGATCGCTTGTTCTTCAGTGATACATCCCGTTTCGCCGTCCAGAATATTGCATTCAAACTCAACAAGATAATCCGCTCCAAAACGTGAAAATGCAACTTGAGCGCCCGCATCTACTGCATCAAATTTCATTTCTGAGCGTTCTGCTTCATCAGCATCCATCGCAGATGTATCAAAAACTTCGTTGGTACCATTGACGATAATATCATATTTAGCACCCGGATAACTCGCAAAATATCCATCGGGTGTAAAAGCTACCGTCTGCTTTTCACTAGCTGGCATAACAATGCCAGATGGCAGCATAACAGGCACTGGACTTAAACTCGCATTGCCTGACGCCTGCGCAAGGATTGTATCTGCGCTATGCCCTGCTTCTATTGCCTGAATGCGCGCCTGACGTGCCGCTGTCCAATCAATCTGACGTACCCGTTGAGAGGGCTTCTCTGCACCAGAAAGATCTGTAATAGCCGCCTCTGTTGGCGTTGCTGATGCAGGTGCAACTTCTGGAGCACGTAATTGCGGTTCTTCACAGCCCACAACCGTAGCCGCCACGAAAGCCAAAGCTGTTAAACGATATATACTTGTCATTCTCATCCGCTTTTTCCCGGTTGTGCCGTTGCATTTGGCTCGGCATAGGCGATATTTGGAAGTGCTTTAAGACTATTTATTGCCTTTGAATACTCCGATTTCATTTCCTCAGATTTGTTTTCACCATTTGCATCAAGATCCAGCACAAATTCGTTTGAATATGTAACGCGCTTTAGGTTTAAATCTGCAAGTTCCGGATAGGCTGCAAACAATGCCTTAAACTCTGCTCGACCAGCAGATTTATCTTTCCAAAAAATATCGCAAATACGATCTGCCTCTTTCGCATCTTTCAGCATCACAACAATTTCCGGCGGTGGACCTAAACGTCCTTGCGCCATCCCAACTTGTGCCATTTGTTGCGGTTGAGCATTTCCCTCTCGGACATCCTGATAAGATGTTGGGACTATTTCAATTGGCCCATCTGATGCTGATGCATTCTCACTTTTGAGATGTGCATCATATGAGTTACTCGGATTCGACATAACAAGGCCGCAACCAAACGCCGTGAACAATCCAGCCAACATCGCTAGCGGTGCTGTTACTACAGAATTACTTTTACGCTCACTATCCATCTTTCAAGCCCCGTATTGCGACGTCCAAAATCTCGTTCTCTTATACACAATTAACATATGTATACTGAACGAGAGCAGAACGTGTATTGTTCCAGCTCTAGTCCAATTGGGCGTTCTGTAGATTAAGCATAGCGCCCCCGCATGGTCTAAAACACAAACCCTCTTCACCCGGAATTGGTGTTGCACCTGGATAGTGTGTACATTTTCCAGAACATTGCAATTGTGAACGTGAATTGGTCGCCACCTTCAATCTAGACGTCAACTCATCGCCTGTCGCCAATGGAAATTGTGATTTCAGCAATGCAAGAGCGGCTGAGACGTGTGGCGCAGCCATGGAGGTTCCACTCTCATAAGCATAGTAACAAGATGCGACTGGCTCATTCGTCACTGGATCATAACAATTCTTCGCGAATTTCGTGGAGAGCACTCCATCAGGACGTCCATCTCCATTATCATCACGCGTTAAGTCACCGCCCGGAGCGAGAATATCAACCGCCTCTCCATAATTGGAATAAGGCGTAAGTTCCCCACGAGCATCGGATGCCGCTACTGACACAACATTCTGGCATCCGCCCGGTGCATAGTATTTCGTGTCAATTCGTGCATTCCCAGCAGCTGCAACAACAATTGCACCCGCTTGTGTGGCATCATTTATAGCTTCCTGCATGGAGGCAGGGCAGCGCTCAAACAATCCAATTGAAAGGTTGATAATGTCGGCGGGGTTCGCATTCCAAATTTCATCCCCTAAATCATCACGCGCGGGCACAACACCAGCTGCCCATCGAATAGCATCATTGATGTCAGAAAGCTGACCTCCGCACCGCCCCAAGGCACGCACTGGAACAATCGTCACATTCCACGCTCCCCCAGCGACACCAGAAGCATTATTTGTACCTGCAACGCCTACAGTACCCGCAACATGCGTTCCATGAAACGTATCTTGTGATTGCGGATCATTGGGATCACATGCATCTCCTGGATCGTCTGGGTTTGCATCACGCCCGTCACCATCATTGCCCATAAAAGGATCTGAAACCATATCAAACCCAGGTGCGAGATTACGCGATGCTTGAATATCAGGGTGGGACATCTGCAATCCCGTATCCACAATCGCTACTGTAACCCCTGCTGATCCAGTCTGGCTCGCACGTGACCAAAAGTCGTCAAAGCCTGCACCACCAAGCGATTCATTCTTACCTTCACCTTGGTTTTTAAAGTGCCATTGAAATCCCCATAATGGGTCATTGGGAGTCAATTTTGTTGATGTTGTAATTGGACGAACCGGTAAATCTTTAGGGCGTCTTTCAAACTGATTTGTGAATATATAATCTGGTTCTACATACTCATAATCGCCTGATGCTCTCAAATCTTCCACGACACAACGTGTTGCTAACTCTGCATCACTTTTCATAGCAAGGCGTACTGCAGCACTGGAACAATCATCCATTTGGACAGGAGCTTCTACTTTCATAGGAGCAAATCTTTTATACTTTGCTTCCAGATTCGCTCTCATACCTTCATCAAAATGAGTTGGATCAACACCAATATTGATTACCATATTACCGCCATCTCGTGCATAGGCGGCACCTGACAATCCCATCTTTTCAAGACGCTTCATCGCGCGACTACGTGCATCATGTGCTGCCGCTTGATTTAATTCTCTACGAACTCGCATCTCTTTTTTTAGAACCTGAAACTCCCGTACAGGAACTGGAACCATTTCAGGCTCCTCAAGTTTTTGCATCACAGTTTCACGCATTTCTACACGTTTTATTTTTTCACCAGAGTCCATCGCGCTTTTCATTTTCTGGCGCGCTTCCTTTGAAAGTTGGATACCTTCGGAAGTCTTCCGCAAATCTTTTGACTGCAATGACTTCACAACGTCCGGAACAGCTTCCTCAATTGCTTCAAATTCCAATGCAGAAATAACTGGTTCTGGCGCGCGCATCATGGCTGCGGGCGGCGGTACATCTATAGAATCTGGTGCCATAGATTCTTCCGATGAAACCGGATCAGGCAATGCTGATCGTGTTGGCATTTCTTCTTCAACGACCGATGTCATTTCAATTTTGGGCTTAGCAATCACTGAACCAACGACAAAGTAACTCTCGGTTTTAAGTGCTTCTTCCAGCGTTCTTTCAGGAATAGCCTGAACGCCCATGACAACCCCAGACATCGCACGCGCTTCAATCGATGCTTGCTCAAGATAATCTACTGATGTGGGCTCTCCCAGAACATCGCGGGACAACTGGGCCTCTACACGTTTAGTCAAAACTTTGAAATTGTCTTGTTTCTGCTCAACCTGATCGCACCCCGATAGCCCGAGCGCAAACAATGCACAACTTCCAGCAACAAAGCGCAGTTTTTTCATTTTGCTCATATCAGTTCTCACAGCCCATTTAATTTCAAACATCGTCGAAGCTCGCTTATGATACAGCAACCTCAACTCAATGCCTAATTTAACATTAACCTTAGTGACTTAGATTTGCGACCACATAATGACCAATTGTGGAGAAAGTCAGCAAATAGAATATTTGAAAATTTTCACGGGCCCTATGCCAAGTTAAATAGCTCCGCGCCATACCTCTTGAGATAAATTACACTTCGCTTGAGAGGCTTTATGCAACTTAAAGAATATTGCCCAAGACATTAACGCAACGTAATGTTCGCGTGTCGACCAAATTTATCGACTTTTATTTTACTAGCAATTTGAATTCTAAATGTACTACCCAAATTTTAATCATGTCGTCATTCTTACGGGCGCAAGCATTTCTGCAAATGCTAATCCTTTGAATTTAAAAGAACACAAAACAAATTCCCTGAGCAGATCAGCAAACCAAACCGAGATTTCAGCATTTCTTGATACCGCTGAAGACCTTCGCGCGTTCTATGATCAGAGCCGTCTGGATCTCAAGCAAATTCCATACACCAAAGCGCACACGCATATCAAACATATGCAAAAGGAGCTGCATGGCTCGCCAACAAAACTAACCATAGCAACACTAAATGACGATGACCTGCATGAGAAAGCTGAAATCAATAACGTTTTGCATATTTATGGTGAACTAAACAAATCTATCTGTAGGTTTTGCAAATTTCGCGAAGAATATAAGCACCAATTAGCTATCCAAACCTCCTGTCCTAAATGCAGCAAAAATAATGCAATTCTTCCAGACTTGATTTGGAAGGGAGAAACTCCCTACCACATAGACACGGTCCAAATTGCATTATCAGAGTGCGATCTATTCATAAGCATAGGAACCACCAGCGACACTTTCCCTGCTGACCACTTTTTAAAACTGGCCTCAGAAGCAAAAGCTCACTTGGTAGAATTAAACACAATACCTTCGCGCAATGCCGCATCCTTTAATGATGCTCGGTATGGCGATTTAGATAAAGTTGTGCCCTTTTGGATAGATAACTTTCTGTATGACAGCTTTAGTTGAAGTTTCAGCCAACTACACAAGATCTAAAGAACGCCTAAACCTTGCGGCTTCTATGTTGATTGGGTTACACACCTCAATCTATGAATAACCAGACACAAAGAGGCATCAATGGCCGGCCACTCCAAATGGGCGAACATCCAGCACCGCAAAGGTGCTCAGGACAGAAAAAAAGCGAAGGTTTTCGCTAAGCTTTCTAAAGAGATTACTATCGCCGCGAAAATGGGGGGTGGCGAACCCGACATGAATCCGCGCCTTCGCTTGGCTATTGCCAACGCAAAAGGCGTTTCCATGCCTAAAGACAATATCACGCGTGCCATTGATAAGGCTGTTGGCGGAGACATGGAAACCTATGAAGAAATTCGCTATGAAGGCTTTGCGCCTGGCGGCGTTGGTTTGATTGTTGAAGTCTCCACTGACAACAAAAACCGCTCAGGAGGTGATGTGCGCGCATCCTTCACAAAAAATGGCGGAAATCTTGGTGAAACGGGTGCGGTATCTTTTGGTTTTGACCAAGTAGGCCAGATCATTTTTCCAGCTGCAGCTGGCGATGAAGACACTGTTATGGAAGCTGCGATTGAAGCGGGTGCCGACGATGTTGAATCCGATGAAGAAACACACACAATCTACACTGCCCGTGAAGATCTAATGGAGGTCGCCTCCGCGCTTGAAGGCAAATTTGGAGAAGAAATTGAAGCTTCTTCAACAACACTCGTTTGGCGACCACAAAACCTTGTTCCCGTGGAAGATGAAGAGGCTGCCGCCAAAATTCTAAAACTTATTGAGGTTTTGGAAGATCTCGATGATGTGCAAACAGTTTATTCCAATTATGACATCTCTGATGATCTCATGGAAAAACTAATGAGCTAGACAAGCTTAGAATGCCAGCAGTGAGTATGGGGTAATGACTGCGACAAATAACGACTATATTACCGTAGAAATGGAAGACGATTTTGTCGTCTTCCTAACGGGAATGCGTATCAATAAATGGTGGAAAGTCTGGAAATGGCTTCCCGTCTTTATTGCTATGCCACGCATGTGTCGCGAACTTGCCCGCCGACCAGAGCTTGGAATGATCCATTATCGTTATCACCCCGGTTTTGGTAGCATGATGGTCGTTCAATACTGGAAGTCATTTGAACATCTCCACGCTTACGCCTCTCACAAAGGGTGCGCACATGTACCCGCATGGCGCTCAATGAATAAAGCCGTAGGTACAAACGGCGACGTTGGCACATGGCATGAGACCTACATGGTCAAAAAGACAGATTTTGAGTGCCTATATGTGAACATGCCAGACCATGGCTTGGGTAAAGTCGGCACGAAAGTCATTGCAAAGGGCAAAAAACGAACCGCCAAGGGCCGCCTTGGTCGAGGCAATGATGATTGGTCCCAACTCGGCGTCTAGTTGGTCAAGTCTTTATAGGCAGCAAGTGCTTTTTCGCGCGCTGTCTTATGGTCTACAATCGGTTTTGGATAAGTTGACCCTAAACACACACCTGCTGCTTTCAAAACCAATTCAGGCGCATCCCAAGGCGTATGAATAGACTTATCATCTAGCTTTGAAATTTCTGGCACCCATTTGCGAATATAATCTCCGCCAGCGTCAAATTTCTGCGACTGCATAATCGGATTGAAAATCCTAAAAAACGGCGAAGCATCAGCCCCAGACCCCGCCACCCACTGCCAGCTTGCAGGATTATTCGCAGGGCAGGCATCTACCAATGTATCCCAAAACCATTTCTCCCCGTCTCGCCAGTCAATTCTCAAATGCTTGATAAGAAAAGACGCCGCCACCATCCGTACACGGTTATGCATATATCCGGTCTGCCATAATTCCCGCATACCGGCATCAACAAGCGGATATCCTGTCTGACCTTTCGTCCACGCCTTGAAGGCATAGCTATCACTTTGCCATGCAAAAGCATCAAAATTTGGTTTCCAATTCTTCTTGGCCAGATCATCTGCATAAAACAAAATAGAATGCGAAAATTCGCGCCACCCCAATTCTGCTAAATACTTATGCCCATCCTTGGAGAGTTCTCCTCCAGCATACGCATGCACGCCATGCCAAACTTGCCGCGGCGAAATTTCTCCAAATCTCAAATGCGGTGACAAAAGCGAAGTGTGACTTTTGGAAGGCACATCCCTTTGCGCGCCATATCCCTGAAGATTCATTTCTAAAAATGTATCCAATCGCTTTCTTGCCCCAGCTTCACCCGGTTCCCAATCCTTCCAAAAGCTTACGGACCAGTCAGGCGATTGCGGCATCAATTGCCAATCACTCAATTGATCTGATTGAACACCGCCGAGGTCAGGCATGGTCTGCGCTTTAGTGGGCGCAGGAAGGCTTTGAGCAGGGCTATTTTCCTTTAGTGCGGCTTTCCAAAACGGAGAAAAGACTTTGTAGGGTGTCCCCGCCCCAGCGCTTTTTATTTCCCACGGTTCAAATAATAAATTGGCTTTCAGGCTCTCTGCAATCTTCGCGTCTTTATTTAAACGCTCCATAATCCACCGATCCACCTCAACATCTTTTGGATCATAGCGTCTATTCCAATAAATATTCTCCACTTTGAGATCTTCGGCGAGTTGCGGCAAAATCTCTCTTGCATCACCTCTCTTCAAAATGAGCGGAATGTTTAATTCCTCAAGGTCGTGTTTCAAATTCGATAGGGATTTATGCAGCCAAGCTTTGCAAGCACTTCCCATCTGGCGCTGATTTTCAGTCTCTTCCAAAATAAAAACTGCAACTGCAGAATTGTCACGCATTGCAGTTCGCAATGCGGGGTTATCAGATAGTCGTAAATCCTGACGAAACCAGCACAAATTCACACGTCACCTCCTCAAATCATGCAATATTTACATGATTTATACGTGCGCAAATTAGGTTTGGACTTATCTCGATCACAAAACATTTCACCCTCTAACCTCATTTGCCTTGACATAAATTCCCGAAAAGTGTGACTGACGGACAATTTGTCTATTGAACGCGTCTTTGAGGAGAAGAAAAATGGCTAACGGCGAACGCTATACCAATATCGACCTTATCGGCTTCAATCTTAAAATGCTATCAAAGGGCCGGGATCGCGCTCTTTTGATTAGTGCAGGTAGTCCTGACGACAAGCAATATCTCCTCGAAAGCTGCCGCAATATGGCAGACATCGGTGTGAACCTTTTTGCGACACCGGGAACACAACGCCTTTTTGAAGCTCAGAATATTAAATCATCCCCTGCACACAAAATATCTTCCGGAACACAACCAAATATCAAAGACCTAATCCAGAATGGTCAAATTGATTTTGTCATCAACATCCTGACCGGTGAACAAGATTACGACGAAGGCTCCGATGCCAAACAAATCCGTTCCCTCGCCATTAAACACGGCATTCCCCTCATCACCGACCGCGAAGTGGCTCGCGAAACAATCGCAACTGTCATTGCTGACATCGAACACGGTACATATGATTGGAAAAGACGTTCAGCGGAGCGTCCGTGGGACCTTGAAGCAAAATTTCGCGAACTTGTAGAAGAGCGTGGCGGATGGGCAAATCATCACGGCCATTTCGACAAAGCCTATCTTATCTCTCCTGAAAATTTGGCACTGGGTTATGCCGACATGGAGAAAAAATGGGAACTTTACCGCCACCTAAAAGAAAACTACACGCACGAAGATCTTGTCGAACGTATCTCACGCGCACTTGAGACAGTGATTGCGCAAGGCTCTAAATATTGCCGCACAATGATTGATGCTGACAGCATTATCGGGCTGAAGGGGATCAAAGCGGCGGTTGAAGTAAAAGAGCGTTACAAAGACCAGATAAAATTTGAAATAGGTATTCAGCCACTTGAAGGCGTGCTGGATGATAAAACGCAAGCGCAATATGTTGAAGCCTGTAAAATGGCAGACTTCTGCGGCGGCCTACCTTCTCGTGACCGCCCACGTGAAAGCGAACATCTCGACTTTATCATGAAAACAGCCAAACAACTTGGCAAAATGGTCGAAGTTCACGTGGACCAAGAAAACAATCCATACCAAACAGAGACCGAACTCCTCGCGCTCAAAACAATCGAGCACGGAATGCAAGGCCGCGTTTATGGTATTCACTCAATCTCCGTATCTTGTAAGGATAATTCAGAACAGGACCGCATCATCAAGCTTGTAAAAGAAGCAGATGTTGGGATTGTAATTTGTCCATCAGCCGCACTCTCCATGAAGCAATTGCCCATGCAAGGTCCATTGCACAACTCCATCGGCCCTTATGTAAAAATGAAAGAAGCCGGTGTGCGTGTGTATCTGGGTATCGACAATATCGCAGACTTGTTCATGCCAATCGTCGATGGAGATATGTGGACAGAAACGCGCATGCTCATGGAAGCTTGTCGAGACTATGATCTAAACGCAATCGCTGATTGGGCCACACGTCCTCCTCTTCACTTAGAAGAAGAGCTAATGGTTGTTCCTAAAACACCATCACCAGAAACAACTGACGCGTAACTTTTTGATATGACCCGTATTCTCTTTGTGTGCCTTGGAAATATTTGCCGCTCACCGACAGCAGAAGGTATTTTTACACAGCACGCAAAGGAAGCGGGTCTATCACACCTGACAATAGACAGCGCGGGCACTGCCAGCTGGCATAGCGGTAAACCACCCTATGGAGCCATGCAGGACGCTTGCCTTAGTCGCGGATACGACCTCTCAACACTTCGCGCACGCCAATTCACCGCAAATGACTTTTATGATTTCGATCTCATCCTCGCGATGGACCAATCTAATTTTGATGACATTGAAGCTTTGCGCCCTGACAATAGTGACACGCCCGTGAAGCTATTTCTGGAATATGCAGACAAAACCTCCCTGACAGACGTTCCTGATCCCTATTATACCCGCGACTTCGATCAAACGATTGATCTGGTAGAAGTGGCGAGTAAGGGATTACTGCGCAGCCTCACCCAATAGCGTTCTAATATATGCGTTTGCTTACTGAACCAGTTTGGGGTTTAGAGCATATTGCTTTGCATACATATTAGCTTGGGAAAACCCATGCGAAAGAAAGCGATATATTGTGGCTTCCTCTTCGCCTCGGCGCGTAAACTCAATGGTGCAATCACTTCGGCCCATTCGGTTGATAAAACGCTCCGCCTCGGTTTTGATGAAAATACGGTTCTCGCTTTTATTCTCTGGCCCCTTAGATACAACATCACTGCATTTATAGGCAATGTCAGAACCTTTCTCCCGCAAAGGTGTCACAAGATCAATTCGGCCTTCTCTACGGCCGCGATATGAGACCCGCGCTAATGAGTTATAGGACAAATTCATCATCGACATTTCAGATGTATTCCCGTTGTAAGGCACAACGATACATTCCCCAAAATTATCCGATTGCGACCGCGTAAAAGAACAACGCGTCGTCCAGTTCCCAAAGCTTGCATCATGGCGATTAACCTGTGCCCCGCTTTTCTTTTGGGTATTGGAAACGTTGAATACGCGCTTTTGCAATGCCAATTTATCCGTGCGCGGGATATTGCTAGGTGCATCCAGATCAATCATGCTTTGAATTGTCTGATAGGCTTCTTTTTCTCTTTTTTTTGCCTGCATAAAGCTAAATCCAGCAAAGACAATCGCGCCCAAACCAATGAGAAATGAAATCTGCCTTATCCAATACATAACGCCCTCCCAGAAGCATTCACCACAGCTTACTTCCTGCATCTAAAGATCTGGTTGAACTAGCATGGAAATACGTAGTGATTTGTGAGCACCTCCCCAAAACAAAAACGCCCTCACTTTTCAGCAAGGGCGTTTCTAAATTCACAACAACTAATTAGCTTAGTCTTTTGCGCGTGTCTCGTATGTCATTTCTTCAGTGTTGATGATGATACGTGTGCCCACACCAATGTGCGGTGGCACCATGACACGCAAGCCATTTTCCAACATCGCTGGTTTGTAGGAAGAAGACGCTGTTTGGCCTTTTACCACTGGCTCAGTTTCTGTGATTTCAAATGTCATGCGCGCTGGGAATGAAATAGACACAGCGACATCATTAAACATCTGAAGCACAACAGTCATGTTCTCTTGCAACAATGGGGCTGAATCGCCAATCATAGATGCTGGAACCATCAATTGTTCGAAATTCTCAGGGTGCATGAAGACAAAGTTTTCACCGTCTGCATAAAGGTAAGTATAGTCCACCTCTTCCACAAAAGCGCGCTCAAGTTTCTCTTGCGTTTTATATGTGTTGGACACTTTGATACCGTCGGAAATACGGCGCATATCAATCGTCGTTGTTGGAGTACCCTTACCCGGACGGAAAGACTCCGCTTTTAGAACGACATATAGCTGACCGTCAGTGTGCTCAATGACGTTACCTTTACGGATATTGGCTGCTGTTTCTACGGCCACGATTACCTACCTTTATTGCCTGAGTGCTGGAGATGGCCTAAAGCTTTGCCAAAACCCACGCACAAATTTACGAGATTGACCCCTCCCATAGCTGGCAATAAGTGTTTCGCCAAGTGCTAACGGGCTTTCAGACGAGAATATCAAACAGTTCAGGACACAGATTATGAGTGATGCGCCTTGGTGGGATGCACAAAGACACGCCGACCGTCGCCCATTTTTACTTGCGCGCAATAAGGTGCGCTCTGCCCTGCGGCGTTGGTTTGAAGATCAAAACTTCATGGAAGTGGAATGTGGTGCCCTGCAAATTTCTCCAGGGAATGAAACCCATCTTCATGCGTTCTCATCCAATTTTTTAAATGAAGATGGCACTCCAAACGTATCACTATATTTGCACACCTCACCGGAATTTTCGTGTAAGAAATTGCTCGCAGCGGGTGAAACTCAAATTGTGGATTTTGCGCGCGTCTATCGAAATCGGGAAAGTGGAATCCTGCATTCCCCCGAATTTACTATGATCGAATGGTATCGCGCTCACCATACACTGACCAGCGTTATGGAAGACTGCGCGCAACTGGCCTGCACCGCCCTAGCAGCCACAGGACAGACCAGCCTCAGCTGGCAAGCAGAGACATGCCAGCCACACCTCGCACCCGAATATTTAACCCTCACAGACGCATTCGCACGCTATGCAAACATTGACCTTGAAGCCGTTTTAAACGATCGCGATGCTTTCCATGCTGCCGCGTCTGCTCAAGGGATAAATGTGCATCAATCCGCAAGTTGGAGCGATATCTTTTCCGCCGTACTCGTGGCACGTATTGAGCACAATTTAGGTATGGGCCGCCTTACCTTCCTATATAATTATCCACTATGTGAAGCTGCCCTCGCGCGGCCATGCCCACATGATCCACGCTTTGCCGAACGGTTTGAAATGTATGCCTGCGGCGTTGAACTCGCGAACGGGTTTGGTGAACTCACTGACCCAATTGAGCAGCGCGCCCGTTTTAGCGAAGATATGCGCTTAAAGTCAGAAATTTATAGTGAAAACTACCCGCTAGATGAAGATTTCCTAGCAGCCCTGCCTCATATGCCAGATGCATCGGGAGTCGCTTTAGGGTTTGATCGCCTCGTTATGCTATGTTCGGGTGCGCGCAAAATAGAAGATGTATTATGGACCCCATTCCCAGCGACAAGTCAGCCATGAATAAAACTGCAACCAAAGCCAAATACCCAACGCTACGTACTGCAGAAGACTTTGTTGCGCGCGGACTCACATCCACAGAAAACACAAAAAATATCAAAGAAGTAGGTGAAAAATACGCAATCGCGATGACATCTAATTTTGTAGATGCTATCGTAGATACTCATCCAGATGATCCGGTTTTACGTCAGTTTTTACCATCTATTGAAGAGTTAAAAACGACACCCGAAGAATTAGACGACCCCATTGGCGACCACCCTAATACACCCGTCAAAGGCATAGTCCACCGTCACAAAGACCGCGTCCTTTTAAAGATTGTATCTGTCTGTCCTGTTTATTGTCGCTTTTGTTTTAGACGTGAAATGATAGGCCCCGATAAAGACAATATGCTACGTCCCGAGGAAGTAGACGCCGCGTTAGATTATATCGCCTCTCACCCTGAAATTTGGGAAGTTATCCTCACTGGCGGAGACCCTATGATGCTTTCTCCAAAACGTGCAAAAGACCTCACAAAGCGCCTAGAGAGCATTCCCCACGTCAAAGTTATCCGCTGGCATACGCGCATTCCCGTCGCCCAGCCTGAAAAAGTGACAGATGAATATGTGTCTGCAATCACTAGCCACACAAAATCAGTATATGTGGCCTTACATTCCAACCATACCAATGAATTTACACCCGCCGCAAAATCAGCATGTGCGCGCATTGTAAATGCTGGTATCCCTATGATTTCACAGACAGTTTTACTAAAAGGCATAAATGATAATCTTGAAGCATTATCAGCCCTTATGCGCACTTTTGTAGAAAACCGTATCCGCCCCTATTATCTACACCACCCAGATTTTGCACCCGGTACATCGCATTTCCGTGTAAGCGTTCAACAAGGTCAAAAACTAATGGATGGCCTTCGTAACACATTATCTGGTCTCTGCACGCCCACCTATGTCGTCGACATACCAGGCGGTGTGTCCAAAGCCATCGTAACGCCGTCTGATGCTCGCTTTGCAGATGAAAAATTAGAGCTTCGTGGTCAAGACGGAAAATGGCGCGCTTATCCCCCGCAAAAGGACTGAACGCGCCATTATATAATCGACCTTGAAATCAATTAATCCTTTTTGATTTCAATGCGCTCTTCAGAAACATCGGTTAGCATTGCTCCAGCAATAGCCGTAGAACTACCTATTGGGCCGCCTCTTCCCATATAGCTAATTTCGATGTCTTGCGCTGCATTTCCATCAACTTCAAATGTCACACTCGGGCGATCAAAGTCTGGAAATACCCCACACATTTCTCCATTGGCACAGATAAATCCATTCCCGTCCAAGTCCGTTGAAATCAAGATACGATATTCTTCACCATGAGGAACATTCAAGAATGTAAACGACGAGGTTGCACCTCCTAAATGACGTTTAGTCGTTCCAATTTGTTCAAATTGTTCGGTCGTCTCATTTCTTTGCTGCAAAACCCCATATAATGTTGGAAAAATCGCTGCTGGTGATGCAGGCAATGTTGGGTCTTTTAGAAGTGACACTGCAACGGTTAGATTTTGAGCATCTGATAGTGAAACCTGAACAGAACCAGTATAGTAACTACCCGACAATCCAGTGGTATCCGCGTTCAAATTATACGTTCCAACATTCTGTGCATTCACATTTCCAGTAGGTGAAACTGATAACCATGCCGGATTGGAACTTGGCGTCACAGAAGAAACTGACAACGCGTCATTACCGATTTTACGAATATCGAGCGTCGCGGACCGTTTTACAAAATCTATTGTGATATCTTTAGGGTTAGCCGAAATTTGAGTCGTGACGGGGTTTAGTGAACCATTCCCCTGTGCGGCATTGATCATACGAGGCAAAGAAATAGATCCATACCCTGTTTGAAAGTCAAATCCATCATCTCCAGCTTCTGTAGTGAGTATGCCTGCCTCGATCATCCCTTGAAGTTCTGCTGTTGTCAGCGTGGGATCTATCGCGCGCATCATTGCCACAGCACCCGCCACATGAGGAGACGCCATCGATGTGCCTTGAATAACCTTAACTGAGGTTTCAAACGCACCTGCTTCCAACACAGCACTTGCACCCAAAATTCCATCTGAAAGGCCGTCTTTATTAGCATCAGCGCGTATATCCCCTCCGGGTGCAACTATATCAACTTCAGCATATTCAGAACTAAAGTAAGAATGCTCACCCGCAAGGTTAGTTGCAGCTACCGATATCGTATTGTCGAAGGCCGCAGGGTAGAATTTAGCTTTTCCAAGCGCTGTTCCGCCTTCATTTCCCGCAGCCGCAATAACGATAACACCTGCTGCTGTTGCGTCATTTATAGCAGCCCTAATGCTTGTACTCGGTGAGTTTGTGCCCAAGGAAAGATTGATGACATCTGCCTTAACTGGCGCGGTTGGAACACCTGATACGCCGACCAGCGGCAATTGCGCAGCATAACGGATAGCATTTGCAATATCTCCAGGAAGGGTTTCACAATTTTCACCTTCAGAGTCAGTTCCATCCGGGCTGATGCTTTTGCTGTATCCAACTTTCAGTGCCATCAATTGAGCTTCTGGGTACACACCCATCATTCCCAAATTATTGATCTCTCCCAAAGCAATAGAAGCCACATGCGTTCCATGAAAATCATGACAAACATCTGGGTTTTCATCATTCACATCTACTGTTTCTTCTGCTTCGGCATCAAAGCCATCACCATCAAATTCAGCCGCCACAAAATCGCGCTGATCAACTATGCGTCCGGCGATGTCAGGGTGAGAAGTCAAAAATCCAGAATCAATAACCGCAATCACAGGCGTATGGGTTAGAGTTAATCCGCTAAGCGTTGTCCGCGCTGATTGCCACTCAATATCAGTTAAGTTCCATTGAACATTCGCAGATGGAGTTGGGTCATAGCTAGATGGTGATGTAAGTTGTAATTTTTGAGGATATACATAGGGCTCCAAAACCGTACGTCCTGCTTTCATATTCACTGCTTTAATCGCATCCAGCGTTGCACGCTGACGGTCAAGGCGTGTTACACTTTTTTTCGATGCACTGGACGCTCCTTGCGCCGAAATCGTCGAAGGCAGAAAAGCTTCCAACTCTAATGGAGTCCGCGCCCCATATTCGAGCGATTTATATGTAGAAACTGATCCGGATTTACCTGCATTGGTAGATCTTACATCGCTAGTTTGCTCAACAACCACTGCCTCTCCAGGCGCAACATGGCTTGTTTTTACCTGCGTTATCGACGTACTCGACAATTCTTTACCGCCGACAGCTAACCCATACATTGAGGATCCAGAAATTGCTGTAACCTTGATTAGATATTCGCCATCACTTGGGACAATAATTTCCTCTAATGCGCTCGTTGTGCTGTCAGATACAACAATTGAATTGTCATTCACATCAAGAAGTTCCAAATCCAGATCTATTCCCGAAGCCGGATCAACTGTCTCATTTGAAGGGTTATCCGAATCCTCTAAAGCTATTTCTAGCTGAAGCGTTTCCCCTCCCAAAAGATTGACGCGATAGTAATCAATTTCATCGGTATCTCTATTCCCACCTAAATATCCAAAAGGAGTCGCCCCTTCTCGCGGGATATCCTTTGTCGCGTAGCCCAATACAAATGAACCATTCTCAATCACTTGCGCTGTCGCAGCCGTATTATTACGCGTTTGCGGAGAGCCTTGGTCATTATTATCGGAATCTGAAACCAATGGTAGATTTGTTCCAATCGCACTACTCAATGTCGCTGTAGGAGTTGGGGTCGGCGTGGGAGTAGGTGTAGGCGTGGGCGTGGGAGTCGGTGTAGGTGTGGGGGTAGGTGTTGGAG
>CAYGPD010000001.1:0-38959 GCA_964351655.1 uncultured Hyphomonadaceae bacterium | reverse complement strand
GTAGGTGTTGGAGACGATCCGCCGCCACCGCCACCACAACTCGCAAGGAAACTAAGCGCGCATATTGCAGCTGAAAGTTTTAAACGCATGAAACTTCAATACCTCTTCACGTAAGCCAATTTTCAAATAAAGAAATCAAGCCGCAATTCGCATCACTTCAACTTCAGGTATTTGATCTATCCTAAAAGTGTACTTTAACTACCAATCACGAATCACCAAGTACAAAATTCATCTCGCCTGTATTTGTTTGCAGCGCCCCAATGCATATCTAAAGGCCTCTGTTTATGAAAATATTACATACCTCTGATTGGCATTTAGGACGCACATTTAAAGGCGAACCTCTCATTGAAGATCATGCCTATTTCCTCAATCAGCTTATGGATGTCATTCAATCCCAAAAACCTGATGTACTTATTATTGCTGGTGATATTTTCGACCGCGCCTCCCCTCCTGCAAGTGCTATCAGCCAATTCGACAATTTTCAACGACAAGTATATCACAATACAAAAACAGCTCTTGTCATACTCGCGGGCAATCATGACTCCGGCGAACGCATCGGCATTAACAGCCCCTTTGCAGATAAAGACCGAGTTCTTATTAGAGGACGATTAGAGAGCGATGACAGACCACTCATTCTACATGATGAATACGGGCCAGTCGCCTTCAGCGCGCTGCCATATGGTGAAATCTATGCAGCCCGCGAGACCTTCAGTAAAACCGATATCTCTAGCCCTGCGGATGTTATCGAGGCCCAAGTCGAGTGCGCCCGACAATTTATCCCCAACGATGCGCGCTGGGTAATATCTGCTCATGCATTTGCAACTGGGGCCTCCACCACAGAATCCGAACGCAGCTTAAGTGTAGGCGGCATCGAGACAGTTTCCGCAAATGTATTTGAAGGGGCGCATTATGTTGCACTTGGCCACCTTCACCGCGCGCAAAAAGTGGGCAATGACCACATTCGTTATTCTGGCTCCCCCCTCTCATTCGCTTTTGATGAGGCCGGCAGCGAAAAGTCCCTTACAATGGTCACCCTCGGTGCAAATGGCGTAAACGATATTGAACTCATCCCCCTTAAAGCCCTGCGTCAGGTGCGTATCGTAAAGGGTGAACTTGCCCAACTTGAAAAAGTGCGAAATGCCCCGGACAGTAATGACCTCATTCATGTGATCCTAACTGATAAAGGTGCTGTACTGGATCCAATGGCACGTCTACGCAAAGCCTTCCCCAATGCCATCACTTTAGAGCGTGAAACTTTGCAAACCACCAAACATGAGCACAAAGGCCGCGCCACCGCGAAGCTAACGGATCCTCAAGCTGTAATTCAAGAGTTTATGGCACATGTGCGCATAGAACCACTTAGTGATGAAGAACAATCCATTCTCAAAACTGCATTCAATGAAATTTCAAACGAGAAGGACTAGATCATGCGACCAATCCGTTTGACCCTTCAAGCCTTTGGCCCATTCGCAGGCAAAGAAGTTGTTCGATTTGATCAAGCGACACACACCGGATTGTTTGGAATTTATGGTCCTACCGGTGCCGGCAAAACGTCAATTTTCGACGGTCTTTGTTTTGCACTTTTTGGACAATCCTCAGGCGCATCTCGTGATGGAAAAGACTTTCGGTCTGATCATGCCGATATAAATACACTTACCGAAGTTGAGCTTGTATTTGACCTTGGCGGAAAACGCTATGTTGTACACCGCATTCCAGCTCAAGAACGCGCCGCAAAGCGGGGGAGAAGTACCACTCAACAATCGCATGAAGCGTACTTTTTTGATGCCACCGGGATGGCCATTTCTCAAATAAACGACTCCAATAAGGGGCGCATTCTTGAGGAAAAAAAGACCTCCAAAGTTGACAAACGCATTCCAGAAATACTCGGATATTCAGCCAGCCAATTTCGACAAATCATCCTTTTACCACAGGGTCAGTTTCGGCAAATCCTCGAAGCAAACACCAAAGACCGCGCAGCAATTTTAGAGCAACTTTTTGACGTCTCACACTTCAAACGTTTTCAAGAAAATCTAAAAGAAAAAGCCAAAGACTCTATCGTTCAAATCAACAACGCAATCGAGCGCCGAAAAGATCGCCTCTTAACTAGCGGACACAAAAGCGTCGAAGACCTTCGTGTCGCGATTGAGACAGCGACCGAGTCTGTGAACCAAGCTAAACTTGATTTGGAAAAGTCAAAAGCAGCTCACGTAAAATCTCGCGAGACTCTTGAAACTGCAAAAGCCATAAATGCGCGTTTTGACGAACTCACAAAGTTACAAACTGAACTTCGCGAGCTACAAACTCACCAACCGGAAATTGATTCACTCAAGCTGCAACTCGATAGCGCTAATCGTGCTAAATCGCTTATCGGGCTGGAAACGGCACTTAGCCAATCGAAGCTCGACCATCAACAAGCCATCTCGCGCTTAGAAGCTGCTAAGCAACAAGAAACCGCAGCTATAGCAAGTCATAAGCAGGCACTGAGCACCCTCGAAGCACTTCAACAGCAAGCCCCAAGCATAAAGCAGGCAGAAATCGATCTACAGCGCCTGCTCAATTTGCAAGATATATCAGCTTCAAACCTCGTTTACAAAACAGAATTAGAAACTAAGTCTATAGAACTAAAACAACATACTGAAGCCCATCAAACACTCTTAAAGGCTTTCAAAACAACCCAAGAGAAGCTCGCAAATCAACGTGAAGAAGCTGGCCAAGCGCTCCACCGCGAAAAAGAGATATTAAAATACGAAAAAACGCTAGAGGTGCTCCAAATTGAATTAAAGGCGCTACAAACTTACGCAACGGCTTATTCCGATTATAACAAACAAAATCAATTGCTTGAAGCCGCGACAACGCAACACAGCGCAGCAGTGTCGGCTCTAAAATTCGCACAAGACGACTTCAATAAAGCTCAATCAGATCTCTCACATATCCAAGCGATACACCTCGCCGCCACCTTAAAAAACGGTGACAACTGCCCCGTCTGTGGTAGCCAGGATCATCCCCGTCTTGCTACTGGCGATCGCAGCTCAAAAGGTCTGAACGAAGCATTTGAAAATGCTAAAAAAAGTCTAGAAAAAGCGAACACCTCAGAACGTTCAACAAGTGAAATTCTCATCGCGCAACGCGAAAAAACACTTTCTGCCCAAAAGATATTAGCTGGATTACCAAACCCTACAAGCGAACAAGCTCAACTAGAATCTCAACAAAAAGAATGCGTCGCGACAATCAAAAAACTCAACGCTTTGGTTTCTCACAAAGACATCACACAACTTATCCAGCAATCTGAATTGGTACTTGAAAATCAAACTCGCGATATCGAAAATTCTTCAATTTCACTCCAGAAAGTGAAATCTGCTTACGACGTCGCCACCTCCCGATTTGAAGACACACTGCAAAAGCTCCCGATCGAATATCGCGATGCAAGTGTACTTGCTCAAGAAATCTCCATTTCCCAAAAAACAATCGAAAATTTCAAACAAAATATTGAAAAGGCTCAAGAAAACGAACGTATTTCTGCATCTAACCTTGGTAACATCAAAACGTCTATCAAAGAGAAATGTGAAACCCTTGACCGCATATTAAAACGTTTAAATCGTGAACAATCAAACTTCGATGCCGCTCTTATTGATGCTGGATTTAATGCTGAAAGCCTTCTTAGCGCTAAGGCAGTATTGCTCTCAGCGGACGATTATATGCAAAAAATAGAAGCTCACACCACTGCAAAAATTTCAGTCCAAGCAAGAATTACTCAAACATCTGAAGCAACAAAAGACACACAAATACAAGATATTACGACTCTTAAAGCGGAATTGGCGACAGCTGAAACTATATTAAATACTCAGGCGGAAGCCTGCTCAACCATCCAACATGTCCTAGAAAATCTAGCCACCAGTCTCAAACTATATCTTGAGGCAGATAAAGAAGTTGACCGTCTGAATGCTGAATTTGGACCACTTGGCGGTCTTGCTGAGTTAATAGATGGCAAAAACCCCTACAAACTCAAACTTGCTGATTTTGCTATTGCAGCAATGTATGACGACGTTCTGGACGCGGCCAATTTGCGTCTCGTACCCATGACCAGCGGTAGATTTGAATTAAGACGCGATACAAGCACCCCCACCGGCAATGGGTCTCAAGGATTAGATACACTCGTGTTTGACACCCACACGCAAACTTTGCGACCAGCCACATCACTCTCAGGTGGTGAAGGCTTTATTGCCTCTTTAGCCCTCGCTTTGGGACTGTCGGATATTGTTCAAGAGCAGGCCGGCGGCGTCAGGCTTGAATCGCTTTTCATTGATGAAGGCTTTGGAACGCTTGGGTCGGAAACATTAGATTTAGCGCTTGAAACTCTGCAAGAACTTGCCAGCAACAATAGGTTAGTTGGAATTATTTCCCATGTTGAAGACGTAAAACGCGCTATTCCAAATGGGTTTCTCATTGAGAAATCTAGAAATGGTAGCCATATTTCACAAAGTAATGTCGGGATTTAGCGTTTTCTAAAGCGTTATAATTCAATACTATAACTGCATTTTCCCTATTAAATCTAATTCTAGTGCCTATATTGAATTCATGAGTAAAACAGACAAAAACACCCCGCCAGCCAAAACATTGACTTCCATTGAAGATGAGGTCTCCTCCTCGCGTCCTGCCAGCATGGACTCGCCCTCCTACCGCCTTGCTGCCCTAGATGAAGACTTCCTGCTAGGTGACAGTATGCGCGGTGTACGCTTCATGCTTGAATATGCAAAAGCAGAAGAAGAACTGCGTGCATGGGGGGTAGCATCAACCGTGGTGATTTTTGGTTCAGCCCGTTTTAAGGAAGATGGTCCCGAAAATCATGCCCGATGGTACAATGCCGCGAGAGAATTAGGGCGCATCGTTTCAAAGCGCGGTGGTGCTTTGAAAACCAAGGATCATCCACGCCATAACGTAATCGCCACTGGTGGCGGTCCAGGTATCATGGAAGCAGCCAATCGCGGCGCTCAAGATGTTGGTGCACCCAATATTGGTTTCAATATTACACTTCCGCACGAACAAGAACCCAACCATTATTCGACGCCGGAACTCACCTTCCAATTTCACTATTTTGCGATGCGCAAAATGCACCTAGCAATGCGTGCCAATGCGCTTGTGGTATTTCCAGGTGGTTTTGGAACAATGGATGAGTTATTCGAAGTTTTGTGCTTGCGCCAAACAATGAAAATTCCAAACGAGCTGCCCATTATACTCTTCGATAAAGAGTTTTGGACGTCCACTTTCAATTTAGAAAACCTTATTGAAGTGGGAACGATAAACCCAGAGGACGTAAACTTATTTAGTTACGCAGACACACCAGAAGAAGCATGGCAACAAATGGTAAAAGCTGGCCTCTGCTCAATTCCAGCAGATTCAAAATAAATAGATTGTAAGGGCGCTGGAACATCAGAATTTCTCAGCGCCCCAAGCGTTTCTATTTAAGATATGGTGCCATACATTTAGCCACATATTCTATTGTATCCAGCTTCAAACCTGCCACATTAATACGGCCTGAATTTGGTAGATAAATAGCGTGTTCAGTCACTAATTTCTGTGCTGCCCCCTCTTCAAATTGCATCAAAGAGAACATTCCCTTTTGGCGCACAATACGATCAGCAGCCACATCTTTTCCATGTTGGCGCAATGCGGTCGCCATCGCTGTGCGCAAAGACGTAATTCGAGCACGCATATCATCAAGTTCGTTTATCCACATTGCTTTCAATGCCGGCGTATTCAAAATTGTAGCAACGATTGCTGCGCCGTGTGATGGCGGCATGGAATAGCTTGCGCGCGCGATGTCAGCTAAATGCGATAACGTGATTTTTGTATGTTCAGCAGACTGAGTCTGCGCCACCAAACATCCGGTACGCTCACGATACAATCCGAAGTTTTTAGAACACGAGTATGATACCAACGCCTCTGGTACTATGTTCAAAAAACTACGTACGCCCAACATATCCTCATCCAACGAATTTCCAAACCCGTGATAGGCAACATCTACGATTGGAAAAAGTGACTTCTCGATACATAATCTCGCAATAGAATCCCATTGCCCATGGTCTAAGTCTATTCCAGTAGGATTATGACATGGGCCTTGAATGATTATCCCATCCCCGGCATTCGCGTTTTCAAGCGTCGCAACAATACGTTCAAAATTTACTTTGCCTGCATCCGGACCAGTTGCGACTTCTTCATACGCATAGCTGTCCGTTTCCATTCCCATTGCCCGCACAACATGCGCATGGTTAGGCCAAGATGGGCTACTTACCCATATTACTCCCTGCTTGCTAAGACGTTTCACAAAGCCAACAGCTACACTCAACGCGCCGCAACCACCTGGTGAAGCAAGAGACACAACCCGTCCCAGTGAACGTGTACTAGAGTTCTCACCATAAAGTTGGATTTCAACAGCATTGTCAAAAAGTTGGTTTCCGCGCGGCCCTTCATAAGCTTTGGAATTCTCTGTCGTCAGCAAAACCTCTTCAGCAGCTTTAACAGCCCTCAAAACGGGCGTTCGCCCTGCATCGTCTTTATAAATACCGACACCGAGATCGACCTTATTCTCGCGTGAATCTTCTTTATATGCTGCCATCAAGCCAAGCAAAGCATCTGGCGGCAGTAAAGAAAGATTTGAAATCAACGCATTAGACATAAGTGCCCCCTTGGGAAATTTATTCAGATAAATTATTCGATATTTCAGAGTTTAGCACAATATCAAACCACAGAACAACACATCCTTGAAATAAGCTCGACACAATGGGGTATATTATAAATCAAAAAAGACCCCGCAAACATGCGTCTGCGGGGTCTTTTTCGTCGATACTTTAAAAGACTTAGAAATCTTTCCGGATGGTCATCCCGATTGTGCGTGGGCTGTTTGTACGGAAACCGAGACGCGCACGTCCACCACGTTCACGGTCAAAGGATAGATCTGCATCTTCATCCAAAGCGTTAGTGATGTACCCTGTCAATTTCCATGTTTCAAACTCAAGACCAGCGCTCAAATTTAGCGTCTGATATGAATCTAGATCAAGGTCGACAAGACGACTTGGATCTTCATTTCCTGTGAACGTACCATAAGCAAGTCCTGTAGCTGTTGGCAGACCTTGACCTACCTCTTGATCCGTTGGTTGCGTATAGCGGTCACCAATTAGCTGTAGAGATCCTGCTACAAATGCTGATGCGTTCGCAAATCCTGCATCCCAATAGTATGATCCAGAGAATGAGAATTGATACTCAGGAACTGAAGGAAGACGGTTTCCGTCTCTAATCCCGCCAAGCACCGCGCCGCCGCTTTCAACTGTTGAGTCAAATTGGCTCTCCAGCAAGCTAAGCGCCATATTCAAATTCAGCCCTTGAATTGGGCTATAGCCAACCTCTGCCTCAATACCGGCAGAGTGTGCTTCAGGAACGTTAAACACAACACGTGAAGAACATGTACCCGCATCTAAAGTGACTTGAAGGTCTTTAATATCACTATAGAAAACAGCACCATTGAAAGAGAAACTACCTTTTTGTGCTTTTAAGCCGGCTTCATAGTTCCAAAGCGTTTCATCTTCAAATGATTGGTAGCCGCCGAATGTATCAATGTCAGATCCCTGACATAGTGTTTCATTCAATGGATCATTCACACCACCCAAACGGAAGCCCTGAGCCGCTTGCGCATTCAGCGTGACAACGTCATTCAGTTCATAAGCGAGCAAAAATCTTGGGTTGAAGCCTTGCGATGATGTCGTATCAGCTTGGTCGTTGATGACATTTCCAAACAGACCACCTTGAGAAATTGTCCGCTCTTCTTCGAAGTCATAATAGCGACCACCAGCCGTCAAAGTTAGACGATCTGTTGCTTCCCAGTTTACCTCACCAAATATGGCGTATTGGTCTAATGTATAATCAAGCTCTGAGTTATAGGGCGAATCTTCAGAATACCCATTTGATACCGCAGCAGCCGTGCCAGCACCTAATGCATCATCCGTGAATGCACCATACCCTGGTGTTGGAAGAAGCTGCTCATATGAGCGATCGTTCGTAGAATAGAATATTCCCCCAACCCACTGAATTGGACCTTCATAGTCAGAGCTTAAACGCAATTCTTGCGTCCATGATTCATATGCAGTGGAATCGCGTAGGTTGGATGGAACCTCAAACGCTGCTGTGTCAAATCCAAGGTCTGCTGACACACTGTGTGTAAGCGCGCTTGCATCACGGCTCACAAGAATCGATCTATCGATATATGAGGTCACAGATGTTAGCTCTACTGCACCAAGATCAATGGATGCTGTGATATCTGCCAACAAAGTCTCGTCTTTGAATTCTTCATCTGTTAGCAAAAATTGTTCACGTGCGCCGAGCTGTTGACCCGCAGAAAGCCAGTTATAGGCCTCCTCACGGTTAAACCCATCAGCTTGAATTTCCTGATAAATAACACGCGGTGTTATTTTGATGTTTTCAGATGGCTCAAGTAATAGAGCAATCCGGCCACCATTACGTGTCCCCGTGTTTACATCTTCCTTTTTGCCCGTTGGTGTGACCGCATCAATATAGCCGGCATATTGCGTTGTGTATCCAACAGCGCGAAGCGCTGCTTTATCACCCATTGGAATATTGATTGCACCCTTTAGGTGTCCGCCTTCATTCCCATCTGTGACTGTGTTGACATTGGCTTCAACTTTACCCGACACGCCATCAGTATTTGGTTGCTCTGTAATGTAACGGATCGTTCCACCCATTGAACCGGAACCAAACAATGTACCCTGCGGTCCACGCAATGTCTCAATACGATTTAGGTCAAACAAGTCTAAATCAGGCGTGAAGAGAGAGAGTGAAATCACAGACTCATCCAAGTACACACCCACTTGCTCTTTAACACCTGGCTGGTCACGTACGATTTGACCAGCAGAAACACCACGGATCGCAACCTGACTTTGCCCCGGTCCAAGGTTTTGAATTGTAAGACCAGCAACGCTGCGCGCTACATCTTCTAGGTTAGTGGCACCCGTTTTTTCCATTGCATCTGCAGTCTGCGCATTAATGGAAAATGGTACTTCTTGAATGGTTGTTGCTCGCTTCGTCGCCGTGACAACAATCACGTCCTGCTCGAGAGCAGTATCCGTTTCTACTTCTTGGGCTATAGCCGATGTGCTTATCAAAGACCCTAGAATGAGTGCTGAGCATGTCAGCTTCAATATTGCCTTATTCATAACGTTTCATTCCCCGGTACTATTAATTTATTATATTTTATTGCTCACAATTATGCAAAATGGAAAATAATTGCCCCAATGTTTGACATATCGCGCAATTAATTATTCGCTGTGATTAAATAAAAAATCAAGCTATTGAAGTAAATTTCGTGATTATGTGATTGCAAAAACACGCATTTTCACGATTTGAAACACCAAACACGACAAATCGCAAATTATTTTCCAGCAAAAGCCACTATATGAATAAAATATTCATGCAAAGCTTCTCAATATAGTGCTGTTTTACGACTTTTCGATAAGATACTCGTCGCAAAGTGTACGTTTGTAGAGCTTTCCTTCAGCATTAAACCACTGCCAAGTTCGCGCACGATCTACACCTGAATCTCCCATAGTGATCATCTCATAGAAACGACACCCCGGCTCATCTTTGCGTTCCAAATTCAGCAGAGTCACCCCAAACTCCGTCTCCCACGCACAACCTTGGAATGTATCGGTGTCCCACCAAAGTTTATTGCCCTTCAGGCTGCCCAATAGTTCAGCGCGATATTCACGACCATCATCCCAAGTGAACAAATTCTTTTGGATGTAAGCATAAGGACCACTATCTGGAAAAATACATTCCACACGCGTTTGGTGGCGATCAATAATTTTTCCACTCACATCAATGTGGGTATAAACACCTCCCCAGATACCTTCATGATTTATCATTGTAGGCATCACTTTTTGTAGCTCTTTGCGCAAAGAAACTTTGGTCATCCGATTAAACTCCGGTTTTATTTTTTTATTTGAGGTTTTCTTTCGCAAAACTAAGCGGCACGGGCTCCAGCTCAGTCTGCAATGTATCATTCCACCGATTGAGCAACCCAAACAATGCGATCATACCCATTATTTCCATGATTTGAGTTTGAGAGAAATGACGTTTCAATTCATCAAAGTGAGCATCTGTCGCTCCGTTCGGTTGACTACCTGCCCCCATCGCTAAGCTCAAGGCAGCTCGTTCAGCATCCGAAAATAAAGGACTTGTTTCAAACTCCCAGACTTTCTCAACTTTTTCAGCGTCTGCTCCTGCCATTTTCACAGCACCGTGGGATGTATGCGCCTGACAATACACACAGCCAGCTGCACTGCTGACGACAGTTGCAATCATTCTCTTCAAACTGGGATCAAGCTCTCCGGGAGCATATACAACATCGACTAAATGTTTCGTCGCTTTAAGAAATGCCGGCCAACGTGCCATAGTCAGCACATCATTGGGTATAAATCCCATCAACTTTTCAGAATATGCCAGATCCTGTCTGGCTTCTTCAGTTAATTGATCAACCTTTAGAGGTTCAATTCGAGCCATAACTGACGCTCCACCAAGTTCAGTAAAAAAATCCGTCTGACGAGACACATAACGCCAGACGGAAGTAAGTAGAAAAGCTTGATTTAGAAGCTTACGCCGAAATCAACACCCCAAGTCAGAGGGAGCTCCGCATATACGTGGTTCGTACTTGTTGTATTGCGGTAGTATTCTTTATCTGTGAGGTTTTTACCCCACAAAGATACGCGCCATCCTTTATCCTCAGGAGCATATCCCACACGTGCATTCACACGTGTTCCCGGTGATATGAGCGAGCCTGGATTGTTTGCAACCAATGCATATGAATCTGCTTCATACGCAAGGTCACCACCAAATTTCACATATCCATCAAATGCTGGAATTGAATATTGGAAACCGAGCGACGCTTTTGTTTCTGGCGCATTTTTAAGCTGAGATGCTTCACCACAAGCAATAAGTTGTGCCTCACGCATTGCACCCGGTGTCGATGATAGCCCAGGACATGCTGCATCTGCTGGTCCAGCAACAGCTGGATCAATTTGCTTGATAATACCCGCATCAGCGGCAGTTAGGTTTTGATACTCAGCATCTAACCAACTACCATTCATGTAGAATTCAAGATTGTCCGTTGCAAACCATGATGTTTCCAACTCAATACCTTGAATTGCAGCTTCACCCACATTGGAACGTGTGAAACCTACACCCGGAACCGTCGCGGAAATTTGCAAATCTTCATACGAGTTGTTGAAATAAGTCAGATTGAAACGCACTGCGTTATCAAACAAATCACTACGAATACCTGTTTCCCAAGACACAAGATCTTCTTGAGTTACAGGAAGGAAACAAGATGCCGCAGCAAAACAGTCAGGAGACACACCGGCACTTTTGA
The DNA here is from genome assembly GCA_964351655.1 of uncultured Hyphomonadaceae bacterium. Taxonomy (GTDB): domain Bacteria; phylum Pseudomonadota; class Alphaproteobacteria; order Caulobacterales; family Hyphomonadaceae; genus Hirschia. The sequence continues at coordinate 27,528 of CAYGPD010000001.1, read as the reverse complement.
AACCGTTAGACACAGAACCATAAACCATGATGCTGTCTGTTGCTTGATAGCTCGCCTTCACAGAATATGTCAGATTGTCGTCATCTAGATTACGCTCAAGTGGGAACGCTACTGAAGCTGCACCTGGCGCTCCAGAAGACCCAACAACATCGCGTGTTTCTGTGGTGTAACGCAATCCACCTGTGAGGGTGATTTTGTCTGTAGCTTCAAAGTTCACCTGCGAGAAAGCTGCAGCAGAATTGGTATCAATTCCTACGCTAAACGGGAAGAAGAATACTGAATCTAGCTGAACTTCTTCATTGTAGAAGAAGGCACCAACCATATAGTTGAACGGACCATCAAACGCAGAAGATAACGTAAACTCTTGGCTCAACTGAGACTGATCTGTTTGTTGTGAGAATGGGAACCCAATGTGAGATGACAAGTCATCTTTCATTTGGCGGTAACCCGTCAAAGAACTAAAGTCATAGTCGCCAATCGCACCATCAATTTTCAAAGATGCACCGGAAATTTCAACTTCACTGTTAAAGTTCGCAAAACACCCAACTTGTTGAAAAATTTGGGGTGCTGCAGAACAAACTGCGCCCGGCACGGGTTCAATTGTAAAGAGGTCATTATCCAAATCAGTAACCACTGAAGGGTCATTACTTGAAGTCAAAATTGTACTTGGTGATGGGTCTGAATTGTCTTGCGTGTGATCAGCAGCAAATAATAGTGACCAATCGTCATTGAAGTGATGCTTCACAGAAATACGTGCTGCTGCAACTTCTTCTTTGCCCAAATTGTCGCGCGCTAAACCAGCAGATGCTCCATTTGGATTTAATTCAAACAAACCATCGCGCTCTTTATAAACACCCGATACACGCACAGCAGTGTTATCACCAAGCGCTAGATTACCCATGCCTTTGAAGTTGAAGGAACCGTAATTACCAATACCAGCGGATAAATCACCTCCATTTTCATCTTGCGGCTCCACACTCACAAGTTTAATCGCACCACCATTTGTGTTGCGGCCATATAGAGTACCTTGTGGTCCACGAAGCACCTCAACACGTTGTGTATCAACAAGGTCAAGAAGCGATCCGATAGAGCGCCCTAGGAAAATACCATCCAGATAAATCCCAACAGCTGGGTCAACAGCACCACGAGACTCATCTTCCCCGATACCACGGAAATAAACACGTGCTGAACTAGAAGTACCACCACCTGTTACGATCACTGCACTTGGTATTTGTGAAGCAATGTCATTTACATCGCCAATTTGACGATCTGCTAATTGCTCGGCTGAAAGAGCCGTCACCGCCACTGGAACTTCTTGTAGGTTCTCTTCGCGACGTTGCGCTGTTACAGTTACAACGCTTAGCGTCTTTTTAGCTTCTGTTGGTTGCTCGCTAGCCACTTCTTGCTCTTGAGCAAACGCTTGTGGCGCGAAGCCAACAGCGCACAAACTTGTAAGCGCCACAGACGCAGTCAAAATTCCTTTAAAAGTCATATAACCTCTCCCGTTAATGGACATTTACCTCTCCCATTTTCTTATTATTCTCAAATGGTATATCTTTTTTACCAAATGGCAATTGATGTTTTAATTTGTCCGGACTTAAAGTTCGAATTCTACAAAAAACACTAAAAAACAATAATATATGCTAAACTACAGCTCACAGAATTGTTTCTTCACACATCTTCAATTGTCTAAATGTTGCTCCAAAAGCACATTTTTAAACGTCAATTCATGTCTTCCCAAAAAAGCTGATAGAAATAATGAAACTGATGCCAATAAGGTCCTACATTTCGTCAAAAAAGTTCCAAATTCTTAAAGAATAAAAATAAATGTGGTGGAAATTTTCGATTTCGCAGTACATTCAGGCGCTGAATGGCTTCCCATATAAAGCACATAATTTCTTTGGAGACGAAGGACCAAACCTTAGTCGAGACTGAGTTATGTTTAATCATCATTCAAAGACTAAAAAGAAATTTCCAAAAAAATGATGAAGATCGGCGGCACTTTTATTTACCAGCCCATGCTATTACTGGACAAAATGAAAAGGTGATAACGCCATGACCACTAAATTCAAAAACTCCAAAGATGACTTAGTTAACCTCACAAAAATTTGTGGGATGATTATGCTGTTAAGCATTTCACTGACGTCATTTCGCGATTTTTCTAGCGTAATCCTAGGCATCGCCTACTGAAGATTAACAGATCCATCTATTTAATTTACAGTTGCAAATTCGTAATCGTAAACGAGTTTGATTGAATTCATGCGCGCGCTAAGGCTTAAATATTTAGCTTAATTTGCAATAAATACACGAGATTTAATCCCGTTTAGATTGCAAAAGAAATGCACAACCAACAGTATACAGGCAACAAATACGCCTCCCTAAAGACGGTCACCGCCGTTCTTTCGCTGCTGTTTGTGTCAATTCTATCTGCAACTCCCCTAGAACTAGATACACAAGTTCTCTTGGCGAGTGTGACAGTCATCATCTTTTTTGTCGTCAACTGGATCAAGCCGCCCTCCGGACCCATCCGCGTTTTTCTCTTCCTTCTAACAGTGTTTACCTCAACGCGGTATATTCTGTGGCGCGCCTCTGAAACGCTTCCGACTGATGACATCCTCCCCTTTGTATTTGGATTAGTTCTCTTTGGTGCTGAGATTTATGGATTTGTGATCCTACTTCTCTCAACATTTTTGTCGGTCGATGTATTTGAGCGTTCTCCCCAGCCTGCGCCCGTCTCAATAGATAAATGTCCCAGCGTTGACGTACTTATCCCTACATACAACGAAGATGAAAACCTCTTAGAAGTGACTGTGCGCGCCGCAACAGCCATCAACTACCCTTCGGACAAGCTCAATATTTATGTCCTTGATGATGGTGGAACAGAGCAAAAATGCAATCAGCCCGATACCGAGAAAGCTGAAGCCGCCATCCAACGCCGTATTGATCTGAAAAAGCTCTGCGAACGTACCGGTGCAACTTATCTAACCCGCGAGAAAAATGAGCATGCGAAAGCGGGCAATATCAATGCCGCACTTGAGCACACACATGGTGAACTTATCCTCATTCTTGATGCGGACCATGTTCCCACACGCGATATTCTCACGCGGACCGTTGGGCATTTTACTAAAGACGAAAAGTTGTTTCTGGTCCAAACGCCTCACTTTTTCTTAAACCCTGACCCTCTCGAAAGAAACCTCGGCACTTTCAACGATATGCCAAGCGAGAATGAGATGTTTTACAACATCATTCAAAAAGGGTTGGATGGATATAATGCGTCTTTCTTTTGCGGATCAGCCGCTATATTGCGCCGTAAATATATCCTTGAAATTGGTGGCATCCAAGGCGACACCATCACAGAAGATGCAGAAACTGCGTTGGAATTGCATTCGCGTGGATATCGCAGCGCTTACGTTGCCCAGCCTATGGTGGCGGGTCTTTCCCCTGAAACTTTTTCTGGCTTCATTGTTCAACGTATGCGTTGGGCACAAGGCATGGCGCAAATTTTCATTTTAAAAAATCCACTGCTTAAAAAGGGATTGTCCCTTTCTCAGCGCCTTGGATATCTTAATTCCTGTTTCTTCTGGTTTTTTCCGCTTGCTCGGATGGCATTTGTATTCGCGCCGCTACTTTATCTTATACTTGGTATCCAAGTGTATGATGCCTCCTTTTCAGATTTCGTCGCTTATGGCGGCCCGCATATTGTAGGTGCAATCCTATTGTCTTCGGCCCTATATGGGAAAAGTCGCTGGGTTTTTGCTTCGGAATTGTATGAGATTATTCAATCTGTGCATTGCGCGGGCGCAATCTTGGAAGTGTTCCGCAATCCACGCGCACCCACATTTGCCGTAACACCAAAGGGCGAAGATCTAGATACCAACTTCATCTCCCCCTTAGCACTCCCCTTTTATTGGATCATCAGTATCGTTTTGCTAGGAGAAATTGCTGGCATAATTCGTATGGTATTGGATCCACAAAATGCAGGATTCATGGCAGCAGGCCTCATGTGGAATACCTTCCACCTTATCCTTCTTCTTGGTGCCTTAGGCGTTCTATTTGAGCGGTCTCAACGCCGCGCCTTCCCCCGTATCGAACGTAATACGGAAATATCTATTATAATCGAAGGGGAATCCTTCCGGACGGTGGCAACTGATCTTTCCGTACACGGTATGGGAATCGAATTTACAAAGGAATTTGTAGACATATTGGAAATTGGCGAATCTGTACAAATAAACGCCAAAGATCTCGGTAGTCCAGATAGTCGCATACTTGATCTAGAGGTGCGCTCCGTATTCCAAAAGAATGGAAAAATCCTTGTGGGATTGAGTTTCAAACTCGAAACAGCCGCACAATGGAAAGCCATTGTTTCTCTCGTCTATTCAAACAGCAAAAGCTGGAGCCAATTCCAAGAAGTTCGCTCTAGCTCCAACAACATGTTTGGCAGCGTCTACTTCCTCATCAGAACCAGCGTCGTACGCGCTTTTGAACATCTAACCGAAATACTTAGAACGGTAAAAATATGAAACAGTTATTCTTTAGCCCACTCTATGCCGCTCTATTCCTCGGTATCTCCGCCGATGCTCAAACGCCCCCTGTTTCTACGCCTGCACAACCCTTTGCAGACGTATACGCGCGCTATGAAGCACCTTCGAAGATACAAACGGAAAAGTTAGACAATGGCAGCTATAAAGTACGCGCACCGTTGTCAGTATTCAGAGCAGCACAAGGCGGTATTCACCTTACAGGCGCAGATGCAACTGATGCATTATATGTAAATATCGCTCCCCAAGCACGCATTGATGATGCACGCCTATTGCTGCGTCATGCGTCTTCCAGCGCAATGAAAGACATGGCTCCACACCTGCGCGTGTCGATAAACCAGCAATTTATTGCTCAATTGGAAGCTTCGACAACTCAAACAGCAGTGCTTGATGAAATAGCTTTGGACTCTCAAACATTTAAATCAGGCTTCAACGCCATCGAACTAAACGCAGTACAGCGCCACACCTATGAATGTCAGGACCCCACCTCTCCAGAACTGTGGACCGATATTGATACTCTGCGTTCCACGATAGAGTTTACTTACACACGTCGCCCTTTTGTCGGTACGCTTGCAGACCTTGATGCCGCCATCACACCAGGTATCGCAGGCATAGACAATATCGGCATAATTACGAGCGAAAATATCAATAAAAGCCACCTCAAATGGGGGGCGTTGGTAAGTCAGGCAATTGCCAACAGGCTTGACTATCAAATTCCAAATATCACTCATTCTAAAGCCACACGCTTTGAACCTGAAACAACAAGTGGCCCTGCTCCATATCTTCAAACAACCACACCTGAATCTGACTTGATATTGGTTGGAACGTTTGAAGAGATCGGACAATATCTTTCAATAGCTCCCACTGATGTTGCTCAAGATGAAGGGTATTTAGCAATTGGTCCCTCACCAATGGACCCTACTCGCTTCATCATTGTCGCAAGTGGTCACACAACTCAAAGCGTCAACCGCGCAATTGATGCACTCGGTCTAAGCTCATTCCCGTTTGCAGATGCAAATGAAGCACGCATCACACAAGCTGATGCTGTTTCAAATGGCAATTTTGCAGCTCGCGCTCCGCTTCAGACAGGAAAATCCTATGCTTTTGAAGATTTGGGCCTTCCAACAACTTCAATTACCGGAACGCAATTTGCGCAAGCAGCACTCAATTTTGAAATACCCGCGAATTATTTTGCAACCGAGCAAGATGAAGTCGAATTAGAATTAGACTTTGCATATGGTGCCGCTCAAAATCCGGATTCAGTTTTAAACATTTTCATCAATGACGTGTTCAGAAAAGCTATTGCGCTTTCCGATCCCAATGGCGCAGCGACTGCCGGATACAAAATTTCACTTCCAGCGCGCACATTAAAAGCCGGCCCCAATACAGTCAGTTTCAAAGCAGAATTGAACAAGGCTCAAGAGGGTCAATGCGCGACTCGTAATCTGAGAAACCTTGCCTTCATTCTGGAAGGAACATCCATTATTCGGCTACCCGACGCACAAACTTATGTTGAGCTTCCCAATCTCAAACTCATGAGAGAAACTGGCTATCCCTATTCAGGCGTTGAAGCTGAAAAATTCTCAATTCTGGCCGCTGAACCAACGAGTCAAAATTTAGCTGCTGTCTGGATGATGGCAGCCAAACTTGGACAAAGTCATGATGCTTGGTTTAGCAATGTAGATATGGATTTTGGACTTGTTCCACCCGCAAATAACACAATGCTCATCGGAACAAAATCTGCTCTGGATCCGATTTTAAAAACACCTTTTATCCTGACTCCACAAAACCATGGACAACACAAAAGAATATTTGAGCTAGCAAGTCTGGGCCGTAATGGAGCTATTTTATCCGGCGAAAACCCTTCAGCGAAAGAAACACTTCTCACAGTCGTGATGGCACAGAGCAATTCTACACTTGAGGATTCTGTCAAAAACCTTGTTGCATCGAGTCACTGGAGTCAATTGGAGGGCGGCGCAGCTGTCTGGCGAGAAAAGCCTTCAACCTTCGCAACACAAACACCAGAAAAGACCTATTTTGTCGGTAACCTAGAAGCGTCTGAGCGTATAGCCTTCCACAACGCCAAAACACCGTTGAAATGGTTGCTTGTGATGGGCGGTCTATTGTTTGGAGTTGCCTCAATTCTCGCATTCGTAGCTCGCTATATGAGAAAGCGGAACCAGCCCTAAATGTCTCGCTTTATTCGTCATAACCGTCATAAATTAATCGTTGGATTGGCTGTCTCAATGAGTTTGAGCAGCCTTATCCCATCCCACGCTGAAGCACCTAATTCCATTAGTGTGACACGATTGGGTATTCCAGCGGTCGCTTTGGATATCGCCAAAGAAAACACAAATTCCGCAAATAACCCAACTGTCGAAACTCAGGTAAATGCCCAATCCGTTTGGGACGCAATATCAAACGGGCAATGGTCCAAAGCAGAAGCGCTCCTACTGCTAATAAAGGAAACTTATCCTGATTGGACTCCCCCTATAAACCTCACCACAACGCTGCAAAACGGGCAGCACGACAGCAAAATTGCCGACATGGTAAAAGCAGAGGACTGGCAGGGCATACTCAGTGCAACAGCAGATACCTCGCATTGCCTTAGCAGCGGCGACCACTGGGCACGCACGCAAGCACTAGCCAACCAACAGACGACTGCCAACCTCGTAAAATACCAACTTTCGGCTCTTAAACTATGCGATTCACCTGACAGAGTGAACAACATCCTTCAAAACGCCGCGCAACATTTGGAGCTAGACGACCTGTTAGACATCCGTTCTCACCTGAAAGGAAAAACCCTTACACCTGAGACAGTCAACGGCTGGGTAGAACTCGAAAAATCTATTAAAAACAAAGAATTTCAGGTATTCTTCGCAAATGATGATTGGTTGTCAGCACTAAAAATTGCAGATGAAATCTCTAGTCCAGACATGTTAAATCAACTCGGTTGGGCTGTCCTCGAAAATGATCCGGCTTTAGCATATCACGCCTTTACCGATTCCCTTGCTCTCAAAGCGGATGAAGAAATCCTTTATGGACAAACACTTAGCGCTTTCTATTTGGGAAATTTGGATTTTGTTCTCTCTCAAAATTTCGATATAAACAGTGCGTTGGCTGCCAAATGGTCAGCCCTTAAATCGAGTGCTCACCTCCAACTTGCCCAGCAAGCAATTGACATCCAAAACTGGAATACAGCCCTACACCACGCAGAACTTGCTGCGAATATATCCCCCATAAAGCAAACAGACGCTCAACCTTTAATTGGTGTTGCTTGGCTTGGGATGGCAAAAAATGCATATGAAAACAAAAACTTCTCTCTTGCTGAAAATCTAGCTCAAACTGCTGCAGCTAATGGTGCATCCCCACGCGATGCAAAAATGCGTCAGGCATGGTCACAATACCACCTCGGGAAATTCGACGCAGCACAAGAAAATTTCACATCACTTTATTTAGATCTTCAAGACGAAGAATCTGGCGAAGGGCTATTCTTCGCAGCCAGCGCAAATCAACAAATGGATCAGCTGCAAACGTTATCAGACCTCGTCGGAGGACCGATAATGCAAAAATTAAACGCTTCAAAAGCGAAAAGTGCATTTTCTAGAAATGACTTTTCAACCGCGTTACATAGCGATCCTGAAACCTATAAAGAATTGAAAAATATAAATAAAATTTGGTTATCTCAAGCCGTTTCTTACCGAAACACAAGTGGCAACACTGGAGAAAATAAACTCACAGCAACCATGAGCCGCACCTCCTTGGGTAAAACTTGGGATACACATATTTTTGAAGCTGGGATTGCAACAATCTCGGCCAATGCTGGATCTGCCGATAATAGTGCCGCTGTCGGTATTCCAGGACAAGCAAATAGTGATGGAAAATCTGAAGGCGTATCCCCGTTTATTTCTTGGGTTCGCGAAGGTGAAACGCAGTTATCTGCGAGAATAAGTACGACTCCAATTAATAAGGTCACCTCTACCCGGCCAATTGGCGATTTAACTGTTCTTCATCGACCTTCCAATAAAAATATCCAATTAAAAGCAAGCCTCTACGCTGCGTCCAAAGATGATAGCTTAACGTCGCTTTTAGGACGAAAAGACCCAAGCACGGATATAACATATGGCCTCGCTGTCGAGACCGGAATAAAAGCGCAAGCTTCAAAATCCTTCTACAATCAAACCACGCTAACGCTCGCTGCAAATGCGAGTGATATTACTGGACAAAACATTATAGATAATAATCACTTGGGTGCGAGCCTGTCAGGCACTAAGTCGTTTCAGCACCAATCGTTTGAATATATTGCAGCTGGTCCTTTTTATGGCTTCGATAGTTACGATAGAAACACAAATTTCCATACCGTTGGTCATGGTGGATATTTCAGCCCACAAGAGCACCATCGCGCCGGTGTAAGCATGCATGCTCAAACTCTTGAGGCACGTCAAACCGTGGTGCGCTTTAATGCGTCTACAGCCTACGAAACTGTAAAGACAGATGCAGCAGACATTCTTCCACTCGAAAACACAAATCTAAATCAATTCTCAGGTTCTCAAAATACTGGAATTGCTGTTTCCGCGGATGTCGTAGCCGCTCATCGCTTGAGTTCAAAATGGTCAATAGAAGCGGCAGCTAGCGCAGTATCATCGGACGCATTTCAGGACTTACGAGTAGGCTTAACCTTACGTTTCACTCCCGCAGGGCGTTCATCTGTGACAAGTCGACACTTCAATTCTGACCCACTCAACAGGGATGTTTGGTAGTTTAATTATGATAAACCGTACAACTCCAGAGATATTTAAATCTAGTCGTGTCAGAGACTTATCCTCTCCTGTCCTCATCATATCTCTATATGCGATGGCATTTATCACCTGTTTTATAGGTCTTGCATTTTTTGTGTATCTAACGGGTCAAAAAATCACAAAAGACTTTGAGCATGATTTACGATCGACAGCCCAAATCGGTTCTCTTAAAGTCGACAATCTACTTAGTTCCTTAAAAGTTACATCATTGGAGCTTACTCCAATTTTTTCTAGTGTGGTCAATAATCCAACGTCTCCTGAACAATTAAGAAACGCACGACGCGACGTATTTCATCACTTAGAAAACACCCAAATAAAAGCAATTATGCTGGTTGATGAAAACGACAGAATACTCTTTCAACTCACCAATGGTGATAACAATTCCACTCCGACTAAAGAGACGTATAGAACTGCACCACCTTTACAAAAGTCAGCCGAGTTATTGTCAGATAGACTCAACGTCGTCCGCGTTCTGAATGATGATATTCTCATATTCCAGCGACCGAGCGCATTAAAGAACATCACAGTTATATTTGCACTGGAAAACAAGGTGTTAGATAACCTGCTAATTCCTCAAAGCATAATGGCTTGGGAAATAGATACCGGCTATCTTATTGATCGGGATCGAAACATTCTCTCAACGTATGGAATTGCTGGAACTTCCCAAAAACGTCTCAACTTTTCAGGCAGTGATGCATCATTATTCCCAATAAGTGAAACACACACAAACACGCTTGCGACTCAGGACAACACACCGTTTCTGAGCGTTGAATCTGGTATATCCTCCAATGATCTTCGCGTCATATATACTAGCAAACCCATTAGCTCGTGGTTTGTTTTGAAAAAGGCCGGCTTGGAGATTCTCACCTTTATTGGCCCCGGAATACTTGGACTTTTGCTGGTCATTTCACTCATTCAAAATGAATGGCAAAAACGAGACCGCAGACGCAATGATTCAGCCGATGTTCTGGCGCGCGCTGAAATCGCCAGTGATATGCTAGAAGCGGGTATTATTGATTGGAAAATTAAGGATGCGTCCGTCATATATTCTCAAGGATGGCACAATTTGTATCAGTACGATTCTAAAATGAGAAAAGACGACATCTTTGATCAAATTGATCGTGTTCACCCCGACGATATACAGCGTGTTCGCACTGACTATCAAACCCTGTTAGATGGTGAGGCACACGCATTGGATCACTCTCTACGTATCCGAAATAGCTTAGGAGAATTTCTAGATATTAAGGAAAAATGTGTTGTGAGACATGACCATCACGGTGCTCCCAAACACATTATTATAGTCCAATCACTGGCTTCATCAGAACACAATCTTGAGAAAACATCCGACTGAGTTCTGCTGACAATAATCAAGCAAGATACAATGATGCTTGCAAAAGCGAACGAATATAAGGCATGAATTAGGATACAAACGACACGAATACTGCAATATTTGTTGGCCATTCGCCTCGTCTTTTAATTGGAACACTTCTGTATGATACGTTTTTTAATCGGAGCGGTTTGTTTCACCTTAGTTGTTATCATTGCAGCTTGGTTTACGCTGAAGCGGTCCGATATTCCTTTTGCTGAGCTGGAGCAAAGATACAGCTTAAGTGCTTCCAAATTTGTAACCTTGGACAGCGGTGCGCGTGTCCACTATCTAGATTCCGGTCCGACACTCTCTTCACCAAACCCGAGCAATGACACACTTCTATTGCTGCACGGATATTCAAGCAATTCCTCCGAATGGAGCGAATGGCTCAAAGAATTGCGTGGTCGGTATCATATCATTGCCGTAGATCTACCAATGCACGGCCTTACTGAATCTGATATGTCTTATGTCGAAATGACAAATGGGATGATCAATTTCGTTCAAGAATTCACCTCCGCCATCGATCTTAAGAAATTCTCCATAGGGGGCACGTCTTTAGGCGGGCAAATAAGTTGGGAATACGCTCTCACCAACCCTCAACAAATTAATGCATTAATTCTCATCGGAGCGGACGGTTGGCCGTTAAAAGAAAATGAAGTTGAATATGACCCGATAATTGAAGATATACAGTCCAATCCTTGGCTAGCCCCCCTTCTCAAACATTTTGATATGAAGACCCACATTCAAGCACGCCTTGATAGGTGTTTTTCCGATCCAAGTATTACTGAAGAAGCCATGACAAAACGCCTATCTGATCTTGCAAGGGGGCCGGCTCACAGAAAAGGACTGGTAAAACTCGCTCTTAATAAAGCGTCTATTTCATTACCCACTCAATTTAATAATCTAGCCATCCCAACGCTCATTCTCCATGGAGAGAAAGACAGGATTATTCCTGTGCGATTTGCGCGTGAATTTAAGAGTGCAATCCCCAATGCAACACTTATAACATATGAGATGTCGGGGCATTGTCTTGCTTTAGAAACACCAAGGCGCACGCTGGATGATGTACTCGCGTTCTTGAACACAATTGGTCAGCAGCAAAACGAAGCCTCTAAAACTCAAGTTTTAGAGAGCGCGCCTATCGCTGTCCAAATAGAAAATCATGAAAATCTGGAATCTGGACCACCCGCAGGTTCAGTGAACTCCAGTAAAAACTAAATGCCCCAATCGTTTGCAAGACACCCATTGCCACGAAATGAGAACTCTTCAACGACGTTGTCATGCTCGACAATAAATTGCGTGCTGCAAACTGACTTTAGCGTATAGCGTGGGACCCACACTTTGCGCGCCTCAATAAAGCGGCGCGTTTCAGATTCACCCTCATCAGTATTAAATTTTGCGGATGTTCGGTAGTAACGGTGGTCAAAATAGCCGCCGCGAGGCAAATCTTTAGACTCTTGGTAAACCCAAATTTCGCGGCCATCTTCCAAACGGTTCAAAGTTGTAGGTTGGCCCCACTCTTCCAATAATTGTTGGGTTGTTTGTCCTTGATATTGTGTAAGTTGCTTTCTGTAGCCATCAGCGGTTTCACAAGCACCCAAAGCACTCGCTGCTAGCACAAGAAGACCAATAATTTTGAGTTTCATGACAAAACTCTCCGAACAAAACGCAACAAACTTTAGATTACATATATGTTAGATTAGTCCTTAAGAAAAGTTAATGTGGTCACTTTTATTACAGAAAGTTTATGTTTCGGGAGAGCATTATTGGCGACTCAAAATTTGCCATACAGCGAACCGCTCACCTTCCCCGCAAAAGAAGATGTATAAAACAATATGTTAGGTCTGAGTGAACTAGATTAGATCAGGAATCACACGGTCAGGTACCATGTGACCATCAAGGTAATTTTTAATATTAATAATGACCTTTTCCCCCATCTCAGTCCGTGCCTCTACTGTCGCAGATCCCATATGAGGAATGAGAATAACGTTTTTAAGTGCCAATAATCTGGGATTAATTTCAGGCTCATTTTCAAACACATCCAACCCTGCACCAGCAATTTGGCCCGCCTCCAAAGCGCTTATAAGCGCTTCTTCATCAATAACTTCGCCACGTGATGTGTTGATGATGTAAGCATGGGGCTTCAGCAAACGTATTCGGCGTTCGTGCATAAGGTGATAAGTCGCGGGTGTTGCTGGGCAATTGATAGAGATGATATCCATACGCGAAATCATCTGATCCAAGCTCTCCCAATATGTAGTTGCAAACTGAGCTTCTATTGCTGGCGAAACGCGGTTTCGATTGTGATAATGTACTTCCAAACCAAAAGCCCGCGCACGACGTGCTACTGCTTGTCCAATCCGGCCCATACCGATAATTCCGATACGTTTGCCAAAAATACGATGTCCAAGCATCCACGTAGGTGACCAGCCATGGAAATCTCCCTGCCGCAGTGCTTCAACGCCCTGCACCATACGGCGCGGCAACGCTAAAATAAGCGCCATTGTCATATCTGCTGTGTCTTCAGTCAGCACACCCGGCGTATTTGTCACGATGATGCCGCGTTCGGCTGCTGCTTTTACATCGATATTGTCAACGCCAGCTCCAAATTGGGCAATCATTTTCAATTGCTTGCCGGCTTTGGCGATTAGACCAGCATGAATTTTATCTGTTACTGTCGAGACAAAGACATCCGCACGTTCAAGAGCGTCCGCAATGCGGTTTTCGGTAAATGCTTCATCATTGGTATTTAACTCAGCATCAAAAAGCTCAACCATGCGCTGCTCTATTGGTTTGGGCAGTTTGCGTGAAATAACGACCTTTACCTTGTCCCGTGGCATTCTACGTCTCCGTATTTTTTATTTTTTATAATGAGCACATAACAAATCAGAGATAAATCTCCAAATTTTGAACTAAATTCATGGGTGCGGCAAATTTGAAAATTCGGGTTAACAAGCCATTCACCATGGCAAGACATTCTAACTTATCATTAAATGATGGTCATGTTTATGTTCACGAGTCAAAATGCTCACATGCGGTGCTTTATCACCGTCACTCTTTTAGCCTTCACCTGTCAATTCCTCACTGGAATGGGCGCAACCGCCCATGCGCAAGCGCAAAGCGAGAAGAAATTTCAGATCGAACCCGCCAGCCTCACGCCATATGTGCATCAAGAGCCAAACAAGCGGATTTCCAAGTTTTCCAGCATGCCCGTACCTCGCTATGCGAGCTTAAAATATGACGAAGTCAACGGCAGATTGGGACCAAGTGTCGATTACCCTATCAAATGGCAATATCAGCGCAGCGGTTTGCCTGTCCTCGTTATTCGGGAGTCTGGTGATTGGCGGAAGATACGTGATCCACAGGGCGATGAAGTGTGGGTTCATGAGCGTATGCTCGGTGCGCGACGCACGGGTATTACCTCTAACATGTTAGTCATGTTTCAAAAACCAGATACTTCCACTCGAGCGATAGCAGAAGTGTCTATGGGTGTTGTCGCTGATATTGCTGAATGCGAAGGCGATTGGTGTCGCATAGATATTGATGGTCAACGCGGCTGGGCAACTCGAAATTCAATTTGGGGTGTCGACGATTTAGGGTAAATACTACCCATTCCTTTGAAACTGCGTCTCAACAAAGGGTTTGCCCTTCGTAAACACCGTGCTAACCCCTGTCTTCAAATATTGCGCAACGTGATGAATTGAATCAATATCACGCGCGACCGTGTATTGGAGAAGACCAGAATGTCTAGCCCTGCTGATTTCCACGAACCACAAAGTTCGTATTCATATGAAGACCTTATCACATCGAGTGAAGGTAAACTTTTTGGACCAGGAAATGCTCAGCTTCCTGCGCCGCCAATGCTCATGCTTGATCGTATCCTCAAAATCAATTTAGATGGCGGCGACAATGGCAAGGGCCAACTTATCGCAGAACTCGACGTAAATCCTGATCTTTGGTTCTTCCAATGTCACTTCCCGGGTGATCCGGTAATGCCCGGCTGTCTTGGTCTTGATGCTATGTGGCAATTGGTTGGCTTCTGGCTTGGTTGGTCTGGTTCTCCTGGACGTGGACGCGCCTTGGGCGTTGGTGAAGTTAAATTCACAGGTCAGGTGACCAACGACATTAAAAAAGTACGTTATGAAATCAACCTTAAGCGCGCGATTCGTGGACGTTTGGTTATGGGTATTGCAGACGGTGCAGTTTTCGCTGACGATCAAAAGATCTATCAAGCGAAAGACCTAAAAGTTGGGTTGTTTAAACCTGAAGCTTAAGTTCTTATATTCATTGAGGCGGCGCCCTCCTCCACCCACGGCGCGCCCAACAAAAAAAGGTAAGCACACATGAGTGCATCTGGTCTTCGTCGCGTTGTTGTCACAGGAATGGGCATCGTCTCTTCAATTGGGGACAACATAAAAGAAGTTACTGACAGCCTGAAAAACGGACGATCAGGCATTACATTTTCTCAGGAATATGCAGATCGCGGATTCCGCTGCCAAGTCGTTGGTAAGCCTAAAGCCGTTCCTAAAGACCATATTGAAAAACGCGCGATGCGTTTCATGGGCGATGGAGCGGGCTATTGTTATATGGCAATGGAACAAGCATTGGCTGATAGCGGCCTTCCAGCAGAAAAAGTCTCAAATCCGCGCACAGGTTTAATTGTGGGTACGGGCGGCCCTTCCACACGCGCAATTGTTGAAGCTGCCGATATCGGACGCGAAAAAGGCATTAAGCGCATTGGTCCTTTCGCAGTGCCTAAAGCTATGTGTTCAACAGCGTCTGCTGCTCTTTCAACCATGTTTAAAATATTGGGTGTGAACTACTCAATTTCGTCCGCATGTACCACATCACTTCACTGTATCGGCGCTGCCGCTGAACAAATCCAGTGGGGCAAGCAAGACATTATGTTTGCTGGCGGTGGTGATGAAGTTGAATGGAGTTTCTCCGCTCTATTTGATGCGATGGGCGCAATGTCATCTAAATATAATGACACACCTACAACAGCTTCACGCGCATTTGATGAAAGCCGTGATGGTTTTGTTATCTCTGGCGGTGCGGGAATTTTGGTTCTTGAAGAATACGAACACGCCAAAAAACGCGGTGCAACTATTTATGGTGAAGTCACTGGTTATGGCGCAACATCTGATGGTCATGACATGGTGGCCCCATCTGGTGAAGGCGGATACCGCGCCATGCAGCAAGCACTTTCTACTGTTAGCGGAAGACCTGACTATCTAAACCCACACGCCACAGCGACACCTGTCGGTGATATGGTTGAGCTGGAAAGTGTTCGCAAATTATTTGGAAATGATGCCAAAGATCAACCAATGATCTCAGGTACAAAATCCATGACTGGGCACGCAATGGGTGCAGCCGGCGTGCAAGAAGCCATCTATTCTCTTCTTATGATGAAGGAGAGCTTTATCGCGCCTTCCATCAATATTCAAAACTTAGATCCTGCTGCTGTGGGTATGAACATCATTAGAGACGCACGTGATGCTGCTCTGAAAATGGTCATGTCAAACTCATTCGGATTTGGCGGTACAAACGGTTCTGTAATTTTCTCAAAGATCTAAACAAGCCCTTATATCGAACACAAAAGGCTCTCCATTCGGGGAGCCTTTTTTCATTGTCGCGACAAACCATTTTGCTAATTTGATTTCAGCACTTTCCAAATCTTTCAAGCTAGCATATAAAGATATCCTTATATGTGCAATTCAACACTAGGGTGCCAACGTGAAATCTAATTACTTCTTTACGAGTGAGAGTGTCTCTGAAGGACATCCTGACAAAGTTTCTGACCGTATTTCAGACTCTATCGTCGATTTATTTCTAGCACGTGACCCTGAAGCACGCGTCGCGTGCGAAACGCTAACAACGACAAACTTGATCGTTTTAGCTGGTGAAATGCGTATCGCAGATGATTTAATGCCGTCTTTGGAAGAAATTGAACATACAGCTCGTGAAGCTGTGCGTGACATTGGTTACCACCAAAAAGGCTTCCACTGGAAAACTGCAGAGCTTATCAACCGTCTTCATGGCCAATCTTCAGATATCGCAATGGGCGTTGACGCCGGCGAAACCAAAGAAGAAGGCGCTGGTGACCAAGGTATCATGTTTGGTTTTGCGACAAACGAAACGCCTGAACTAATGCCTGCGCCAATCATTTACTCGCACCAAATTCTAAAACGTATGGCTGAGTTACGTAAATCAGGGGCTCAACCAGAATTTGAACCAGATGCTAAATCGCAAGTCACGCTAAAATATGAAAACGGTCGTCCTGTCGGCGTTTCATCCGTCGTCGTGTCCACACAGCACAAATATGGTTTCACACCTGCGGACATTCGTGAAATGGTTCGCCCTGTTGTAAAACAAGTTCTTCCTGAAGGTTGGTTCCCACCAGAAGAAGAGTTTTATGTAAACCCGACAGGTAACTTCGTTATAGGTGGTCCAGATGGTGATGCAGGTCTGACTGGCCGTAAAATCATTGTAGACACTTATGGCGGTGCAGCCCCACATGGTGGCGGCGCGTTCTCAGGTAAAGACCCAACAAAAGTTGACCGTTCAGCAGCTTACGCAAGTCGCTATTTGGCTAAGAACATTGTTGCTGCTGGCTTGGCTGACCGTTGTACAATTCAGCTCTCCTATGCGATTGGGGTTGCCAAACCTTTGTCTATTTTCATCAATACTGATGGAACAGCAAAAGTCGACGAAGCAAAAATTGAGACACTTATTCCTCAATTGATGGATCTATCACCTCGCGGTATCCGTACTCACTTGGGCCTCAACAAGCCAATTTATGCACGTACAGCTGCATATGGTCACTTTGGCCGTGAGCCAGATGCAGAAGGCGGATTCTCATGGGAAAAGACAGACCTAGTCGACAAGCTTAAAAGTCTGGCCTAGAACCCCTCCTTTCTTAATGGCTGACCTATCAGCCTAAGTTTGGAACACAGGGTTAGATTAAACTATGGCTACGCCTAAAGACGCAACAAATAGCAAAGGTTCAGAGTTTGGGCCTTTGCGCACTTTTGGTCGAACAGGCGGTCGCCCCCTTTCTCCGCGCCAACAACGGTTGATGGAAGAACTCCTTCCTAAAATCGTTGTTGATATCGATGCACTTCAGGACAATTTTGATCCCAAAGATTTATTCAATGCTTCTTGTAAAGAGGTTTGGTTTGAGATTGGATTTGGCGGAGCCGAGCACTTAATCGGACAAGCAGCACGCAATCCGCACGTTGGTATCATAGGGGCAGAACCCTTCCAGGAAGGCGTTGCCAAGGCACTCACCTCTATAGAAACAGACGGTGTGCAGAACGTACGCTTACACCCAGATGACGCAAGAAAAGTCCTCGATAAGCTCGCAAATGCTTCGCTTGATCGCATTTTTATTATGTTTCCAGATCCTTGGCACAAAACACGTCATCACAAACGTCGCTTGATTCAGCCTGAATTTATCGAAACGCTAGCACGTATCTTAAAGCCTGAGGGAAAAGTGCGGTTCGCAACGGATTGGGCAAATTATGCTGATTGGACACTGGAACGCTTTGAAAATTCAGATAAATTCAACTGGTTAGCGCAGTCCTCAGACGATTGGAAAAATCCTCCAAAAGACCACGTTACAACACGTTATCAAACCAAAGGTCTCGGTGATTGCGCACCAATCTGGTTAGATTTTCAACGCACACATACCTCTTAATTAGAGACTGCGCCAACTTTTCTCATCAATTCTTCTTTTCGACGTTCCTCAGTTTTGGGCTGATTCGGCAAGATACCCTGACGCCTATCTGGTCCGAAATATTCGCCGACACGCACAAAAGTTCTTTGCGTCAGACTCATTTTCTCAATCGTTTTCCAAAGGCGCGCACGTGAAAACGGCAAACATAAGATACCGTCATATCCGGCCATAATAATCAGCTTCACAAGTTGCGCCGAACTGCTTCCGGTTACAAAAAACACCTGTGAGAATGGGTCTTGAACTTTGTCTTGATTACGTAGAGCGGCAATAATTTTTCGGGGATCCACCCGACTATTTCCATTGACTAGGATAGTCCCAATGTTCCTCACAGCTGCAAATTCCATAAGTTCATCTGGAGAATTGGCCGCTATGATATTTCGAACACCAAATGACTTCAACATATCGCGCTGCATCCGGATTATTTCTATATTTTCGCTATAAATCAGTATTTGTTGACTTATGGGGTCACGTTTAGGCGCTTCAAATTTTTCGATCATAAAAACCCCTCTCGATATGCACGGCTACACTTTTGTGGCGTCTAAATTCAACAATGCATAGCTAAGGTTAACATAAGGTGTTATATTGTTTACTATTTTTCGGATTATCTAATTTTGTCACTGATTTGAAGCAAAACGCGAATTTCTCTACATTGTTCTGATAACCAATCTCAAAAAACTTCTAATGGTCTGGCACTCGACAAACTCGTCAAGCTAGCGTAAGAGATATGTAAAGCTGAAATTGAACAGCGGCGGCCCGGGCAACTAGGCCGCCGCTTTTCGTTCCAAGCCACCTCAAATATCATTTTTTGATATTGTAAAACACGACAACAATTTAATATCGGACATATCTTGCGCGCCTTATCTGAAATCGAAAAACGTATTCTTGATATTATAGAACCCGAAGCTACGAGCATCGGACTAGAGATAGTGCGTATTAGAATGATGGGAGCCAACACGCCTATTCTTCAGATCATGGCTGAAAAGCCTGACGGTACGATGGATGTTGAAGATTGCGCTAAACTATCCCGCGCTATTGGTCCTATTCTTGATGTTGAAGATCCTATTCACTCTGAATACAATTTAGAAGTATCATCTCCTGGAATTGATCGCCCACTTACACGTGCAAAAGATTTCGCAAATTGGCTTACTCATGAGGCCCGTATCGAAGTTGGCATGCCTATAAATGGTCGAAAGCGGTTTCAAGGCGCGATAACTGCCGAATCCAACGGCATTGTCTCCTTAGATCTTAAAGATGGATCACAAGCCGATATCGCGATTAGCGACATGATCAAAGCGTCATTAATAATGAATGACCGACTGATCGAAGATGCACAATCTCGTGGGCAGGCTCCCGACTTGGACGAAGATCAATTCGACGAGTTTGAAGATACTGAAACAGACGACACTGACAACCAAGACGACTTTTCTGAAAACAACAATGCGGACGTCAACCAGTTAGACGACCCAGCACAAAGAAAGGATGACTGATGAGCACCATCGGCGTTTCAGCGAACAAGCTGGAAATCCTAGCAATTGCGAACGTTCTGGCAGCTGAGAAGCAAATCGATAAAACGATTGTTCTTGATGCAATGGCAGAAGCTATTCAAAAGGCAGCTCGTTCACGTTATGGTCAGGAGCACGACATCCGTGTAAAAATCGATCCTAAGTCAGGTGAGACAACCATTACACGTGTTCAAACTGTTGTTGAAGAAGTTGAAGATCCTGCACACCACCTCTCTTTAGAGGAAGGTCGTGAAATGGACCCTAACGCAGAAATTGGTACAGAGTTTACAGAAATTCTTCCTCCTTTTGAGTTTGGACGTGTTGCAGCACAGACAGCAAAACAAGTCATCACTGGTAAAGTTCGCGAAGCAGAGCGCGAACGCCAATATGATGAGTTTAAAGATAAAGAAGGCCAAATTATCAATGGTCTGGTAAAGCGTGTCGAGCACGGCAACATTATTGTTGATCTTGGTCGCGGTGAAGGAATTATTCGTCGTAATGATGGTTTACCACGTGAAAACCTGAACCCTGGTGATCGTGTTCGCGCTATTCTTTATAAAGTATCTCGCGAGCCTAAAGGCCCACAACTCTTCCTTTCTCGTGCACACCCTAGCTTCATGGTCGCCCTCTTTTCACAAGAAGTGCCAGAAGTTTACGAAGGTGTTATCGAAATTAAAGCCTGTTCACGTGACCCAGGCTCACGCGCAAAAATCGGTGTATTGTCACATGATGCTTCAGTAGATCCTGTTGGAGCATGTGTGGGTATGCGCGGTGCACGTGTGCAAGCAGTTGTGTCTGAGCTTCAAGGCGAAAAAATCGATATTATTCCTTGGTCAGATGACGAAGCAACATTCATTGTAAACGCCCTTCAACCTGCTGAAGTTTCTAAAGTGGTTGTCGATGAGGATGAAGGCCGCGTTGAGGTTGTTGTTGAGGAAAGCCAATTCCCACTTGCAATCGGTCGTCGTGGTCAAAACGTTCGTTTGGCATCTCAGCTTACAGGTTGGCAAATTGACCTTACAACTGAAGCTCAAGACTCTGAGCGTCGTCAGAAAGAATTCCAAGAGCGTACTGCACTCTTTATGCGCGCACTTGACGCTGATGAAATGCTTGCACAATTGCTTGCGTCAGAAGGCTTTGAAACAATTGAAGAAATCGCCTATGTTGACATAGACGACTTCGCGAGTGTTGATGGTTTTGACGAAGCAGTCGCTCAAGAATTGCAGGCACGTGCGCTTGAATATCTAGAGCTGCTTGCAGCTGCGATGGACAAGAAACGTAAAGACCTTGGTGTAACTGATGAAGTTGCCTTCATGGATGGTGTAACGGCTGTGATGGCGGTGCGCTTTGGTGACGAAGGTATCAAAACAATTGATGATCTCGCAGGATTGGTTCCCGACGACCTTATTGGTTGGAAAGAACCAGATTCTCGTGGCAAGCAACGCTGGCAGCCTGGGCTATTGGTCAAAGGTGAAATGACACGTGATGCAGCTGAGCTCTTCATTCTACGTGCCCGTGTAACAGCTGGTTGGGTAGAAGCGGAAGTTCTTGAAGCTGAACTTGCAAAACGTGCTGCCGAACTTGAAGCCGCAGAAGCCGCTTTTGAAGGCGAACTCGGAAATCTAGAAGCGGCTGAAGCTGCTTTCCTAAGCTCGGAGGGCACATCTGATGACTCAGAACCTGCCCCCGACACAGACGAATGATATCAAACCAGACTTAAAGTCTGGCGATGACATTGATTTAGGAACCGACAACGGCCCACCCAAGAAAAAAGCGGGTGGGCTGACGGATCCTATGCGCCGTTGCATTTCGACAGGGACAAGCCTTCCACAATCTGCTATGGTGAGATTTGTGGTGTCTCCTGATAATGTCGTGACACCCGATGTTGCCAATTGCCTTCCGGGGCGTGGTGCATGGATCACGGCATCAACGGAAGCCATTGATATGGCCATATCTAAAAAAGCTTTTTCCAGAGCCTTTAAGCAATCTGTGCAAACCGACATTGCATTGACCGAACAGACACACCAATTGTTGTTTCGTCGATGTCTTGACCTTTTGGGGTTCGCAAAACGCTCTGGAGACCTTATCTTAGGATTTGACCAAGTTAGAGAAGAAATTCGACTTTCTGAACCTTCTTGCTTGATTGAAGCCTTGGATGGCGCTAGCGATGGCCGAAAGAAAATACTTTCTCTTGCCAAAGCAGTATTTGGCGACGACGACGTTGAGGAACAACCGAAAATCATCGGATGTTTCACTTCTGAGGAATTGGGCATGGCCTTAGGGCGGGAGCGTGTGATACACGCTATCGTTAAAGAGGGTCGATCCGCCCGTAATTGGATCATTGAGGTAGAGCGATTGGGTGGTTTCCGCCCGTTGCGCCCGTCAGACTGGATGTCTTTGGCGGTTTAATTGAATTAAAGGTCGTAGCGAATTGTCGAGTCGGCCACAACATGAAGAACTTGCATGAGCGACACTAAAGACGCGCAGAACAATAACAACTCCAATGCTAACGGCGCACCAGCCGGTCGCAAACCCCTGACTGTGTCTGGTGGTGCGGCAGGTGGCACGGTTAAGCAGAGCTTTTCTCACGGACGGTCCAAACAAGTGGTCGTTGAAACCAAAAAGAAAAAGCGTGTAGTTGTACCTAATAATAATTCCCGTCCGGGTGGCGCACCTTCAAAAGGCGGAAAACCGATGTCTGCAGCAGCTGCTGCAGCGCGTAAACTTGGACTATCGGAAGAAGAGCTAAGAGCACGTCAAGCTGCCCTCTCTAAGCGTAAAGCTGACGAAGAAAAGCGTAAGGCTGAACGCGAGACGATGGAAGCTGCGCAAAAACTGCGCAACGAAAAAGCCAAATCTCTCGACGCTGAAGCAAAAGAGCGCGAAGAAGCCGATGAACGCCGCAGAGCTGAAGAAGCAGCGCGTAAGCAAGCTGAAATCGATGCACGTAAAGCTGCTGAGGAAGAAGCCCTCGAAGCAGCCGAACGCAAAAAAGCGGGCGCAGACGTCAGTGCCAAAGCTGAGACACCTCAGCAAAAACGTGAAAAACGTATTACCAAACCTGATAAGCCAAGCTCTAAGCCTGCAGAAATTCAGGGTGAAGGTCCTCCACCTGATCCTGATACATTGTCAGAGCTAGGTGGTCGTATCAAAAAAGCGCGTCCAGTTGGTGAAGAACAAAGTGATGATCGCAACAAACCTGCTCCATCACGCCGCAGCCAACCTAAACGCCGTCAAGGTAAATTGACAATCACAACTGCCCTCGGTGCAGATGAAGATCGTCAACGTTCACTTGCTTCTTACAATCGTGCGAAGCAAAAAGAACGCGAACGCCGCATGAAAATGGGCAAGCAAGAGACTGAAAAACAGTCTCGTGAAGTAACTGTGCCTGAAACGATTACAGTTCAAGAACTTGCAAACCGTATGAAAGAACGTGTTGCTGACGTTGTGAAATTCATGATGCAGCAAGGCGAGATGATCCGTGGTATCGATACTCTAGATGTTGATACAGCAGAATTGATCGTAGAAGAGTTTGGACACACAATTAAACGTGTTTCTGAATCAGACGTTGAGATTGGTCTTGAAGGACCAGCTGACATTGATGAAGACATGAAAACTCGCCCACCTGTGGTGACAATCATGGGTCACGTTGACCACGGTAAAACATCACTACTGGACGCATTGCGTCAAACAGATGTGGTTGGTGGTGAAGCTGGTGGAATCACGCAACACATTGGTGCATACCAAGTAAAAGTGAAGTCAGGCGAAAAAATCACATTCCTTGATACACCCGGTCACGCTGCATTCTCTGCAATGCGCGCACGTGGTGCAAATGTCACTGATATTGTGATTGTTGTTGTTGCGGTTGATGACGGTGTTATGCCTCAAACAATCGAAGCCATTAAGCATGCGAAAGCGGCTGACGTTCCAATCATCATCGCTGTCAACAAAATGGATAAAGTCGATGCTGACCCAACCAAGGTTCTAACTGAACTCCTACAATATGATGTTCAAGTTGAAGCCATGGGCGGAGATGTTCAAGCTATCAACGTATCTGCACTGAAAAAGACTGGCCTCACAGAGCTGACGGAAGCTATTTCTATGCAAGCAGAAATGCTTGAATTGAAAGCTAACCCAGATCGTGAAGCTGATGGTACTGTTATCGAGTCCAAATTGGATAAAGGACGCGGCCCTGTTGCAACTGTCCTTGTTCAACGTGGTACTTTGAAGCGCGGTGACATCGTCGTTGCAGGCGGACAATGGGGTAAGGTTCGTGCACTTGTGAACGAACGCAATCAACAAATGGATAAAGCAGGACCAACTCGTCCAGCCGAAATCCTTGGACTTGATGGGCCACCTTCTCCTGGCGACCAATTCGTTGTCGTCGAGAACGAGTCTCGTGCACGTGAAATCACTGCTTACCGTCAACGTATGATCAAGAACAAAGCTGCGTCTGCTCCAGGTGCACGCGCATCTCTTGAGCACATGCTTGCGCGTCTAAAAGATGGTGTTGTAACCGAACAGGCTAAAGAAGCTCTATTGGTTGTTAAAGGTGATGTACAAGGCTCTATTGAAGCCATTACACACTCACTGGACACGCTTTCTACCGAAGAAGTCAAAGCACGCGTAGTATACGGTGCTGTTGGTGGAATTTCTGAAAGTGACATCCTACTAGCGAAAGCTTCTCAAGCGCCAATCATTGCCTTTAACGTACGTGCAAACAAACAAGCGCTTGCACTTGCAGAAAAAGAAGGCGTAGAAATTCGTTATTATTCAATTATCTATCAATTAATTGATGACGTAAAAGCTACTCTTTCTGGCATGTTGGCTCCAGAGCGTCGCGAAACATTCCTTGGATACGCAAAAGTGCTTCAAGTATTCGACATTTCAAAACTTGGAAAAGTTGCTGGGTGTCTTATCACAGAGGGTGTTGTTAAACGCGGCTGTGGTGTGCGTTTGCTACGTGACAACATCGTAATTCATGAAGGCGAGCTCTCCACATTGAAACGCTTTAAAGACGAAGTCTCTGAAGTTAAGTCCGGTATGGAATGTGGTATGGGCTTCATTGGATATCAGGACATCAAAAATGATGACCAGATTGAGTGTTTCAAAGTTGAATTGATCGAACGCTCACTGGCATAGACTGATTTCATCACGCAAATTCAAAAGACCGATACTCTCAAGAGTGTCGGTCTTTTTATTTAAATCGACCCGCAATACTTAAAACAGACAACGAATTATTCAGGTGATATTGTTTATAGTGGCATTCTGAGCATTTTAAGACCCGATTTTGAACAGCGAGCCTCCCATGACAGAAGCGCCATATCGCCCAAATAATGCACTTGGGGACGACCTTTCATATCGCGACAATATTTCAAGAGCGGGTCATATATCGCCCAAACAGCTTAAGCGTTTTATCAAAGCAAGGCGCACGTCAGGTTTTGGGCCAACAACTTTATATTATGCCGGTGTGGTAGCACCGGTTATTTCTGCAGCGACTTTACAGCTTTTTGAAAATTTCTTCAGCCAATATAACGTAACCCCTTATTGGGTTTATCTTCTTTCAACTATTTTTGCAGCCAGCGCCGGTCTCTCTTGGTTTTTAATCTTTACCCGCCTTGCCACGAGAGATCGTGATGGAAGAGATGATGAAACAACCCAATCGTTTGATTTTAATATCGATAGATCACGTATTCTCATAAAGCGAAAACACATCACAACCCAGTTAGATTGGTCTGCAATAGTAGACATTCGCACAACAAAGCACTACATCGCCTTTATAGTAGAAGGCGCAAACGACTTTTTCATGCCTGTTGATTGGTTTGATAGCCATGAACAGATGATGGAAGCAGCCCGTAAAGTGGCTGCCTTGAGACCGCCCCCACTCAAAGTCAGATAGAACGCAAACTCTTTTGCTAGAAAGGTCCTTAAATGTCTAAACGTAAATTCAATGCCTCTAAGGGACCATCTCAACGCCAATTGCGCGCTGGAGAACTTATCCGTCACGCTCTGGTAGATATACTCGCGCGTGAAGAATTTGCTGACCCTGATCTCTCCGGTGTATCTGTAACTGTATCTGAAATTCGTGTGTCTCCAGACCTGAAGCACGCGTCTTGTTTTGTTGCACCGTTGGGCGGAGATAAAATTGCACAAGAAAAGGTCGTGCACGGACTAAATCGTGCTAGTAGTTTTCTGAGAGGTCATCTTGGAAAAGAGATCGAAATGAAATTTACGCCGCAATTACGGTTTTTGCCAGACGAATCCTACGAAGAGGCTGGTAGAATTGGTAAACTATTGGCGTCACCAGAGGTCGCACGTGACCTTTATAGAAAAGACAATGATGAACCAGAAAACAATATGTAGTGCTTTATTTGTGATTTTGCTGGCAACACTCACAGCTTGCGCAACGGCTCCGATAGAACAAAGTATTTTGCTTACTTACGGACACAGTAAATAAAAATCATATATTCCTGAGATACCACGCAAACCATGTCCTACCCGACATGCTTTTTATCATGCAGAAATAATACCCCCACTCTGGCGTCCAAGCCGTCAGAATGGCATTGGAGATTCCCATGGGACGTAAACGCAAAAAAGGCCAACCGGTCCACGGATGGCTTGTTCTGGATAAACCTGAAAACATCACCTCAACCCAGGCAGTTGGAAAAACCCGCTGGCAACTCAATGCGCAGAAGGCTGGCCATGGTGGAACATTAGATCCCCTCGCCTCAGGCATTTTGCCAATCGCATTTGGCGAAGCAACAAAAACTGTTCCTTATGTGATGGATGCCGACAAAGATTATCGCTTCACCATTCGGTTTGGTAGTTCAACAACCACACAAGATAGAGAGGGTGACATCACCGCCACCTCTGACGCACGCCCTACCCCTGAACAGATAGAACAGGCACTCTCCTCCTTTGTAGGAGAGATAGAACAAATTCCGCCTCAATTCTCCGCCATTAAGGTCAATGGTGAACGCGCCTATGATCTTGCAAGAGATGGCGAAACGGTCGAACTTAACGCCAGAAAAGTCCACCTCTATTCTGCCACTCTGGAAAATTGCCCCTCAGAGGACCTTGCCGTTATTTCTGTGACCAGTGGCAAAGGCTTTTATATCCGCGCATTAGCCCGCGATATATGCGATAAACTGGGTGTGGAAGGGCATGTTGCAGCGTTAAGACGGACTCGTGTTGGAAGTTTTTGCGAAGAATCGTCAATAACACTAGAAAAGTTCGTCGAAATCGGCGATAGAGATGCACTTGAGGGTCAATTGGTCCCGATTGAGACCGCGCTGGACGACATCCCGGCGCTGGCCATTAATCGGGAAGACGCCTCAAAACTAAGGCAAGGCCGCGAAATCGTTCTTTTGCCTCACTTGGTTGAAGCTTTCAAAGAAAAGCGTCGCCCTCGTATTGTAAACGGGGAAGATGCATCTCGGATCGCATTAGCAAAAGAAGGTGAAAAAGCAGTCGCTCTTGGCGAAGTTCGTGCGGGACGGTTCATTCCGGTCCGTGTTTTTAATTTTGATACGGAGTAACACGATGTCGATTACTGTTGAGCGTAAAGCTGAGCTAATCAAAA